>NZ_JBEZXS010000013.1:0-217391 GCF_040638185.1 Streptomyces sp. NPDC026672
GTACGAGGGCGATCCTCCGCCTTGCGACTGCACGCACCAGACGCCGCGGGCCCCGCCCTCCGGGCGGACGGCGCCACTTTCGAAACACGCCCTAGGCCCGACGCCCGCCGCCGGTCGGTGCTTCGCTCAGTGCCCGGCGGCCGGCCGGACGATGCCCTGGGCCCGTGCCGCCGCCAGCCACCGGGGGAACTCGCCGACGAGCCGGTCGTACAGCTCGGCGTCGGACATCCGGCGCGGGTCGCGGCCCGCGTGGAAGAAACCGGCGTTGTCGACGGCCCTGCGGTCCGGCACGGGGAGGTCGTCGAGCCTGCGCAGGAAGTCGAACTGCTTGGCGTCCGGGTCGCCGAAGCCCACGAACTGCCAGAACAGCGGCAGTTTCGCGGCCTTGCAGAGGTAGCGCTCGGCGGCGGGCCTGCTGACCGGGCCGCCGTCGGTCTGGAAGACGACGAGGGCGGGCGCGGTGGTGCCGCTGTCGAGGTAGTGGTCGATGACGGCGTCCATGGCCAGGTGGTAGCTGGTCCTGCCCATGTGCCCGAGCCCGGCGACGATCCGCTCGACGCGGCCCCGGTGGTCGGCGAGCGAGATGTCGGTCTCGGCGTCGATGTCCGTGGTGAAAGTTCTACGTATGGTCCCCTTGAAGGGCACGTCATCAGGGAGGGGCCATGGCCACAGCAGTAGCGACACGGACCGCGCGGGAGTACCTGCGCGTCTCGAAGGGCAAGGGGCGTATCGCCCGCTCGATCACGGACCAGCACAGGGACAACGTCACGGCCGAGCAGGAGCACGGCCCGTGGACATGGGGAGAGGCGTACGCCGATACAGGCAGCGCGTCCAAGTTCGCCCGCAAGACACGGGACGACTTCGATCGGCTCATGGCCGATCTGGAGTCGAAGGACTTCGGAGCACCGGGGACCGTGCTTGTTCTGTGGGAGATCTCCCGCCTCGCCCGCGAGACGGGTAAGGGCGTGTCCCTGGTGGACGCGGTGGAGTCCGGCGGATACCTGATCCACGTGACCAGCCTTGACCGCACGTTCAATCCCCGGAACTACGGCGACCGGCACGCCCTGATCTCCGGCATCAATGACGCGGAAAAAGAGGCACGACTCCTAAGCGTCCGTACGCTGCGAGGCGTGAACTCCGCACTGGGTGAGGGACGGCCGCACGGTAAGACACCGTTCGGGTACGCCAGGGACTATGAGTTGATCGATGGGCGCCCCCGTCCCGTCCGGCAGTACCCGGACCCCAGCGAGGCCCCGTTGGTCCGGGAGTTGTTCCGGCGGGTGCTCGGCAGCACCGAAAAGGCCCCGGAGTCCATCCGGTCCGTGGCCCTGGACTGGGAGCGACGCGGCATTGTCAGCCGCCAGAGCAAAGCCACGTTCTCACCGCAGAACCTGCGGCAGATGCTCATGCGTAAGGCGTACATCGGCATCCGCGTGCACGCGGGCACCGAGCGCCCCGGGAACTGGGAACCACTCATTGAGCCGGAGGTGTTCGAGGCGGTACAGCGGATGCTGGCCGACCCGTCCCGGAAGACGTACACCACGGCCAGCGTGCGGTACGTACTCACCGGCACCCTGCGGTGCGACGTGTGCGGCGGGCGCATGTCCGTCTCGAAAGGCGGCAATCGCCACCAGCTCCACCCGGCATACGTCTGCTACGCGTACGGCCATCTGGCCATCGACAAAGCCGAGACGGACGCGTTCCTGATCGGAGACGCGGAGCACCCCGGCGTCTTGCTGGCCTACCTGTCACGCCCCGACGTGGCGGCGGGCCTCTCCTCCCCCGCCGACGACTCCGAGGTGTCCGCCGTGCGCACGGAGTTGGCCACGGCGCGCGCCAACTTGGAGGCGTTCGAGGCAGAGGACCCGGAGACCCCGGCGGAGGCGCGGATCATCGCGCGGAAGATCTCCAGCCTGGAGGAGACCATCAGGGAGTTGCAGAACCGGGAGAGCGCCCTCACCGCGCCGAACCCGCTGGCCTCCATGTTCGAGGCGGGCCCCGGCGCGGCGGAGCGCTGGGAGGCAACAGAGGTCAACGCGCAGCGCGCCATTGCCGCCTTGCTGTTCTCCCCCGGCATCATCGGCCAGCCGCGCGTCATGCGTGCCGCCGACAGCGACTCAGGGTCCGTGTTGGACAGGGTCCGTTTCGTGGTTTCTCCTACGGCTTAACCCGCAGGTCGGGCACACAAAAGGCTGTCAAAGAAATAGAAGCCACGATCAGGTCACTGTCACAGGGCGCCACTTCCGATTCCGATTTCGGAGGTGGCGCCTTGTAGTATTTGTTGGGCCGTGGGAAGGAGAGCCCCGGTCGCAACGACGCAGTGTCGTTGCGCCCATTCGCCCTCCTGGAGAACGGCAATGCACAGCATCCCCGTGCCGGACGACCTGATCGGCCCTGGTCGCGCAGCGGAGATCCTTCACGTCAATCCCCTGACGATCCAGCGCATGGTCAAGCGGGGCGAACTGACCGGTTACCGGGTCACCTCGGGACTCACAAAAGTGAGTGAGGCCGAGGTGCGTGCGCACATCAAAACGACTGCGCCCACGGTCACAGAGCTGGACGCGCATGTACGCCGGATAGTCGATGCCGCCCCCGCCCTCACACCGGACCAACTGGGGCGCCTGCGTGCGCTCCTGGCGCCCTCCACGGCGGCATGAGCCGCGTCCGGGACGAATGCAGAGAACGGCTCCGGTTCAGGTTCCGGAGCCGTTCCACCACCTCGATGAAAGGCGATCTCAGCATGCCATAGCGAGACCACCAGGCCCTTACGGAGGAGAGGACCCCCGCCATAAACGGGGGCTGACGCCGGGCCCGCAACACAGCAAAAAGGCAACCACCCCGGCGGGCGGGCCGGGGTGGCTTTACAGAAAGCGATGTGTCAAGCATGGCAGATAAGCCAGCGTTTGAGATTCGCAGTCCTCTCCTCCAGGCGGCATTCGCCTACGCCCGCAACGGCTGGTCAGTCTTCCCGTTGCACGACACCACGTCGGGCCGGTGCTCCTGCAACAAGGATTGCGGAAAGGACGTCGGCAAGCACCCCCGCACGATGAACGGCCACAAGGGCGCGACCACTGATTCTCAGCAGATCTTCGAGTGGTGGGACAAGTGGCCGGACTCCAACATCGGCATTGCTACCGGCAGCTCGAATCTCTTCGTGATGGACGTTGACACGAAGGTCTACGTCGACAAGGACGGAATCGAGCAGCGCAAGAAGGGCGCCCAGACGCTCTCCACGCTGGAGGCGGAGAGCGGCCAACTGCCCTCCACCTACACCGTAAAGACCTCCACGGGCGGGTGGCATCACTACTTCCAGATGCCTGCCCAGCGCCTCGGATGCACGCGCGGCGAAGACGGCAAGTACCTCGGTGCGGATATCGACACCCGAGGCGATGGCGGGTACGTGGTGGCGCCTCCGTCGGTCATCTTCGGGCGCCCGTACGCGCTGGAGGTGAACGCGCCCCTGGCGCCACTGCCCGAATGGGTCGTTCAGAAGCTCCAGAAGCCCGTCAGGGTGCCGATGACTCTTCCGGTGGACCGGCGTACCGGAGAAGTCCTTGAGGGCTTCCAGGGGACGCCTGAGGGGCTTCAGCGGTACGTGGACAAGCGCTGCCAAGAGATCCGGGATGAGCCGGTCGGTGGTCGCGGTGAACCCTGGGTGGACGGCATCGCGCTGGAGTTGAGCCACTACGCCCCGCACCAGCTCCACACACACGATCTGCGCGCCGCGCTGTACGCGGCGGTCGACACCTGGACCGACCACCCGGAGGCCGGACGTGCGGGGGTGGATCACGGCCTACGGCACATTGGCACACCCGAGCACGAGACCCGGGTGTGGGAGGAGCGGCGTACGCCGTCGGCGACGGACGGCGCGGAGATTCTTCCCCCGCCCTCGAACCCCATGGCCACGGCACGCGCCTTGATGGTGCGCTGGACGGTCCAGGAAATGCCGACTCTGCGGCACTGGAATGACCAATGGCTCCGCTGGCACGGCTCGCACTGGGTCGAGACCACGGGGACCGACTTGCGGGCAGACATCTATCCCGCCCTCGAATCAGCCCACTACCTCCAGGGCAAGACACCCCTTCCATGGCACCCGAACCGACGCAAAGTCGCTGACCTCATCGAGGCCATGCAGGCCGTTGCCTATCTGTCCGCCACAGTCCAGGCCCCCTCCTTCCTGCCCTGTGCAGGGTGTGTGCAGGGTGCTGTGCAGGGTGCTGTGCAGGGTTCAAAATGCGGTCTGACCTGCACTGTGCAGGGTGTGCAGGGTACAGAGCAGAAAAAGACCCCTATAGGGGCCGTAGTGGCTTGCAGCAATGGACTGCTCGACGTAGCCACGCGGACGCTGCACCCGCTTACGCCGCGCTTCTTCAACTTCGTGTCGGTGCCGTTCGACTACGACCCCGACGCTCCTCCGCCGCAAAGGTGGCTGCGGTTCCTGGACTCGGTCTGGGGGGACGACCCGGATTCGATCCGTGCTCTCCAAGACTGGTTCGGCTACATGGTCAGTGGCCGTACCGACCTGGAGAAGATCCTCTATGTCCAGGGGCCGACGCGCTCGGGCAAGGGAACGATCGAGCGCACCATGACTGCACTCGTGGGCGAGGACAACCGCGCCTCAACGACAGCGGCAAAACTGGCCACAGATTTCGGCCTGGAGTCCCTGATCGGAAAGTCGCTCGCCGTGATCCCGGACTCCCGTGTCCCGAAGGAGAACTCCGAGATCGTGCTGGAGCGACTGCTGTCGATATCCGGCGGCGACCCTGTGTCGGTGTCCCGTAAGTACCAGCGGGACTACATCGGGCAGATTCCCGCCCGCCTGGTCCTCATGAGCAACAACCTGCCGGACTTCAGGGACCCGTCGGGCGCCCTGAGTGGGCGCCTGGTCATCCTCAGCATGACTAAGTCGTTCCTCGGCCAGGAGGACACAACCCTCAAGGAGGCCATCGCCGGAGAGATGCCCGGCATTCTCAATTGGGCCTTGGATGGCCTGGAGCGCGTTGAGCGTCGCGGATACCTCACGGAGCCCGCCTCCAGCGCTGCGGCGCGAGGCATCACCGAAGAGTCTTCCTCCCCGTTGAAGACCTGGATCGAGGACACCTTCACCCTCGGTTCCGAGATGGTGATTTCGAAGAAGGACATGTACGACGCCTACGCCGAGTGGGCCGGGGCGTACGTCATGAAGGACACCCGCTTCTTCAAGGAGCTGTACGAGAGCGGACTGAGGTTCGCCCCCTTCCGCTCGAAGCGAGGACTGTTCGGGGACGGAAAACAGACCCCGATGTTCCGGGGCATCGGGGTCGAGGACGGGTGCCCCGTCTGTGGGCGCCCTCTGGACCCCTCGGTCCCAATGGAGACAGGGCACCCCTGCTGCGCAGTTCCGTAAACAATGGGGGGTTTTGCCCTGCACACCCTGCACAGTGCCGCCTGACCTGCGAAAAGGCTGTGCAGGGTACCCCTGCACAGAACCCTGCACAGCCCCGCTGGGCACCCCCGAACGTGCGTGAGGCCCGCTCCTGGCCGGACATCCGGGAGCGGGCCCCTTCCCCTCAACGCGACCACATCAAGAAGGAGGAGACGAGTATGCGGTTCTCCCGCAGCGTCGTCCAAGAAGTCCGTGAGTGCCCCTACGGGGGCCTGAAGGCCGCGTGCCCTCACTGCATACCGCTGGTCGTCCAAGAGGCCACCATGCGGGCGCACAGCCGTCGCGGGGAACAACCCCTTATCCGCCTCGCCTGGCTTATCGGCATCATCGAGCGGGAGCCAGGCTTGGAGCAGTCGCTGCGCCGCGTCATGCGGCAGGCCAGGGCGACGAAGAAGAATTCCGTCACCTCCGTCTATGAGGTGGTGACGGTCAAGCGCTCCACGGAGTCCTTCGGACTCATGGGGCATCACGAGAAGGGGCCCACCATGGCCGAAATGAGGGTGTCCCTGGAGGGACAGAGCGCCGCCGGGACCACGCTGAGCGCTGTCCCGGGGAATGCCACGGGAACAGCCGTCGACGGCACCCATCCGCACGGTGTGGCAACGGTCGTTGCCGTGGGAACCGGCACCCTGGCCGGGACGCTCACTATCGAGGGCTCTTTGGACGGCACTGCGTGGGTGTCGACCGGGACAACGGTCGCCCTTTCTGCTGCTGCCACTGTCACGGCGACGTCCACGGGAAAGGCGTTCCGTTTCTTCCGTACGTCCTTGTCCAGTGCGACGGGAACGGGTTCGTGCACAGCCCTCATGGGTGTGGTGTGAGAAATCCCAGAGGCCGGAGCCGGCCCCGGCCTCTCCCTTCCCGGTAGATTCATTCCATCGGCGGAGATCTCCCGGCCCTCCGTCTGAATCCGAGTCCGGCGACGGAACCCCTTCCCTTCCTCGGGGTAGGGCGGCCAAGGAATGAGGCCACGCCATGTACGGCATGGGTTACTACGACGGCAATGAGTACGACGCCGACGAGTACGAGGAATTCGAAGAAGCACCACCGCAGCAGCAGCGCAACGCGCCGCGTTCGCCAGGGCTGCGCGCCCACGTGAAGGCGATCACGGCGGAGAACGTGGCTCTGAAAAGGGAGTTGGAGAGTCAGAAGGCGATGCTCCAGGAACTGATGGAGGGCGACGCCCCCCAGATTTCCCAGAGCCCTTATCCGAACTCCCGGCTGACCCCGGAAGAGATCATGCAGTACCAGCGCATGCAGTCCATGGGTGCAGTGGGGGCAGCACCGCCCGCTGGTACCCAGGAGGAACAGATCCGGCAGATACGTGCCGCCAAGAGCCCTGAGGAACTTACGCAGTACCTGCGGAGCCAGGGTTCCATGACCGGCATGAACTACACCGGCGTTGGCTATTAGCCACCCCATGGGAGTTGTCATGGATTCCACGCGTGCCGTACCCGGCACCGACCTGTCCGGCGACCCGGGGCACGAGCGCGGACAGGTGTGGTCGGTCCTGTCGGGCGGTGGTTCCGGCGGGCCCGGTTACACCCTGCCTATGGGAGCGGAACACGGAAACCCTATTCCCAGCGACCTGCCCGCGTCCGGCGAAGAAGTGGAGAGCACCAGTGGCCGAGCGATTCATTCCGGGGCCTGAAGTCGTGGAGGACAACGCTGGCCATGAGGCTGGCGGCGGAGTGTGGCCGGTCATCTCCAAGCATGGCGGCTGCGCGGATTCCTCCATTTCGACACAGCAGCTCTGGATGGCCCCCAATACGGGCGCACAGCGCCCTGGACCCAATGCCATGCACAACGAGTCTCCGTCGTCTGGCTTCCTGGGCGGATCGATGCAGGCTTACACAGGCCCGAGCGCCTAAGGCTGCGCACTCGCCTGTGTACCTGGAATTCGTCGGGGAGTGAGCGTCTTCGGACCCCTTTGGCCATTGCCTCGGACGCTCACAAAACCTGGCGGATGACAGAAGAACCCCCCTGGATCGAGACGTCCAGGGGGGTCTTCCATTTCACCGGAAAGAGCTTCGACGGGGACCGCTAAAAAGCCCCGAGAGATTCCTTGCTAAACACGGGACGTGCTTATCTCCCTCACAGGCCCTGAATTGTCGACTTTCCCTCCGGAATGGCGCGTGTACAGCTTCTTTTCACGGAGCTGCGCGCAAAAAGGGGAGGACTCTCCCCCTACGCGCTTCCCCCGCTCCCCGCACGCGCGGCCCAGATGCGCGTCATGATCCGCAGGAGGACGGGGTCGATCAGTTCCACGTCGTCGACGTGGTCCGCGTGCGCCCAGATGTCCCAGCCGGGACCGGAGTTGGACTCCTGGTGCGCTACGAGCACAGCCGCCTGCGGCGGCACGATCACCTTGTCGCAGGCCCGGCACACGCGCGTCACGCCTGCCTGCCCAGGTTCTCGTAGTGGTCGCACAGGGCAGTGACGGCACGCGCGAGCTTCTGCGCCACAGCGATGCGGACGGCCAGCGTCCCGCCGTTGCCCAGGCGCAGCCTGTCGCGTGCGGTCATCACGCACACGGAGGCCGCGTACCGGGGGGCGCTGCCGCTCGGTTCCTCGTGAGCCAGCCTCTCGACGTCCGGGATGAGCCGCTGCGCATACCCGCGCAGCGCGGTGACGACGGAGTCCAGGTCGTCAGGGGGAATGGCTTCAGTGAGCGCACGGCGTGCACGGGCACGCATGAGCGCGATGTCCGGCGGCCGTGTGTCGGCGCCGGATGTATGGACGGTAACTTGCATGTGTCGACGCTCCTCGCAGCGTTGGCCACGCCCCGGGGCCGTTTGCGCGGTCGCCGGGGTCCTTTCATGCTTCACGGTATCCGGGTGTACTACCCCCTGCTACCCCCGTGGGTAGCTATGGCATGACTACGGCAGTCACCTAACGTCCCTGATCATGAGCATTGACCGCGAGGGCCCCGTACCGCCGTACCGGCAAATCGCCGACGATCTGCGGCGGCAGATCAAGAGCGGAGCAATTCCGGTAGGCCGTCGCATCCCGAGCCTGGTCGAGCTTGAGGCCACGTACGGCGTAGCCCGCGACACCCTCCGAAAGGCTGTCCAGGTACTCAGGGATGAAGGTCTGGTCGAGACCGTGACCGGCATGGGCGTGTTCGTGGTCGACAAGGCCACGGAGCAGCCGCAGGCGTGAGCGCTTTGGACTGCCGCCCGTCTCGGTCAGGGGTGACCTAAGGGGTCTGGGGCGCATACAAGAGGGGAGTACATCCCCTCCCAGGGCCGCGCCCTTAAAACCCCCGGGTCAGAGGGTGAGGGACAGACCGGATGAATCGGTACACACCGCCACCATCCAGGCATGGGAGTCGGTAGCTCCGCTTTGCCTGGACGCGCCCCGGCACTGCCGCAGCCGCGCTGGCCTGCACATTCATCTACCTATGGACACCTTCGCTGCGTTACCCAGCGAAGAACGCAAAGCAGAGTCACGTACTGGCAAAGCACAGCCCAGCGGAGGGCAATGCGAGCAGCGCGTGGGCCCTGCATGGATGCGTGCCACAACTACACCTTTCCTGGGCGGCGCGCGTTCGGCATCAAGAGCATGGGCGAGGCCATACCCGTGCACATGGTGATCATGGAGGACTTCACCCCCTCCGCCCACCGACGCACCGCCCGCCTTCGCGACTCTTAGTTGAGTACGGCGGATCTCCGTACTAAGGCCAACCTGGGAGTTCGTGGCTCCGCCCCCTGCTGTCCGGACGTGCCCCGGGGGTGCCAGAACCGGCTACAGGGCGTAGCGCTCACAGCGCCCGACGGACCCTCTGGTGATCATGGCCCGATTCGCAGAGGCGAATCGCTCTGACCTGCGGGTTCCTTGATCACGACCTAGTCACTCAGCGTTGAACCACGCGTGAAGCGTTGTCCGTCGAGAAGAACACCACGGGCACCCGGCCGTCGTCGTCGAGGTGCGCGGACAGCCCGAGCACCCGGTCCGCGAGCTCCTGCACGCTGCCGTCGTCGTAGTACGGCTTCATGGAACCGGAGTGGTCGACCACCAGGTAGACGGCGGCCCGCAGCCCGTCGAGGCCGTGCTTGGCCAGGGACACCCCCGCGCTGCGGTAGGCCGGGACCAGCGCGGGCGCGGTCTCCTCCAGCTTGCTGAGACTGATCGCGGCCATGCCGGACTCCCCCTCGTTCCCGTTCCGGGGGCCGAGACTACGTGATCACGGACCCCCGCCGACCGGCCGTCGGAAGGCCCGGTTATTTTGATCGCCGCCGTCCCCACCGGCTCGTCCCGTCCCCGTTTCCCGAGGAGCCGGCTGTGGCCGCCGAATCTGCCGTGACCACGTGTTTCCGCCATCCCAAGGTGGAGTCCCACGTGCGCTGCACCCGCTGTGACCGCTACATCTGCCCGAACTGCATGCGGGAGGCCGCCGTCGGCCACCAGTGCGTGGAGTGCGTGAAGGAGGGCGCCCGCTCGATCCGTCAGGCGCGCACCGCGTTCGGCGGCCGGATCTCGGCGGTGCCGGCGGTGACGTACGTACTGATCGGGCTGAACGTCGCCGCGTATCTGGCCGAGTTGGTGCGGCCGTCGGTCGTGGACCGGTTCGGGATGCTGGGCCGCGGGCTCGTGGGCGCCGACGGCCACTTCCTGTGGCAGTACCCGTACGGCCCCGACGTGCACGCCGAGGGGATCGCGGGCGGCGAATGGTACCGCCTGTTGACCGGCGCGTTCCTGCACGAGCCGCCGACCGGGGGTACTTTCGGCATCGCGCACATCCTGATGAACATGGTCGCGCTGTGGACGATCGGCCGGGTGGTCGAGGCGCAGCTGGGCCGGGTCCGCTACCTCGCCCTGTACCTGCTGTCGGCGCTCGGCGGCTCGGTGCTGGAGCTGCTGATCGCGCCGGACGCCCTGTCGGTCGGCGCCTCCGGGGCGATCTTCGGGCTGGGCGCCGCGTACTGGGTGATGGGCCGCCGGCTCGGCTACGACATGGCTGAGGTCAACCGGTTCATGTCGGGTCTGCTGCTGTGGCTGGTGATCTCCGCGTGGATCACCTCCTGGGAGGGGCACCTCGGCGGGCTGCTGGCGGGCGGTGCGGTGACCCTGGCGTACGCGTACGCGCCCCGCGACGGCCGCCGGACGCTGATCCAGGCGGGCACCTGTGTGGCGCTGCTCGTGCTGCTCCTGGTGCTCGCGTACGCCAAGGCGTCACGGCTCACCGGCACGGCGATCTGAAACGGGCACTACCGTGTCCGTCGGGGGGCGTGAAGACGTCGTGATGCGAAAGCGCACATGACAGGAAGCGCCGGGAAACGATCCGCTGTGCAGCAGGATCCGTCATGAGGTGGGTAGTGGCATGAAGCGTGGGGGAATCCTGCTGTTCGCGGCCGTGCCGGTGGTCGTGACCGCGGTGGTGTTCGCCGTCGGTCCCGGCGACTCCGGTTCGTCCGGGACGTCGGCGGGCTCGGCGTCCCAGCAGTCCCGGCAGGACGCCAAGGCACGGGCCGAGCGCTCCGAGCGGGCCCAGGACGACGAGGTGATAGCCGACCTGCCGCCGGGCCTGGCCGCGCCGGACAAGAAGGAGCTGGCGCAGCAGCTCGTGGCCAGCGCCGAGAACTCCACGCTGGACTGGCGCAGTTCGTACGGCTACATCGAGGACATCGGCGACGGCCAGGGCTACACCGCGGGCATCATCGGCTTCTGCACCGGCACGCACGATCTGCTCACCCTGGTCCAGCGCTACACGGACGACCACCCGGACAACGGCCTGGCCAAGTACCTGCCGGCGCTGCGCGACGTGGACGGCACGGACTCCCACGAGGGCCTGGACCCGGGCTTCGTCCCGGCCTGGAAGAAGGAGGCCGCGGTGCCGGCGTTCCGGACGGCGCAGGAGAAGGAGCGCGACCGCGTCTACTTCAACCCGGCCGTCCGCCTCGCCAAGCTCGACGGCCTGGGCACGCTGGGCCAGTTCGTCTACTACGACGCGATGGTCTTCCACGGCCCCGACACCGACGCCGACGGCTTCTACGGCCTGCGCGAACGCGCGATGAAGGAGGCCGACACGCCTTCGCAGGGCGGCAAGGAGAAGGCGTACCTGGACATCTTCCTCGACCTCCGCCGCGAGGCGATGAAGGAGAAGAGGTCCGACATCGACACCACCCGCATCGACACGGCCCAGCGACGGTTCCTCTACGACGGCAACATGACCCTGAAGACACCACTGCAATGGAAGGTGTACGGGGAGACGTACCGGGTGCCGTAGGGCTCCTCCAACTTCCCCTTCCCTCTGGCCCTTTGCTGTCATGATGTGGGTTCGGCCGGCGGGGAGGGGACGGTGCCGATGTCGGGGGACGGGTCGGGCAAGGGCAGAAGGCGGGCACTGCTGATCGGTGTGAGGGAGACGCCGTATCTCGCGGACCATCCCGAACTGGCCGAGCGCTACGGCGGTCTGGACTTCGTCGACCGGGACCTGTCGCTGGTCCGCACCGCCCTGGAGGAGTCGGACTACACCGTCGAGATCAAGTCCGACGACACCGGTCGCGGGCCCGTGATCGGCGCGGTGTCGCGGTTCCTCGCCTCCTGCGAGCCGGGGGACACGGCGCTCCTCTACTTCTCCGGGCACGGCGAGACGGTCAACGACCGGGACCATCTGGTCCTCGCCGACAGCCAGGCGGACTGGCCGTCCGCGGACGGCGCTCCCACCCTGGACACCAACACCCTGCTCAGGGCCGATCCGAGCGAGCTGCTGCGACGGCTGCCGTCCGGGGTCACCGCGATCGTCTGCCTGGACATCTGCCGGTCGGGCGGCCCGCGGCGGCGCGAGAGCGACGAGGCCGGCGGCTGGCTCTCCGGCCACGAGGCGTACTGGCTCTACAGCTGCGGCTCCGGCCAGCGCTCCTACGCGGACCCGGTGGCCGGGAGCTGGTTCGCCCAGGCCTTCGCCGAGGCGCTGTCCCGGGTCACTCCGCCGACCACGTTCCACGAGGTGGCCCGGTACACGGCCGCCGAGCTGGACCGGATCGCCGACGCGTACGCGCACGTCGAACCGCCCACCGTCGCCAAGCGGCTCCCCTGGCCCGCAGGCGACGCGGAGCACCGCGACCCGGTGGTGTGCGAGGGGTCGGAGCAGACCCTGGAGTGGACCCGGATCATCCGCGAGTCCGGGCTGTGGCGGCACACCTCGGGCGCCGCCGTGCACGAGCGGGTCAAGGAACAGCTGGTCGAGCTGGTGCGGTGGGTCGTGGAGAGCAGTGAGGGCACGGCCGCCCACCGGGACGACCCCTGGACGGATCCGCGCTACCCCGCCAGGGTCGAGGAGCAGCTGTCCGCGCTCGTGGGCCGGGCCAAGCTGCAGAACGACGAGTTGCTCTCCCCCGCCGAGACCGCCTGTCTGCTGGCCGCCGCGGTGGTGCAGGAAGGCGTGGTCACCATCGCCCTCGACGAGCTGCGCCGGCTGCTGCCCGGCCGGCTCGACCCCGGGCCGCGCGGCGGTGACAAGCGGGCCGCCGACCACGACGGGCTGGTCCGGGAGGCCGCCCGGGACGTGTGCCGCGCGCACCCCCAGGTGCTGCGCGCCACGGAAACGCTGCGCGGCCGCGGTCTGAAGGAAGCCACCACCGCCGCCGACCACTGGCTGCGGCACCGGTTCGTCGCCGACTGGGACCGGCTGTGGGAATGGGAGCCGCCCGGCGTCTACCCGGCGGTCGACGAGCTGATCGGCCTTGTCGTGAAGGCGATCGAGGCGGCGGCCGACGGTCCGGGCGCCGGTCCGCGCGGCGACGAGGAGCGCCGGGAGGTCGACCGGCAGGTCCGGCAGGTCCTCGGCCATCTCACGGTCAAGCCGGACCGCGGACCGCGCATCAGCGACACCGCCCACGGCGAGGAGTGGATCGGCACCAGACCCGTGCGCGGCAACCAGTGGCGCGGGCACCAACTGGCCCGGCTGCTGTGGACGGCGGGCCAGCTCGCCGCCGATCCGCGACGGCTGTCCAGCGTGCTCGTGGACCACCTCGGCGCCAGCGAGCCCATCGTGCCCCGGCAGGTCGGCGCCGCGCTCGGCAGCTTCGACTACGAGATCACGGACGGCCACTCCCCCGACTCCTACGGGCTCGCCGTGCGCTTCAGCTGTCCCCACCCCGCCCTGCACGCGGCGCTGGAGGAACTGACTCTGGCGGCCGACGCCACGGTGCGCGCGTTCGGTGCGGACGCCGTGACCCAGCCGCTGCTGCGGGGGCTGCCCGGCCGGGTCACGGCCGACGAACTGCGGCCCCTGCCCGGCCGGTACAAGGAGCCGCTGGAACGCTTCCGTCTCGCCGAGGACGAGATCCGCCCGCTCCTCATGGGCACCCAGCTGTACGGCGACCGGATGCTGGCCGTCCGTGAGCTGTACCAGAACGCCCTGGACGCCTGCCGCTACCGGGACATGCGGCGCCGCTACGGCCGACTGCCCACCTCCTGGGACGGCACGATCACCCTCACCCAGGGCCGGCACGACGGCCGTCCCTACATCGAGTGCCTCGACAACGGCTCCGGCATGACCCGGGCCAAGCTCACCTCGATGTTCGCCCGTGCAGGCAAGCGCTACGAGCAGGACCCCGAGTTCGTGCAGGAACGGCGCAACTGGCGCCGCGAGCACATCGGGGTGCGGGCCATGAACTCCCGTTTCGGTATCGGGGTGTTCAGCTACTTCATGCTCGCCGACGAGGTCGTCGTGTGGACCCGGGCCGTGGACCGCTTCGGGCGGGTGGGCCCGGAGCCCGCCCTGCGGGCCGACATCCAGTCGGGCTCCGGGCTCCTCCAGATCGGCACCTCGCACGACGCCGAGGTACCCGAGGAGGGCGGCACCCGGGTCCGGCTGTACCTGGCGGAACCGGGTGCGGACGAGAAGCAGCCGTCGCTGGTGGAGACGCTGAAGGAACTGCTGTGGGTGACGGAACACCGGGTCACGGCGGTGGAGTCGAGCGAGAGCGGTGAGCCGGTCAGGGAGCTCTCCTGGGTGCCCGGGGCGCTGGAGAAGCGGGACGGGTGGCGGGGCGAGCCGCTGCCCGTCGGCGCGGAAGGCGACCTGTGGCTGGTGCAGGGGCCGGGCCAACTCCTCCTGGACGGTGTCCGGTTGCCCGGCGCTCCCGAGGTCTTCGGCCGTGTGATCAACCTGCGGGAGCGGCACAGCCCGGTGCCGAGCGTGGACCGCAACAAGATCCTTTCGTACGACCACGAACTGGTCACCCAGGAGTACCTGACGGGCGTTCGGGAGGCGGTCGCCACCTGCACGGAGGTGTCCTTGCCGTGGCTGTGGCGACTCGCCTCGTCGGCACCTCGGGTGGCCGTGGCCATGCTGAGTGCGCTGCCCTCCGGTACCACGGCGACGTTGCAGTCGGACACGGGCAAGCGCCTGGGCGCGGGGCAGGTACGGCTGGACCGGGTCGGCTGCCTGCCCAGTGACGGAACGTGGCTGGACCATTACTACGCCGAGCCGGTGAACCTCGACGAGGACCGGCCCGAGGAGAGCAAGCTGTTCCAGGACTGGCAGGCCACCAGGCTCGGTCTGCGCCAGGCCAAGGACCGCTTCGCACCGGAGAGTTATCCTCCGCCCGTCGGCCTGGACGCCCTGGTCTTCCTGAACGGCGCACCTGACCGGTGGGCCACCGTGCTCCAGGCGGCCGCACAGGCGAAGATCACGGTTCGTACCGCTCTTCGCGCCCTGCGTCGCCACGCCGTGATGGGGCTCGCGGTCCCGGCCGTCGAAGACCTGCGCTCGCTGGACGACACGACGGTCTCCCAGCCCGCGGCCGATCTGTACTCCGCCTACGCCGATCTGAGGGCCCATGTCCGGAATCTAGGGACTCCCGAGGAGCACCGATTCCTCATGCGCTCTCACGAGATCCGCCGGGCACGCCCTCCGGCCGAGCACGCACCCGTTCTCGCCGTCTCCGCCCTGCACAGGCTCACCCTGGGCAAGGTCGCCGAACTGCTCGACCGTCTGCGCCTGGTGGACCCCACCCTGCCCGGCCTGCCACCACTCGACCCCGCACTGGCCGAGAGGCGCCTGACCAGGTCCGAGGTGAACATGCTGGCCGTCGTCGACGCCGTGTCCTTCACCACCCCCTGGGCCGAGGCGTTCTGGCTGGCCGGCAGGGTGGGTCCGGTCGATCTGCTCACCCGGGCCGCGTCGTCGTCCACCCCCGACCGACTGGCGCAGCTCATCGAGTCGCTGCGGGTGTTCGGTATGAACCTCGACGGTCCGCTCACCGAGGCGGCACGCCGTGCCGGGACCCTGCCGCCGGACCAACGGCTGCTGCTCGCCGAGGACCTGGACGGCGAGCCGCCCTGGAACGAGGGTGCGATCTCCATCTCCCACCTGCTGGAGGCGTCCTTCCGGCTCGGCGCTCCCCTGGGAAGGGTGGCCGACCACGTCAACGCCGGGACCGAGTTGTCGGGTGCCCACGCCCCCCACATCCCCGAGGCGGCGAGCGACTGGCAGGTCCCGGAGTGGGTGGCGGACACCGTGCAGGAACTCGCCGTGGGACAGGCGGACGTGCCTCTGCGCCCATGGCAGATCGTCGGCGGTTTCCTGAACGGCGACGGTGACATGAGCACACTTCACGAGAGTGTCGTCATGCTTGATCACTGCGGTCTCGTCGACTGGGGCGCGGCCGACGACGCGTCGCTGGAACGCCAGGCACGAAGTCCCCACAGACTCCTCGTCCCGGAACCCGGCGGCATCGTGTTCCCCGGCAGTCCTTATCTCGGCGTGAGCGGCGACCTCGACGGGGCAGGGGCCTCCCCCGCCTATCTCATGGCTCTGGCAGCCCGCGACAGAACCGATCTGGGAACGATCGTCGACGCCCTGACGGACATCGAGACGTCCCTGCCCCTGAAGATCGGGCAGGTCGCCCACCCGGACCGCGCTCTGCGCCCGACCGCCGAGGACGTACGGACCCTCTGCGAGGACGCCCCGGTCAACGCACCCGTGCGCTTCCGCCCCCGCCTCACGATCGGGGACGTCCTCGCCCACGCCGCTCGCAGCCACATCCCTCTCGCCGATTCCGTCACCCGGCTCGGCGCCTTCACCGATCTGGGCGTGCCGCACGTCCCGGGCGACTTCACCGGCCCGGACGCGGAACGCCTCGCCGCGTTCGAGCCGGACCGGTTCGATCACGCCGCCTTCGACCGGGGACTGCTCGGGCCCGGGACGCTGGGACCGTTGGAACTCCTGCTGGTGGCGGGCCGGTTCGGCTGGCCGATCGGGCGCGTGTACGAGCGCTACGCCCCGTTCCGCTGCCTCGGCCTCACCGTCGGCGTGGTGGAGCCCGACCCCGAGGAGGCCAAGCTGGAGCCCCGCTGGGAGGACGTGATCCTGCTGACCGCGGAGCTGACCGGTCGCGCACCCGCGCTGTCGGGTCGCGTGACGGAGGATCACATCGCCCTGTGCGCCGAGGAGACGGGGCTCGACGAGGACACGGTCCTCGAACGGCTCGGCCGGTACGCCCGGCTCTTCGGCCTCACCGTCCCCGCGGCGGACGACAACAACAGGAAGGTGTCATGACCCCCGCCACGCAGTACCGGCGCGAGCGCCATCCCGGCCTCGTCACCTTCCAGTGGACGGCCGAGGACGGCGAGGGCGAGCGGGAACTGGTCGCCACCGGCGACTGCCCGGTGTGCCGGTGCCCGATGAGACGCTCTTTCGGCCCCGTCCAGCCGCTGATCTCCAAGGGGGGCTTCCTGGGCCGCCGCCGTGATCCCGGACCCGAGCCCTGGACGACGACCTGCCGGTGCGAGAGCTACCACCAGCCTCGCCCGGCGAACGCCCACGGCTGCGGCGCGCTGCTGACCCTCGCCCCGCCCCCGGCCGCCCTGACCGACGGGAGCTGAGCGCCCTCCATGGCCTTCACCGACGAGCAGGTGCGCGAGGCGGAAGCCAGGGGAGACGCCCTGCGCGACCCGCACCAGCAACTGCGGCTCGCCCTCCAGCAGGCGGAGGGCTACCGCACGTACCTCTCCACGCTGACCGGACTGCTGACGGCCGTCTTCGTCCTCAAGGGGCAGGAGAACCTGAGCAAGCTGGCGCACGGGCCGCGCTGGGCGGTGATCTCCCTGCTCGTCACCGGATTCCTCGCCCTCGTCTCGGCGTCCTGGTGCAGTGTCGTCGCCGTGCACGGGCGGCCCGGCGAGCAGGTCTACGCGGAACCCACCCGGCTGCTGCGCTACGAGAGGCAGCGGACCAGGACGGTCTGGCGGCTGGTCGAGGCCGCCCGCTGGCTCGCGCTGGTCGGGGTTCTCGCCGTGGCCGGCGCCGTCGTCGTCACCTGGGTCGCCCCCGGGGGCGGGAAGTAGCCGGGCCGAGGGCGGAGAACAGGCGGGAATGCGGCGGCGCCTGCCCGGGGTCCGGTCGGGGACTGGGCAGGCGCCGTCTGGTGTTCCGTACGCCTTTGTACGGGACGTTCTCGGTGGGGATCAGACCATGAGTGAGCGGTCCGTGGGGCGGATGGGCGCCGGGAGGTCGCTGACGCCGGTCAGGAAGCGGTCGACTCCCCGGGCGGCGGAGCGGCCCTCCGCGATGGCCCACACGATGAGGGACTGGCCGCGGCCGGCGTCGCCGGCGACGAACACGCCCGGCACGTTGGTCTGGAAGTCGGCGTCGCGGGCGACGTTGCCGCGCTCGTCGAGGTCGAGACCGAACTGCTCCACCAGACCGTTCTCGCGGTCGGTGCCGGTGAAGCCCATGGCGAGGGTGACCAGCTGGGCGGGGATCTTCCGCTCCGTGCCCGGCTTCTGGGTCAGCTTCCCGTCGACGAATTCGACCTCGGCGAGGTGCAGCCACTGGACGTTGCCGTCCTCGTCGCCCTCGAAGTGGGTGGTGGACGCCGAGTAGATCCGCTCGCCGCCCTCCTCGTGGGCCGAGGTGACCTTGTAGAGGATCGGGAAGGTCGGCCAGGGCTGGTTCGTCGGGTGCCGCTCCTCGCCCGGACGGGGCATGATCTCCAGCTGGGTGACGGAGGCCGCGCCCTGACGGTGGGCCGTGCCGACGCAGTCGGCGCCGGTGTCGCCGCCGCCGATCACGACGACGTGCTTGCCCTCGGCCGAGAGGGGCGACACGACGTAGTCGCCCTCCTGGACCTTGTTGGACAGCGGCAGGTACTCCATCGCCTGGTGGATGCCCTTCAACTCCCGCCCGGGGACGGGGAGGTCACGGGCGGTCGTCGCACCGGCGGCGACGACGACCGCGTCGTACCGCTTCCTCAGGTCGGTCGCCTTGAGGTCGCGGCCGACCTCGACCCCGGTGCGGAAGCGGGTGCCCTCCGCGCGCATCTGCTCGATACGGCGGTTGATGTGCCGCTTCTCCATCTTGAACTCGGGGATGCCGTAGCGCAGCAGGCCGCCGACGCGGTCGGCGCGCTCGTACACGGCGACCGTGTGGCCGGCCCGCGTGAGCTGCTGCGCGGCGGCGAGGCCGGCCGGGCCCGAGCCGATGACCGCGACCGTCTTGCCGGACAGCCGCTCGGGGACGCTCGGGGCGACGTCGCCGGTCTCCCACGCCTTGTCGATGATCGAGACCTCGACGTTCTTGATGGTGACCGGCGGCTGGTTGATGCCCAGCACACACGCCGACTCGCACGGGGCGGGGCACAGCCGGCCCGTGAACTCCGGGAAGTTGTTGGTGGCGTGCAGCCGCTCGGACGCCTCGGTCCAGTCCTCGCGGTACGCGTAGTCGTTCCACTCGGGGATCAGGTTCCCCAGCGGACAGCCGTTGTGGCAGAACGGGATGCCGCAGTCCATGCACCGGCTGGCCTGCTTGCTGATGATCGGCAGCAGGGAGCCGGGGACGTAGACCTCGTTCCAGTCCCGGACGCGGTCGGCGACGGGACGGGTCTCGGCGACCTCACGGCCGTGGTTCAGGAAGCCCTTCGGGTCAGCCATGGGTCGCCGCCTCCATCATCTTCTCGGTGATCTCGGTCTCGGAGAGACCCGCTCGCTCGGCGGCGTCCTTGGCGGCGAGCACTGCCTTGTACGTACTGGGGATGATCTTGCTGAAGCGGTCCACGGCGGCGGGCCACTCCGCCAGCAGCTTCTCGGCGACCGTGGAGCCGGTCTCCTCGGCGTGGCGGCGCACCACGTCGTGCAGCCACTGCTTGTCGGTGTCGTCCAGCTCCTCGATCGCGCCGAGGTTGCCGGCGTTGACGTTGTGGCGGTCGAGGTCGATGACGTACGCGACGCCGCCCGACATGCCGGCCGCGAAGTTGCGGCCCGTCTCGCCGAGGACAACCGCGTGCCCGCCGGTCATGTACTCGCAGCCGTGGTCGCCCACGCCCTCCGAGACCACCAGCGCACCGGAGTTGCGCACGCAGAACCGCTCGCCGGTGCGGCCGCGCAGATACAGCTCGCCGCCCGTCGCGCCGTACGCGATGGTGTTGCCCGCGATGGTCGAGTACTCGGCGAGGTGCTCCGCGCCCCGGTCCGGGCGGACGATCACACGGCCGCCGGACAGGCCCTTGGCGACGTAGTCGTTGGCGTCGCCCTCCAGGCGCAGCGTGACGCCGCGCGGCAGGAAGGCGCCGAAGGACTGGCCGGCCGAGCCGGTGAAGGTGATGTCGATGGTGTCGTCGGGCAGGCCGGCGCCACCGAACTTCTTCGTCACCTCGTGGCCGAGCATGGTGCCGACCGTCCGGTTGATGTTGCGGATGGCGACCTGGGCGCGCACCGGCTGGGCGTCGGTGGCACCGGAGCCGCCGAGGGCGTCGGCGGCGAGCTTGATCAGCTCGTTGTCGAGGGCCTTCTCCAGACCGTGGTCCTGGGCGACGAACTGGTGGCGGACCGCGCCCTCGGGCAGGTCGGGCACGTGGAACAGCGGCGCCAGGTCGAGGCCCTGGGCCTTCCAGTGGTCGACGGCACGGGTGACGTCGAGCGCCTCGGCGTGGCCGACGGCCTCCTCGATGGTGCGGAAGCCCAGCTCGGCGAGGAGCTCGCGGACCTCCTCGGCGATGAACCGGAAGAAGTTCACGACGTACTCGGCCTTCCCGGCGAACCGCTCGCGCAGGACCGGGTTCTGGGTGGCGATGCCGACCGGGCAGGTGTCCAGGTGGCAGACGCGCATCATGACGCAGCCGGAGACGACGAGCGGCGCGGTCGCGAAGCCGAACTCCTCGGCGCCGAGCAGCGCGGCGATGACGACGTCGCGGCCGGTCTTCAGCTGGCCGTCGGTCTGGACGACGATGCGGTCGCGCAACCCGTTGAGCAGCAGCGTCTGCTGGGTCTCGGCGAGACCGAGTTCCCAGGGGCCGCCCGCGTGCTTGAGCGAGGTCAGCGGGGAGGCGCCGGTGCCGCCGTCGTGGCCGGAGATGAGGACGA
Organism: Streptomyces sp. NPDC026672; assembly: GCF_040638185.1. NCBI lineage: Bacteria > Bacillati > Actinomycetota > Actinomycetes > Kitasatosporales > Streptomycetaceae > Streptomyces > Streptomyces sp. NPDC026672. Next base: position 20,738 of record NZ_JBEZXS010000013.1, read on the forward strand.
CGTCCGCGTGCGCCTTGGAGACGCCCGCGGCGACGGTGCCGACACCGACCTCGGAGACCAGCTTGACGTGGATGCGGGCCCGCGGGTTGGCGTTCTTGAGGTCGTGGATCAGCTGGGCCAGGTCCTCGATGGAGTAGATGTCGTGGTGCGGCGGCGGGGAGATGAGCCCCACGCCCGGCGTCGAGTGCCGGGTCTTCGCCACCCACGGGTAGACCTTGTGGCCGGGCAGCTGGCCGCCCTCGCCGGGCTTGGCGCCCTGGGCCATCTTGATCTGGATGTCGTCCGCGTTGACCAGGTACTCGGAGGTCACGCCGAAGCGGCCGGAGGCGACCTGCTTGATGGCGGAGCGGCGGGCCGGGTCGTAGAGGCGGTCCGGGTCCTCGCCGCCCTCGCCGGTGTTGGACTTGCCGCCGAGCTGGTTCATGGCGATGGCCAGCGTCTCGTGCGCCTCGCGCGAGATGGAGCCGTACGACATGGCGCCGGTGGAGAAGCGCTTGACGATCTCGGAGACCGGCTCGACCTCGTCGACGGGGATCGAGGGGCGGTCGGAGGCGAAGCCGAACAGGCCGCGCAGTGTCATCAGGCGCTCGGACTGCTCGTTCACGCGGTCCGTGTACTTCTTGAAGATGTCGTAGCGGGCGGTGCGCGTGGAGTGCTGGAGGCGGAAGACCGTCTCCGGGTCGAACAGATGCGGTTCGCCCTCGCGGCGCCACTGGTACTCGCCGCCGATCTCCAGCGTGCGGTGCGCGGGCGCGATGCCGCTGGCCGGGTACGCCTTGGCGTGCCGGGCGGCGACCTCCTCGGCGACGACGCCGATGCCGACGCCGCCGATCTTGGTGGCGGTGCCGTTGAAGTACTCGTCGACGAACGCCTGGTCGAGGCCGACGGCCTCGAAGACCTGGGCGCCGCGGTAGGAGGCGACGGTGGAGATGCCCATCTTGGACATGACCTTGAGGACGCCCTTGCCGAGCGCGTAGATCAGGTTGCGGATGGCCTGCTCGGTGTCCATGCCCGGCAGGAACGTCCCTGCACGGACCAGGTCCTCGACGGACTCCATCGCCAGGTAGGGGTTGACCGCGGCGGCGCCGTAGCCGATGAGCAGGGCGACGTGGTGGACCTCGCGGACGTCGCCTGCCTCGACCAGCAGGCCCACCTGGGTGCGCTGCTTGGTGCGGATGAGGTGGTGGTGGACGGCCGCGGTGAGCAGCAGCGAGGGGATCGGCGCGTGCTCGGCGTCGGAGTGGCGGTCCGAGAGGACGATCAGCCGGGCGCCGTTGTCGATGGCGGCGTCGGCCTCGGCGCAGATCTCGTGGATGCGCGCGGCGAGGGCGTCGCCGCCGCCGCTGACCCGGAACAGACCGGAGAGGGTCGCGGCCTTGAAGCCGGGCATGTCGCCGTCGGCGTTGATGTGGATGAGCTTGGCCAGCTCGTCGTTGTCGATGACCGGGAAGGGCAGCACGACCGAGCGGCAGGAGGCGGCGTTCGGGTCGAGCAGATTGCCCGAGGGGCCGAGCGACGAGCGCAGGGAGGTGACCAGTTCCTCGCGGATGGCGTCCAGCGGCGGGTTGGTGACCTGCGCGAACAGCTGGGTGAAGTAGTCGAACAGCAGCCGCGGGCGCTCGCTGAGCGCGGCGATCGGGGAGTCGGTGCCCATGGAGCCGATCGGTTCGGCGGCGGCCCTGGCCATCGGCGCGAGGATGACGCGCAGCTCCTCCTCGGTGTAGCCGAAGGTCTGCTGGCGGCGGGTGACCGAGGCGTGGGTGTGGACGATGTGCTCGCGCTCGGGCAGGTCGCCGAGCTCGATCTCGCCGGCCTCCAGCCATTCTCCGTACGGCTGCTCGGCGGCGAGGGTCGCCTTGACCTCGTCGTCCTCGATGATGCGGTGCTCGGCGGTGTCCACGAGGAACATGCGGCCGGGCTGGAGGCGGCCCTTGCGGACGACCTTGGCGGGGTCGATGTCGAGGACGCCGACCTCGGAGCCGAGGACGACCAGGCCCTCGTCGGTGACCCAGTAGCGCCCGGGGCGCAGACCGTTGCGGTCGAGCACGGCGCCGACCTGGGTGCCGTCGGTGAAGGTGACGCAGGCGGGGCCGTCCCAGGGCTCCATCATCGTGGAGTGGTACTGGTAGAAGGCGCGCCGGGCCGGGTCCATGGAGTCGTGGTTCTCCCACGCCTCCGGGATCATCATCAGCACGGAGTGCGGCAGCGAGCGGCCGCCGAGGTGCAGGAGTTCCAGGACCTCGTCGAAGGACGCCGAGTCGGAGGCGTCGGGCGTACAGACCGGGAAGATCCGCTCGATGGTGCGCCCGTCAGAGCCGCTGTGCCCATGGTCGGCGGAGCCGAACAGGTCGGAGACCAGCTGGGACTCGCGGGCGCGCATCCAGTTGCGGTTGCCCTTGACCGTGTTGATCTCGCCGTTGTGCGCGACGAAGCGGTACGGGTGGGCGAGCGGCCAGCTCGGGAAGGTGTTCGTGGAGAACCGGGAGTGCACGAGCGCGATCGCGGAGGCGAAGCGGCGGTCGGACAGGTCCGGGAAGAAGGGCTCCAGCTGCCCGGTGGTGAGCATCCCCTTGTAGACGATCGTGCGCGCGGAGAGCGACGGGAAGTAGACACCGGCCTCGCGCTCGGCGCGCTTGCGCAGCACGAAGGACTTGCGGTCCAGCGCGATGCCCTCGCTGGCGTGGTCGGTGACGAAGACCTGCCGGAAGGACGGCATGGTGGAGCGGGCGGTGGCGCCGAGGAGTTCGGGGGCGACCGGGACCTCGCGCCAGCCGAGGACCGTGAGGCCCTCCTCGGCGGCGATCGTCTCGATGCGTGAGACGGCGTCCTGGGTGCCGTCCTCGGGCAGGAAGGCGATGCCTACCGCGTACGCGCCCGCCGCGGGAAGGTCGAATCCGGCCACCTCACGGAAGAAGGCGTCGGGCACCTGGCAGAGGAGGCCGGCGCCGTCGCCGGAGTCGGGTTCGGAGCCGGTCGCGCCGCGGTGCTCCAGGTTGCGCAGGACCGTGAGCGCCTGCTCGACCAGCGCATGGCTCGCCTCACCGGTGAGGGTGGCCACGAAGCCGACGCCGCAGGCGTCGTGCTCGTCGCGGGGGTCGTACATACCCTGCGCAGCAGGGCGAGCATCCATGAACGACCAGCTGTGGTCGTTCGCGGAGTGCTGGGACGGCTGGCGCGGCGTACGCATCGGCTCTCCCGTCGTCGTCAAGTGGCAAGTTCATGTGCCGAGGGACGACGTTGGCCCTCTGCGAGTGCAAAATTTCGTGCAGGTTACATGATGGAGCGGTTCTCGGGAAGTGGATATGCCATTCCAATATGCGGACACTGCGGGGTCGCGGCAGAGCATCGCGCGGGGGCGATCAGCGTGGGTGGGGGCCGGTCCGGACGAGATCGATCGGATCGGTGCGGCTCGGCCCTGAGGGCGGGGGGAGCGTCATCGGCCCACCTCGCGGGTGCTCGGCAGGCGTCATTGCCCGCAGCGCTTACGGCTCATGCCCGGTGGTCAAGCGCTCGAAACCAGCAGGTAACGGCTACTTATTCGGTCCGACGCATAGCTAGCGGCGCACCTATCCTACGACCGTTCCGAACAGGCTGCCCAGGGCATACGTCACACCGGCCGCCGCACCGCCCAGCGCCAGCTGCCGCAGTCCGCTGAACCACCAGGTCCGCGCCGTCACCCTGGCCACGACGGCACCGCAGCCGAACAGCCCGGCGAGCGCCAGCAGCAGGGCGGGCCACAGCACGGTCGCGCCGAGCAGGTACGGCAGCACCGGCAGCAGGGCGCCGAGCGCGAAGGAGCCGAACGAGGACACGGCCGCGACCAGCGGAGAGGGCAGGTCGCCGGGGTCGATGCCCAGCTCCTCGCGGGCGTGTATCTCCAGGGCCTGCTCGGGGTCCCTGGAGAGCTGCCGGGCGACCTCGCGGGCCAGCTCCGGCTCGACGCCGCGGGCCTCGTAGAGGGAGGCGAGTTCCGCCTGCTCGTCCTGGGGGTGCTTGCGCAGCTCGCGCCGCTCCACGTCCAGCTCGGCCTCGACCAGTTCGCGCTGGGAGGCGACGGAGGTGTACTCGCCGGCCGCCATCGAGAAGGCGCCGGCCGCGAGGCCCGCGAGACCGGTGATGACAATGGTGTGCTGACCGACGGCACCGCCCGCGACACCGGTCATCAGGGCGAGGTTGGAGACCAGGCCGTCCATCGCGCCGAAGACGGCGGGGCGCAGCCAGCCGCCGTTGACGTCGCGGTGGGTGTGGTTGTCGCGGTGCGCCTCGTGGAGCGTCGCCTCGGTCTCGATGATGGCCATGAAATTCCCCCAGCAAGCTTAGCCAAAGCTAACTTTGGACATGTTCTATGTTTGGATAACGCTCAACCTACGCCCACTATTTCCGCCGCGCCAGCAAGGAAAGGCTCGGCTAACCTGCGGTTTTGTGCTTGATCGCTCATTCGTGAGCTACTCCGCGCAGATGTCGACCGGGTGATGCTCGGCTCCGTGATGCTCGGACGCGGCCCTCGCGGTGGGACACATCCGCAAAGGTCCCCGACGGAGAGGCATCTCTATGGCCCCGATCACCCACGTCTCCTCCGCCTCTTCCGTCCCCGCCGTCTCCGCCGTCCCGTCCGTTTCGGCGACACCACCGGTCCTGTCCGTTTCCTCTGCCCCACCTGTCCCGTCAGTCGTGTCGGTCCCGTCAGTCCCATCGGTCCCCGCGCCGGGGGACGTCGACGAGCTGCGGGAGCGGGCCCGGGGGGCGCTGCTCGGTCTGGCCGTCGGGGACGCGCTCGGGGCGCCCGCGGAGAACATGAAGCCCTCCGAGATCCGCGCGCGCTGGGGCCGTATCACCGGATACGTCGCCGAGAAGCCGGCCGGCACGGACGACACCGAGTACGCGATCTTCTCCGGGCTGCTGCTCGCCCGGCACGGCGGCGCCCTCACCCCGGCCCATGTGGAGGCGGCCTGGCACGAGTGGATCGCCGGCCGGGCCGAGGGGCGCTTCCGCGGCGCGGGCTTCAGCGAGCGCGGCACCCTGGAGAACCTGCGCCGGGGGCTGGCCGCGCCCATCTCCGCCCAGCACCGGCACGCCTGGAGCGACGGTCTCGCGATGCGGGCGGCGCCGTTCGGGGTGTTCGCGGCGGGCCGCCCCGCCGAGGCGGCCCGGCTGGTCGCCATCGACGGCTCGGTCAGCCACGACGGCGAGGGCATCTACGGCGGGCAGGCGGTCGCGGCCGGGGTCGCCGCGGCGATGGCGGGCGCCCCCACCATCGCGGTCGTCGCCGCCGCGCTCGCCGTCGTGCCCGACGACTCCTGGACGGCACGCTCGCTGCGCCGGGCGGTGGCCGTCGCGCACCGCGGGGAGCGGGCGGTGCGCTCGGCCGTCGTCATCGGCGGCTACCCGTGGACCGACCTGGCGCCCGAGGCGGTCGCGCTCGCCTTCGGCGCCTACGCGGCGGCCGACGGCGACTTCCGGCAGGCCGTCCTCACCGCGGTCAACATGGGCCGGGACGCCGACACCACCGCCGCGGTGGCGGGCGCGCTGGCCGGGGCCACCCAGGGCGAGTCCGCGATCCCCGGCGACTGGGCCGCGGCGATCGGGCCCGCCCGCGGCAGCTGTCTGCCCTCCATGGCGGGCCACCACGTGCTGGACGTGGCGGAGCTGCTGGTGGGCGGCGCGAACGTACCGGACGCGACACGCGTCCTGGCCTCCGAGGACACCCACCACGACCGCCCGGCCCCGACGGCCCACGTCCCGGCCGAAGGAGACCACACCCCCACCTGACCCACGGCTGCCCCCCCCAGGGCGGGGGCAGCCGACGACCCACTGCCGGGGCCTCCCCGACGACGAAGCGCCACCGCCCACCGGCGACCCGGCCCCACGACGGAGCGCGACCCGCGCACCGCTCCTCCGGCCACAAGGCGTCCCCCGACCGCAGGCGCGCCGACGCCCACCGTGATGTCCGCCCCGCTCCCCGACGCCGGACGGCCCCCGGCCGCCGGGCCCCGACCCGCGGCATCGCACCCCCACCCCCACCCCCACCGCCGCCCGGCCTCGCCGACTCGCCGACCCGCCGACCCGCCGACCCGCCGACCCGCCGACCCGCCCCGACGATGTGCGCCCCCGTCCCGTCGAGGTGTGCGGCTCTCACCGGGACGGGGTCCTCGGTGAGCCGGGGGGGGCACCCCGGCCCCGGTCCACCCCGGTCCCCGGCGAAGCGCCGCGGGCTTCCGTTCCGTCGACCACGAGGTGTGTTCATGTCCCGTCGTATCGAAGGTCTTCTTCTCGGGCTGGCCGCCGGGGACGCCGCCGGATGGCCCGCCGCGCGGCACCGGGCCGCGCGGATGCCCGAGTGGACGCGGCGGCTCACCCGCGAACTGGACACCTTCGCCGAGCAGAACGCGACGACCACGCTCCCCGTCCCCATCGCCCTCAACCAGCCCCCCGAGCCCCTGCGCCTCGGCCCCTCCGACGACGCCGAGTGGGCGGTGTTCGCGGCCGAGGCCGTCCTGCGGGCCGGCGACGACAGCGCGCTCGGCGACCTGAGCCGGGAGCGCCGTACCCGCGCCGCCATCGACCTGACCTGGAGCGCCGTGGCCTCCGAGGTCGCCGCGGCGGCCGACCGCGCCCCCGAGGTCGAGTCGGCGGTGCTGCCGCTGCGCGCCCGCATCTCGGTGCGCGCGGGCCTCGGCAACCTCGCCGCGGGACTGCGCCCGCCCGCCACCGGCCACGACAACCCGCACTACTTCGACGACGCGGCCTGCGTCCGTGCCTGCGCCCTCGCGGTCGCGCACGTCGGCGATCCCGGACGGGCCGCGGGGCTCGCGGAGTTCGACGCCCGCTACACCCAGGACGGCGACGGTGTGCACGGCGCGCGGGCGATGGCGGCGGCGCTCTCCCTGGCCCTGGCCGGCGCCGACACCGGGGCGTGTGTGACGGCCGCGCTCGCCGAGCTGCCCGAGGCGACGGAGATCGGCCGCAACGCCCGCCACGCGCTGGCCCTCGCGCACGGCACCGACTCCGCGTTCGCCCTGATCCCCCTGCTCGAACACCAGATCGTGGACCACGTCTACAGCTACGGCATCGCCGCCGCCGAGACGGTCCCGGTCGCCCTCGCCCTGGCCACCGCCGCCCGCGGCGCGATCGCCGAGGCCGTGCCCGCCGCGGCCTGTCTGTCCCGGGTCGCCGACTCCGCCCCGGCGCTGGTGGGCGCCCTGACCGGGGCGCTGGGCGGCGGCGACACGATCCCGGCCGCCTGGCGCGACGCCTGCCGCACCCTCTCCGGCTGCGCGCTCCCGCGGCTGACCGGGACCGACCTCGTGGAACTCGCCGAACTCCTGGAAGCCACACAACCGGCCCTTCCAGGGGGATGATTCGGGGCATGACGCCCAAAGGAGAAGAAAGCAGCGGCCCCGGTCTCGACGAACGGATCACCGGAGCGCTCGTGGGTGCCGCCGTCGGCGACGCGCTCGGCGGTCCCGTCGAGGGCTACTCCCCCGACCAGATCCTCCAGCGCCACGGCGGCCGGGTGCACGGCGTCGTCGGCCCCTGGAACGGCGACGCCTGGCGCACGGCCCGCCCCATCGCCCCGTACCACAAGGGCGACGGGCACGTCACGGACGACACCTTGATGACGCACGCCCTGGTACGGGTGTACGCCCGTGTCCGCGACCACCTCGACGCGTACGCGGTCGCCGAGCACCTGGTCCCGGACCTGATGACCACCCCGCGCTGGATCCCTGAGCTGGAGGCGGAGGCGCTGCCGCTCCAGCGGGTCTTCCTCGCCGAGAAGTGGCTGGTGGCCCGGCTCCACTACGGCCACGTCGACCCCCGGGAGGCGGGCGCGGGCAACATCGTCAACTGCGGTGCGGCGATGTACATGGCGCCGGTCGGCCTCGTCAACGCGGGCAACCCGGCCGCCGCGTACGCCGAGGCGCTGGACGTCGCGGGCGCCCACCAGTCGTCGTACGGCAGGGAGGCGGCGGGCGTCTTCGCGGCGGCGGTGGCGGCGGCGGCCTCGCCCGGCGCCACCCCGGAGTCGGTGGTGGCCGTCTGCCTGGACCTGGCGAAGGACGGCACCCGGGCGGCGATCGAGAAGGTCTGCGAAGTCGCCGCCCGGCACGGGGAGTTCGAGTCGGCGATCGGTCCGGTCCGGGAGGCGGTGGCCCCGTACGACACGGTCGGCCCCGACTACCGCGCCCCCTCGCTCGGCGCCCGCCGCCCCTCACGGCTCCACTCGATCGAGGAGCTTCCGGTCGCCCTGGGCATGCTGCTGATCGCCGGCGGCGACCACCGGCGGGCGGTGCTGGGGTCGGTCAACTACGGCCGGGACTGCGACTCCATCGCGACGATGGCCGGGGCGCTGGCCGGGGCCCTGGGCTCGCCGGTGCCGGAGGACTGGGCGAAGACGGTGGCCGAGGCGAGCCGGCTGGACCTGTGGGAACCGGCCCGCGCGCTCGCCGGAGTGGCCCGCGAGGTCTTCGCCCGGGACGTGCGGCGCCGCCGGTCCCACGAGCGGGCGTTCGGCGCACTCGGGGGCGCGGAATGCTCCGACTGACCTGGGTCCAGCCGGAGGACCTGCTCCCGCACGAGATCCGCCAGGCCCGTCAGGACGGCCGGGAGCCCTTGGTGATCGAGCGGCGATGGCACGCGGCGGGCGGCCGGGAGGCCCCCGCCAGGGCCGGCGCCTCCCCCACCCGGGCCTCCCGCTACCTGCGCCAACTGGCGGAGGACCTCCTCGACGAACTCGCCGACCTCCCCAGCGACCTGCGGGACGACGAACCGACGGACCTGGCGAGGATCAAGGCCCTGTGCCCCGCTTGGCCGGCACACCCCGCGATCACCGCCGCCCCGCACCCGCCCGGTGGGCCAGCGGACGGCCCCGCCGCCACGGTCCGACCCGCTCGGCCCTCGGACAGCCCCGCCGGCCCGACCCGGCCCGGTCGGCCGTCGGCAGGTCGTACCGTCGGGGCGGCGGGGATCCCCCCTGGCGGAGCCGAGCCGGGGCCGGGGTCCTGGGAGAGCGCCGGCACGGACGGCGCGTCGGCGGTGCGAGCGGCTGATCCACGGGTCCGCCCGGTTCCCCCGTCCGGCGCCTTCGAGGCCGCCTGGGTCGGCAGGGCCGTCGGGTGTCTGCTCGGGAAACCCGTCGAGAAGCTTCCTCTCGACGGCATCCGCCGCCTCGCCCGGTCCACCGGCAACTGGCCCCTCTCCGCCTACTTCACGGCCAGGGGCGTCCCGGAGGAGCTGACGGCGGCGTACCCCTGGAACCGCCGCTCGGCCCCCACCTCCCTCGCCGAGAACATCGACGGCATGCCCGAGGACGACGACCTCAACTACCCCCTCCTCGGGCTCCTCCTGCTCCAGCGCCACGGGCGGGCCTTCACCACCACGGACGTCGCACGGCTCTGGCTCGACGAACTCCCTGCCGGCCGCGCCTTCACCGCCGAACGCGTCGCCTACCGCAACCTCCTCTCCGGCGTGGAACCCCCGCGCACGGCCCGCCACCGCAACCCGTTCCGCGAGTGGATCGGCGCCCTCATCCGCGCCGACGTGCACGGCTGGACCAACCCCGGCGACCCGGCGGCCGCCGCCGAACAGGCCCACCGCGACGCCGTGCTGACCCACACCGCCAACGGCGTCTACGCGGCGATGTTCACCGCCGCCGTCATCGCCGCCGCCGCGACCGGCACCCACGACGTCCACGCCTGCCTCGCCACCGGCCGCACGGTGGTCCCGCCCCGCTCCCGGCTGGCCCGCGCCGTCGACGAGGCGATGCGGCTGGCCCACGCCCACGAGGACTTCGACGACGTCGTGGACGCGCTCCACGCCGTGCACTCCCCCACGTACCACTGGGTGCACGCGATCCCCAACACCGCGCTCATCGCCGCCGCCCTCACCCACGCGGACGGCGACTTCACCCGCTCCGTCTGCCGCGCGGTGTCCGGGGGCTGGGACACCGACTCCAACGGCGCGACCGCGGGCAGCGTCTCCGGCCTCCTCGCGGGCACCCCCACCGCCCTCCCCGACCGCTGGACCGCCCCGCTCAAGAACCGGCTCGCCACCAGCGTCGCCGACTTCCACGGCACCGGCTTCGACTCCCTCGCCCGTCTCACCCGTCTGGAGGCGACCCGCCCATGACCCACATCGCCGTGCTCGGCAGCATGAACATGGACCTCGTCACCTACGTCGCGAAGGCCCCGCAGCGCGGAGAGACCGTCACCGGACGGGAGTTCGTCACGGTCCCCGGCGGCAAGGGCGCCAACCAGGCGATCGCGGCGGCCCGCGCGGGCGCCACCGTCTCCATGATCGGCGCGGTCGGCAACGACGCCTTCGGCACCCGGCTGCGCGACGGCCTCGAACACTCCGGTGTGGACACCGACTCCCTGCGCACCGTGGAGGGCCCGTCCGGCACCGCGCACATCGTCGTGGACGACGAGGGCGGCAACGCGATCGTCGTCATCCCCGGCGCCAACGGCACCCTCGACCACCTCACCCCCGGCGACGAGGGCGTGATCGCCTCCGCCGACGCCCTGCTGCTGCAACTGGAGATCCCCCTGGACGGCGTCCTCGCGGGCGCCCTCGCGGCCCGCCGACACGGGGTCCGCACGGTCCTCACCCCCGCGCCCGCCCAACCGTTGCCACCCGAACTCCTCGACGCCACGGACCTGTTGGTGCCCAACGAGTACGAGGCCGCCACCCTCACCGGCCGCCCCGACCCGCGCGACGCGGCCCACGCCCTGCTCGACCTGGTGCCCGAGGTGGTCGTCACCCTGGGCGAGGTCGGCTGTCTGTACGTCACCCGGGACGCCGAACCCCTCGTCGTCCCCGCGCCGCACGTGAACGCCGTGGACTCGACGGGCGCGGGCGACACCTTCGTCGGGGCGCTCACGGTGGCGCTCGGCGAGGAGCGCCCGATCCGCGAGGCGCTGACCTGGGCCGCCGCCGCGGCGGCGATCTCGGTGCAGCGGGAAGGCGCGTCGGTGTCGATGCCGTACCGCCCGGAGATCGAGGAGCGGTACACGGCATGACCGGCACGACCAGCGCCCGCCCGCTCGACGGACTGCGCGTCCTCGACCTCGCCACCCTGTTCGCCGGCCCGCTGGCCGCCACCCTGCTCGGCGACTTCGGCGCCGAGGTCGTCAAGGTGGAGCACCCCCGCAGACCCGACCCGTCCCGCGGCCACGGCCCGGCCAAGGACGGCATCGGCCTGTGGTGGAAGGTGCTCGGCCGCAACAAGCGGACCATCACCCTCGACCTGTCCACACCCGGCGGCCGGGCCACCCTGCTGCGGCTGGCCGCGACCGCCGACGTGATCGTGGAGAACTTCCGCCCCGGCACCCTGGAGAAGTGGGACCTGGGCTGGGAGGAGCTGTCCGCCGCCAACCCCCGGCTGGTCCTCGCCCGGGTCACGGCCTTCGGCCAGTTCGGCCCCTACGCCCACCGCCCCGGCTTCGGCACCCTCGCCGAGGCGATGAGCGGCTTCGCGGCGATCACCGGGGAGCCGGACGCCCCGCCGACGCTGCCGCCCTTCGGCCTCGCCGATTCCATCGCCGGCCTCGCCACGGCGTACGCGGTGCTGACAGCGCTCGCCGCCCGCGCCCGCACCGGCGAGGGCCAGGTCGTCGACATGGCGATCATCGAGCCGATCCTCACGGTCCTCGGCCCGCAGCCCACCTGGTACGACCAGCTCGGCTACGTACAGGACCGCACCGGGAACCGGTCCGCCAACAACGCGCCCCGCAACACCTACCGCACGGCCGACGGCTCCTGGGTCGCCGTATCCACCTCGGCGCAGTCGATCGCCGAGCGGGTGATGCACCTGGTCGGGCGGCCGGAGCTGATCGAGGAGCCGTGGTTCGCGACCGGCGTGGACCGGGCCGCGCACGCCGACGTCCTGGACGAGGCGGTCGGCCGCTGGATCGCCTCCCGCACCCGCGAGGACGTGCTCGCCGCCTTCGAGAAGGCCGAGGCGGCGGTGGCCCCGGTCCAGGACGTACGGGACGTGCTGGGCGACCCCCAGTACGCCGCCCTGGACACGGTCACCACCGTCGAGGACCCGGAGCTGGGCCCGCTGCGCATGCAGAACGTCCTGTTCCGGCTCTCCGCGACCCCCGGCGGGATCCGCTGGGCGGGCCGTCCGCACGGCGCGGACACCGAGGAGGTCCTGACGGAACTGGGTCTCACCCCGGCGGAGCTGGACGCGCTGCGCGAGGAGGGCGCCCTGTGACGCCTTTCCCGCTGACCTGGCTCTACGTCCCCGGCGACCGCCCGCACGTCGTGGCCAAGGCGCTGGTCTGCGGGGCGGACGTGGTGGTGATCGACCTGGAGGACGCGGTCGCGCCCGACCGCAAGGAGTACGCCCGCGCCGTCACCGCCGAGCTGCTGTCCGAGCCCCAGCCGGTGCGGGTGCACGTCCGGGTCAACGGCACGGGCGGGCCGTGGGCGGCGGCGGACCTGACGGCGCTGGCCGAGCTGCCGGGCGTCTCCGGGCTGCGGCTGCCGAAGGTGACGTCGGCCGCGGAGGTGGTACGGATCGCCGAGGCCACGGGGCTCGGTCTCTACGCCCTGCTCGAATCGGCGCTGGGCATCGAGCACGCCTACGCCATCGCCGCCGCGCACCCAGCCCTGCGGGGCGTCTCCCTCGGCGAGGCGGACCTCCGGGCCGACCTGGGGGTCCGGGCCGACGCCGGCCTCGACTGGTGCCGCTCCCGGATCGTGGTCGCGGCCCGTGCGGCGGGGCTCGCGCCGCCGCCGCAGTCGGTGCACCCCGACATCCGTGACCTGGAGGGCCTGGCCGCGTCCTGCGCCCACGGCCGCGCCCTCGGCTTCCTGGGCCGGGCCGCGATCCACCCCCGCCAGCTCCCGGTCATCGAGCGCGCCTACCTCCCCACGGAGGCGGAACTGGAACAGGCGGAGCGGATCGTCAAGGCGGCCACGACGTCCCAGGGCGCCCAGGCCCTCCCGGACGGCAGCTTCATCGACGCGGCGACGGTGACAGCGGCCCAAAGAACCCTCTCCCTGACCAACCGCCGCTGACGCCTGTCCCAGGCCATACACGTCGAGGGCGCCCGGAGCTTCTCCGGGCGCCCTCGACGTCGTACCACGAGCGATCAGATCTTCTTCGCCGCTCCGGAGGACTCCGCCTCGTCCTTGCTCCCGGATCCTTCCGAGGACTCGGCGTCCGCCTTCTCCTCCGGCTCCGCCGACTTGTCCTCCAGCTCGCCGGACTTCTCGGCATCGGCGTCCACCGCGCCCTCGGCCGCACCGCCGGAGGCATCCGGTTCCACCACGGCCTCGCGGCCCGGCCGCTTCTTCGCCGAGACGACGATGTACGTCACCGCCAGCAGGAACACGACCAGCGCGGTCCAGTCGTTGAGCCGCAGCCCCAGGATGTGGTGCGCGTCGTCGACCCGCATGTACTCGATCCAGAACCGGCCCACGCAGTACGCGGCGACGTACAGCGCGAACGCCCGCCCGTGCCCCAGCCGGAACCGGCGGTCCGCCCACATCACCAGCAGGGCGACCCCGATGCACCACAGCGACTCGTACAGGAACGTCGGGTGGTAGTAGCCCGGCACCCGGCCGCCCTCGGAGGAGGTGATGTGCAGCGCCCATGGAACGTGGGTCTCGCGCCCGTACAGCTCCTGGTTGAACCAGTTGCCCCAGCGGCCGATGGCCTGCGCGAAGGCGATGCCGGGCGCGACGGCGTCGGCGTAGGCGGGCATCGGGATGCCCCGGCGCCGCGCCCCGATCCACGCGCCGAGCGCGCCGAGCGCGATCGCGCCCCAGATGCCGAGGCCGCCCTCCCACACCTTGAAGGCGTTCACCCAGTCACGGCCGTCGCTGAAGTACAGCTCGTAGTCCGTGATCACGTGGTACAGGCGACCGCCGACCAGGCCGAACGGCACGGCCCAGACCGCGATGTCGGCCACCGTGCCCGAGCGTCCACCGCGGGCGATCCAGCGCCGGTTGCCGAGCCAGACGGCGACGAAGACACCGATGATGATGCAGAACGCGTAGCCGCGCAGCGGAAGAGGACCGAGGTGCAGCACCCCGCGCGACGGGCTGGGAATGTAGGAAAGTTCCATGGCAGGGTCGACGCTACCGTGCCGGACCGGGCACACGGCAGGCGGCCCGGCTACGGGTCCATAACAGGGACACGGAATTCGCCCGCCCGTCAGCCCTGTGCGGCCTCCACCATCTGCTTGAGCCTGGCCGGGGTCATCGTCTGGTCCTGGTAGATGTTCTTGCCGTTCAGCAGCACCGTCGGCGTGCCCGTGAAGCCGCCGGCCCGGAACGCCTTGTTGGACTTCTGCACCCAGCTGTTGTGCGTGCCGTCCTTGACGCACTTCTGGAACGCGGGCGTGTCGAGCCCGTCCACCTTGCCCGCCAGCTCGATCAGCCGGGCGTCGTCGGCGAACGCGTCGTCCGTCTCCTTGGGCTGGTTCTCGTACAGCACGTCGTGGAAGTCTCGGAACTTGCCGGCGTCCTGGGCGCAGGCCGCGGCGTTGGCCGCGCGCAGGGAGCCGCTGCCGCCGAGGTTGCCGTCGATCAGCGTGACCAGGTGGTACTCGACCCGGAGCTTGCCCGCGTCGGTCAGCTCGTGGAGCGTCGGACGGTACGTCGTCTCGAACGCCTGGCAGGCCGGGCAGCGGAAGTCCTCCCACACCGTGAGCGTGGACTTCGCGCCGTCCTCGCCGACCGGGACCGCCAGGCCGTCCTTGCCCTGTGCCCCCGAGGGCGCCACGGCCGGGCCGGCGCTCTCGCCGCCCTTGTTCCTGCCCGCGTTGGCGGCGATCACGCCGATCACCGCCGCCAGGCCGAGGACGCACACGACACTCGCGCCCACGATCAGCGCCCGCCGTCGCTTCTCCGCCGACCTCTGCTTCTCGCGCTCGACCGCCAGCCGCTCCCGGGCGGTGCGCTTTCCGTCACGGTTCTTCTCGCTCACACCCCCAGAACGAACCGGGGAGGCGCAGCGCGCCTCCCCGGTCCCAGGTCCACCCGTTCGAGTGATCGGCGTGTCACGCCTGTCCGCGGACGCCCTTCGCCAGCTCACCGGCGAGTTCCCGCACGGCCGCGATCCCGGCGGCGGGGTCGGGCGCGTCCAGCATCCGCTTCACGAACGCCGAGCCGACGATCACGCCGTCGGCGAAGCCGGCGACCTCGGCGGCCTGCGTCGCGTCGGAGACGCCGAGGCCGACGCAGACGGGCAGCTCGGTGCCGGTGGCCCGGGTGCGTTCCACCAGGTCCTGGGCCTGCGCGCCGACGGACTCACGGGTGCCGGTGACACCCATGAGCGAGGCCGCGTAGACGAAGCCGCTGCCCGCCGCGGTGATCTCGCCGAGCCGCTCGTCCTTGCTGCTGGGGGCGACCACGAAGACGGTGGCGAGGCCGTGCTTCTCGGCGTGCTCGCGCCACAGCGCGGACTCCTGGACCGGCAGGTCGGGCAGGATGCAGCCCGCGCCGCCCGCCTCGGCCAGCTCGGCGGTGAACCGCTCGACGCCGTAGCGGTCGATGGGGTTCCAGTACGTCATGACGAGCACCGGCTTCCCGGTGGCCACCGACGCCTCGTGGACCGTGCGCATCACGTCCGCGATCCGGACGCCGCCGCGCAGGGCGATGTCGTCGGCGGTCTGGATCACCGGGCCGTCGAGGACTGGGTCGCTGTGCGGCAGCCCGACCTCCACCACGTCGGCGCCGCCGTCCAGGACGGCGCGGATCGCCTCGATGCCGCCGTCCACGGTGGGGAACCCGGCCGGGAGGTAGGCGATGAGGGCGGCGCGTCCCTCGGCCCGGGCGCCGGCGAGGGTGTCGCTCAACAGCTGGATGTTGCCGCTCACTTGGCGTCCCCCTCGATCTCGGCGGTGTCGGCGGCGTCGGCCGCGACCTCGGCGTCGGTGTCGTACAGCCCGAAGTAGCGGGCGGCCGTGTCCATGTCCTTGTCGCCGCGCCCGGACAGGTTGACCACGATCAGCCCGTCCTTGCCCAGCTCCTTGCCGACCTCCAGGGCGCCGGCCAGCGCGTGGGCGCTCTCGATGGCCGGGATGATGCCCTCGGTGCGCGACAGCAGGCGCAGGGCCTGCATGGCGGCGTCGTCGGTGACCGCGCGGTACTCGCCGCGCCCGCTGTCCTTGAGGTAGGAGTGCTCGGGCCCGATGCCCGGGTAGTCCAGTCCGGCCGAGATCGAGTACGGCTCGGTGATCTGGCCCTCGTCGTCCTGGAGGACGTAGGAGCGGGAGCCGTGCAGGATGCCGGGCTCGCCCGCGGTCAGGGTGGCCGCGTGTTCCCCGCTGTCGATGCCGTGGCCGGCGGGCTCGCAGCCGATGAGGCGGACGCCCTCGTCGGGGATGAAGGCGTGGAAGAGGCCGATGGCGTTGGAGCCGCCGCCGACGCAGGCGATCGCGGCGTCGGGCAGCCGGCCCGCGTGCTCCAGGAGTTGGCGGCGGGCCTCGACGCCGATGACGCGGTGGAAGTCGCGGACCATCGCCGGGAACGGGTGCGGTCCCGCGACCGTGCCGAACAGGTAGTGGGTGCGGTCGACGTTGGCGACCCAGTCGCGGAACGCCTCGTTGATGGCGTCCTTGAGGGTGCGGCTGCCGGACTTCACGGCGACGACCTCGGCGCCGAGCATGCGCATGCGGGCGACGTTGAGGGCCTGCCGCCGGGTGTCGATCTCGCCCATGTAGATGGTGCAGTCGAGGCCGAACAGGGCGCAGGCGGTGGCCGTGGCGACACCGTGCTGGCCGGCGCCGGTCTCGGCGATGACCCGGGTCTTGCCCATGCGCTTGGTGAGCAGGGCCTGGCCGAGCACGTTGTTGATCTTGTGGGAGCCGGTGTGGTTGAGGTCTTCGCGCTTGAGGAACACCCGGGCGCCACCGGCGTGTTCGGCGAACCTCGGGACCTCGGTCAGCGCGCTGGGGCGGCCGGTGTAGTGGACCAGCAGGTCGTCGAGTTCGCGGGCGAACTCGGGGTCGTGCTTGGCCTTGTCGTACTCGACGGCGACCTCGTCCACGGCGGCGACGAGGGCCTCCGGGATGAACTTGCCGCCGAATGCCCCGAAGTAGCCTTCGGGGGTGGGAACTCGACCCTCCGGGTCGGGGAAGAAGTAGTCGCTGGGCATGCGTGTACCTCACGGTGAGTGTGTGAACGGACACTGTTCGCCGTGGGGGCGGGGATCGTCAGTCGGCCGCGGGCCGGACGTGGTTGATCGCGCAGTTCCCCGCGCCCCTCACGGGGCGCTGCCATCGGCGGCCGTTCACCTGTCCCGGTTCGTCACCGATGACGTACCGCACCCGACGGCCGTGCACCCGCCTCGCCGGGGCGCGGCAGCCCCGCGGGCGGCAGCCGCGCGCCAGACGGGCGTAGCGGTCCACGGTGGTCACGGTGAGAGTCATCGGGGGCAGCCTAGCGGGAGATCAGTCCCGGCCGTGCCGGAGGGCCGGGTGGGCGCCCGCCGCGACCAGGTCGGCGACGGCCGTCCTGGGGTCGCGGCCGGTGACCAGGGACTCGCCGACCAGGACGGCGTCCGCGCCGGCGTTGGCGTAGGCGATCAGGTCGTGCGGGCCGCGCACGCCGGACTCGGCGACCTTGACGATGCCCTCGGGGATCTCGGGGGCGACGCGCTCGAACGTGCCGCGGTCGACCTCCAGGGTCTTGAGGTTGCGCGCGTTGACGCCGATGACCTTGGCGCCCGCGTCCACGGCGCGGTCCACCTCGTCCTCGTCGTGGACCTCGACGAGCGGGGTGAGGCCGATGGAGACGGCACGCTCGATCAGCGACTCCAGGGCGGGCTGCTCCAGGGCGGCGACGATCAGCAGCGCGAGGTCGGCGCCGTACGCGCGGGCCTCCCACAGCTGGTACGACGTGACGATGAAGTCCTTGCGCAGCACCGGGATGTCGACCCGGGCGCGGACGGCCTCCAGGTCGGCGAGCGAGCCGCCGAAGCGGCGCTGTTCGGTGAGCACGGAGATGACGGCGGCGCCGCCCGCCTCGTAGTCGGCGGCCAGGCCGGCCGGATCGGCGATCGCGGCGAGCGCGCCCTTGGACGGGCTGGAGCGCTTGACCTCGCAGATCACCTTGACGCCGTCGCCGCGCAGGGCGGCCACGCCGTCCTTGGCGGCGGGCGCCTTCGCCGCGCGCTCCTTCAGCTCGTCGAGGCTGACGTGCGCCTGCCGCTCCGCGAGGTCGGCACGGACTCCGTCGATGATCTCGTCGAGCACACTCACGCGAGCGGCCCCCTTTCCGGGCGGTGGTTCCTTCCGGGTCCGAAACCCGTGGTCACTGCGATGGTATCCGGAGGAGGGCGCGGGCCTCACATCCGGTTGACGCCCGCCCCTCCGCCACACCGGGCGGAGGGGAGTCGATCAAGGGTGGAGCCAGCCGCCGAAGGGCAGGTTCCGGACGACGGTGAAGACCAGCAGCAGCGCGCCCAGACCCCACAGCTGGGCGGGGCCGAGGCGCAGGTTGACGGGCCGGCCGCGGGCGGCGCGGGCCGCCCAGAGGGTCCACAGGACCACGAAGCCGAGGTAGGCGGCGACGGCCGGCGCGTTGTCGTGGAGGGCGGCGGAGAAGTCGCCGTGGACGAACGCGTGCGCGCTGCGCAGTCCGCCGCAGCCGGGGCAGTACAGGCCGGTGAGGCGGTACAGGGGGCACACCGGGTAGTGGCCCGGCTCGTTGGGGTCCACGGTCCCGACGTAGGCGAAGGCCCCGGCGACGGCGGCGAGGATCCCGGCCGGGACGGCCAGCCGGGCCAGGGGGCCCGTGCGCGGTACGACGTGCTGACGGTCGGCGTTCACGTCTCGCATTGTGCCCCGGGCGGGGCGGGGACGCGCCGCGGGGGCGGGCCCTGGTGCGGGTCCGCCCCCGTGCACGAGGTCGCGTACGGCGGGATCAGCTCTCGGCGCCGGCCGGCTCGGGCGTGGCCGCCGCGGTGCGGGGCTGCGGCTGGGGCACCGTGTGGGCGTCCTTCGGCTGGCCGAGGCCCATGGCGCGCATGATGCCGCCGACCACACCGCCGAGGGCGATGATCACCATGCCGGCCCAGAAGCCGAGCGGGTTGGCCCCCACCATGAAGGCGCCCGCGACGCAGAAACCGATGAAGGCGATGATGACACCGGTCCAGGCGGCCGGGGTGTGGCCGTGGTTGCTGCCCGCCATTGCTTGCTCCTCGTGGCTGTGTGCGTGTGTGAGCCGGACGCTCATCACGTTCCATTGTCCTGTATGCCCCCGCCCACCGTGACCGCGGGTACCCGTCTGCTTCGCCACACCGGAAGCCCGCCGGCCGGCACGTCGTGCCGCCGCGCCGGCCCCGGGCGGGTCTACGCGCCCGTCGGGTCCTCGCCGCGGTCCAGGGCCTTCCAGAGGTCCTCGGGGCGGTCGGGGTCGGTCGGGGCGGGGGTGCGGGCGGGACGGGTGCCGCCCCGCTCGTAGCGGCCGGACATCGCGGGCCACAGGCGGCCGTAGCGCAGGGCGAGGAGCCCGGCGAGCAGCAGCAGCACACCGCCGGCCGCCGCGACGTAGGGCCAGCCCGTGTGGCTGAGCGCGGCGGCGGTGGCGGAGGAGTCCCCGGTGGCCTGCGCGGCCTTCTCGTCGAGTGCGGAGCCGTCGTCCGCGCCCATGAGGGCGGCGGCGACGGTGCCGGCGCCGGAGAGCGCCAGGAGCCCGGCGACCAGCAGTCGTCCGGAGCGGCGGACGGCGAAGACGGCGACGAGCGCGGCGAGGCCCACCACGGCGAGGGCCGCGGGGACGCCCGTGACGTCGCTGCCGCGCACGGTCAGCGGGAAGGCGCCGCCGGCCACCGACGCGGTGCCCTCCGACCAGCGCTGCCGGGTGGCCAGCAGGGCCACGGCCGCGCCGAGCGCGCCGCAGAGCAGGGCGAGCGCGAGGCTCCGGCGACCGGCTCGCGCGGGGTCCGCGGCTTCGGTACGGGGGTGAGGTACGGCAGTCACGTACTCCACTATCGCCTGAACCCCGGGTTCCGCGTCACCCGGGGTTCACGTGACAATCGCCCCATCGGCGCCCCGAAGGCGCCTAGCGGCCCAGCCGGTTCGCCGTGTGGACGGCGCGGAGCACGGCGGCGGCCTTGTTGCGGCACTCCTGGTCCTCGGCGACCGGGTCGGAGTCGGCGACGATGCCGGCGCCGGCCTGCACGTAGGCGGTGCCGTCGCGCAGCAGCGCCGTACGGATGGCGATGGCGGTGTCGGAGTCGCCCGCGAAGTCGAGGTAGCCGACGCAGCCGCCGTACAGCCCCCGTCTGGCGGGCTCCAGTTCGTCGATGATCTGCATGGCCCGGGGCTTGGGGGCGCCGGAGAGGGTGCCCGCGGGGAAGCACGCCGTCAGGACGTCGAAGGCGGTGCGGCCCCGGGCGACCTTGCCGGTGACGGTCGAGACGATGTGCATGACGTGCGAGTACCGCTCGACGGACATGAAGTCGACGACCTCGACGGAGCCGGGTTCGCAGACCCGTCCGAGGTCGTTGCGGCCGAGGTCGACGAGCATCAGGTGCTCGGCGCGCTCCTTGGGGTCGGCGAGCAGTTCCTCGGCGAGGTCCTGGTCCTGCTGCGGAGTGGCGCCGCGGTGCCGGGTGCCGGCGATGGGGTGCACCATGGCGTGGCCGTCCTCGACCTTGACCAGGGCCTCGGGGCTGGAGCCGACGACGTCGAAGACGCCGCCCTCCGTGTCGGGGAAGCGGAACAGGTACATGTACGGGGACGGGTTGGTGGCCCGCAGGACCCGGTAGACGTCGAGGGCGCTCGCGGTGCAGGGCGTCTCGAAGCGCTGCGAGGGGACGACCTGGAACGCCTCGCCCGCGCGGATGCGTTCCTTGATGTCCTCGACGGCGTCCCGGAAGTCGGGGCCGCCCCAGCGCGCGGTGTACTCGGGCAGCTCGGAGGGCGGCAGCACGGCCGGGGGCTGGGCGACCGGGCGGGAGAGGTCGGCCTCCATGGCGTCGAGGCGGGCCACGGCGTCGGCGTAGGCCTCGTCGACGCCGGTGTCGAGGTCGTTGTGGTTGATCGCGTTGGCGATCAGCAGGACCGAGCCCTCCCAGTGGTCCATCACGGCGAGGTCGCTGGTGAGGAGCATGGTCAGCTCGGGGAGCCGCAGGTCGTCGTGGTCGCCGGGGCCGATCTTCTCCAGGCGGCGGACGATGTCGTAGCCGAGGTAGCCGACCATGCCGCCGGTGAAGGGGGGCTGGCCCTCCTGGTGCGGGGTGTGCAGGGCCTCGACGGTGGCGCGCAGGGCGGCGAGGGGGTCGCCGTCGACGGGGACGCCGACGGGCGGGGTGCCGAGCCAGTGCGCCTGCCCGTCGCGGGTGGTGAGGGTGGCGGCGGAGCGGACGCCGACGAAGGAGTAGCGCGACCACCTGAACGCCGTGCGGCCGTTCTCCGCGGACTCCAGGAGGAAGGTGCCGGGGCGTTCGGCGGCCAGCTTGCGGTACAGCGCGACCGGGGTGTCGCCGTCGGCGAGGAGCGTGCGGGTGACGGGGATGACCCGGCGGTCGGTGGCGAGTTTGCGGAACGTCTCCAGATCCATGGCGGCCGACCTTACTGAGCCGGTGCGGCCGGGGCGCCGCCGGCGTCCTTGACCAGCACGTCCTCGTCGAAGCAGGTGCGCGCGCCGGTGTGGCAGGCGGCGCCGACCTGGTCGACCTTGACCAGCACGGTGTCCCCGTCGCAGTCGAGGGCGACGGACCTGACCCACTGGACGTGCCCGGAGGTGTCGCCCTTGACCCAGTACTCCCGGCGGCTGCGGGACCAGTAGGTGCAGCGGCCGGTGGTCAGCGTGCGGTGCAGTGCCTCGTCGTCCATCCAGCCGAGCATGAGCACCTCTCCGGTGTCGTACTGCTGGGCGATCGCGGGGACGAGCCCGTCGGCGCTGCGCTTGAGGCGGGCGGCGATCTCGGGGTCGAGGCTGCTGGGCGGGGGCGTGCTGGTCATGGGTGCCATTGTGCCGCGCGGGGCCGACAGGCCCGGTGCGGTGTCCACAGCGTGGTCGTAGGCTGACAGCATGTCGACCTTCGCCAAGCGTGAACGGCTCCTGTTCGCCGATCTCTTGGAAACCACCGGTCCGGACGCCCCGACCCTGTGCGAGGGGTGGGGGACCCGGGATCTCGCGGCGCACGTGGTGGTGCGCGAGCGCCGCCCCGACGCCGCGGGCGGCACCCTGCTCAAGCCGCTGGCCCCGCGTCTCGACCGGGTGATGGAGGAGTACGTCGCGAAGCCGTACTCGGAGCTGATCCAGCTGATCCGCACCGGCCCGCCGCGCTTCTCGCCCTTCCAGCTCAAGCAGCTCGACGAGGCGGCCAACACGGTCGAGTTCTACGTCCACACGGAGGACGTGCGCCGCGCCCAGCCCGACTGGTCGCCGCGTGAGCTCGACTCGGTCTTCCAGGACGCCCTGTGGGCGCGTCTGGAGCGCACGGCCCGGCTGCTGGGGCGGGGGGTGCCGACCGGTGTGGTGCTGCGCCGCCCGGACGGCCAGACGGCGGTGGCCCACCGCGGGACCCCGGTCGTGACCGTCACGGGCGAGCCGTCCGAACTCCTCCTGTTCGCCTTCGGCCGCCAGAGCGCGGCGAAGGTCGAACTGGACGGCGAGGACGCCGCCATCACCAGACTCCAGGACTCCAGGCAACTCGGCATCTGACTCCCCCGCCCGCGCGGGGGGCCACCCGCCTCAGCGGACCGGGTGGCCCGCCTCCCGGAGGGCCGATTTGACCTGGGGGATCCTCAGGTCGCCGAAGTGGAAGACCGAGGCCGCCAGGACCGCGTCGGCGCCCGCGGTGATCGCCGGGGGGAAGTGGGCGAGGGCGCCTGCGCCGCCGGAGGCGATGACCGGGACCGTGACGTGCTTGCGGACGGCGGCGATCATCTCCAGGTCGTAGCCGTCCTTCGTGCCGTCGGCGTCCATCGAGTTGAGCAGGATCTCCCCGGCGCCCAGCTCGGCCGCGCGGTGGGCCCATTCCACCGCGTCGATGCCGGTGCCCCGGCGCCCGCCGTGGGTGGTGACCTCGAAGGAGCCGGACTCCGTGCGGCGCGCGTCCACCGACAGGACCAGGACCTGCCGGCCGAAGCGCTCCGCGATCTCGCGGATCAGGTCGGGGCGGGCGATGGCGGCGGTGTTCACGCCCACCTTGTCGGCGCCCGCCCGCAGCAGCCGGTCCACGTCGTCGGCCGTGCGCACGCCGCCGCCGACCGTCAGCGGGATGAACACCTGCTCGGCGGTGCGGCGCACCACGTCGTAGGTCGTCTCCCGGTTGCCCGAGGACGCGGTGATGTCCAGGAAGGTGAGTTCGTCGGCGCCCTCGGCGTCGTACACCTTGGCCATCTCGACGGGGTCGCCCGCGTCGCGCAGGTTCTGGAAGTTCACGCCCTTGACGACCCGGCCGTTGTCCACGTCCAGGCAGGGGATGACTCGGACCGCCAGGGTCATGCGGGCACCCCCCGGAACGCCTCCACCTCGACCTCGACGACCATGCTCGGGTCCACGAAACCGGAGACGATGATCATCGTTGCGGCGGGCCGGACGGCGTCGAACAGTTCCTTGTGCGCCCGCCCGACCTCGTCCACGTCACGCGCGTGAGTGATGTACATGCGGGTCCGTACGACGTCGTCCCGGCCGAGCCCCACCTGCTCCAGCGCCGACAGCGCGACGTTGAAGGAGTTCACCGCCTGCTCGTACGGGCCGCCGCCGACGATCTCGCCGTTCACGACCGAGGCGCAGCCGGCGACCAGCACCAGGCCGCCCGGCAGCTCCACCGCACGGGAGTAGCCGAACTGCTCCTCCCAGGGCGCGCCCGTGGACACGCGTCGTACGTCGCTCACCGGGACACCGCCTCCAGGGCCTCTTCGAGGGTGAACGCCTTCGCGTAGAGGGCCTTCCCGACGATGGAGCCCTCGACACCGAGCGGCACCAGATCGGCGATCGCCCGCAGGTCGTCCAGGGACGACACCCCACCGGAGGCGACGACCGGGCGGTCGGTGGCGGCGCAGACGTTCTTCAGGAGCTCCAGGTTGGGGCCCTGGAGCGTGCCGTCCTTCGCGATGTCGGTGACGACGTAGCGCGCGCAGCCCTCCTTGTCGAGCCGCTCCAGCGTCTCGTAGAGGTCGCCGCCGTCCCGCGTCCAGCCGCGCCCGCGCAGGGTCGTGCCGCGCACGTCGAGGCCGACGGCGATCCGGTCGCCGTGCTCGGCGATGACCCGGGCGACCCACTCGGGGCTCTCCAGGGCGGCGGTGCCGAGGTTGACGCGCGTGCAGCCGGTGGCGAGCGCGGCGGCCAGCGAGGCGTCGTCGCGGATGCCTCCGGACAGCTCCACCTTGATGTCCATGGCCCCGGTGACCTCGGCGACCAGGGCGCGGTTGTCACCGGTGCCGAACGCGGCGTCCAGGTCGACCAGGTGCAGCCACTCGGCGCCGGCGCGCTGCCAGGCGAGGGCGGCCTCCAGCGGGGAGCCGTACGAGGTCTCGGTCCCGGACTCGCCGTGCACGAGGCGGACGGCCTGGCCGTCGCGGACGTCGACGGCGGGGAGGAGTTCGAGCTTGCTCACAGTGTTCCGATCCAGTTGATGAGGAGCTGGGCGCCGGCGTCGCCGGACTTCTCGGGGTGGAACTGCGTGGCCCACAGCGCGCCGTTCTCCACGGCCGCCACGAACGGCCTGCCGTGCGTCGACCAGGTCACCCGGGGCGCCCGCATGGCCGGGTTGAGCGTCTCCAGGGACCAGTCGTGGACGGCGTAGGAGTGCACGAAGTAGAAGCGGGCGTCGGTGTCGAGGCCCGCGAACAGCTCGGAGCCGGGCGCCGCCTCGACGGTGTTCCAGCCCATGTGGGGCACGACGTCGGCCTCCAGCGGCTCGACCGAGCCGGGCCACTCGTCCAGCCCCTCGGTCTCCACGCCGTGCTCGATGCCGCGCGCGAACAGGATCTGCATGCCGACGCAGATGCCCATGACCGGGCGCCCGCCGGACAGCCGCCGGTCGACGACCCAGTCGCCGCGCGCCTCGCGCAGCCCCTTCATACAGGCGGCGAAGGCGCCGACGCCCGGTACGAGCAGTCCGTCGGCGTTCATGGCGGCGTCGAAGTCACGGGTGATCTCGACGTCGGCCCCGGCCCGTGCGAGGGCGCGCTCGGCGGAGCGCACGTTGCCGAAGCCGTAGTCGAAGACGACGACCTTCTTCCGGCCGCGCGCGGGGCTGTTCGCGGGGCTGCTCAATTCCACACCTCCAGCCGCAGCACGCCGGCCGCGAGGCACATGGCCGCGCCGATGGACAGCAGCACGATCAGGCTGCGGGGCATCTGCTGCTTGACGAAGGAGACGATGCCGCCGACGAGGAAGAGGCCGACGACGATCAGGATGGTGGACAGGCCGTTCATGGCTTTACAGGGCGCCCTTCGTGGACGGGAGGATGCCGACGGCGCGCGGGTCGCGCTCGCTCGCGTAGCGCAGCGCCCGCGCGAGCGCCTTGAACTGGCACTCCACGATGTGGTGCGCGTTGCGCCCGTAGGGCACGTGCACGTGCAGGGCGACCTGGGCCTGGGCGACGAACGACTCCAGGATGTGCCGGGTCATCGTGGTGTCGTACTCGCCGATCATCGGCGCCATGTTCTCGGGCTCGGTGTGCACGAGGTAGGGGCGGCCGGAGAGGTCGACGGTGACCTGGGCGAGGGACTCGTCGAGCGGGACCGTGCAGTTGCCGAAGCGGTAGACGCCCACCTTGTCGCCGAGCGCCTGCCGGAAGGCGGCGCCGAGCGCGAGGGCGGTGTCCTCGATGGTGTGGTGGGAGTCGATGTGCAGGTCGCCGTCGGTCTTCACGGTGAGGTCGAACAGACCGTGCCGGCCGAGCTGGTCGAGCATGTGGTCGTAGAAGCCGACCCCGGTCGCGATGTCGGTCCTGCCGGTGCCGTCGAGGTCGATCTCGACCAGGACCGAGGTCTCCTTGGTGGTGCGCTCCACGCGCCCGACGCGGCTCATGCCTCAAGCTCCTTCTTCAGTTCACGGACCGCGTCCAGGAACGCGTCGTTCTCCTCGGGGGTCCCGGCGGACACCCGCAGCCGTCCCGGTACGCCGTTGTCCCGGACCAGCACGCCCCGGTCGAGAATCTTCCGCCAGGCGGTGTGCGCGTCCTCGAACCGGCCGAACTGCACGAAGTTGGCGTCGGACGCGGTGACGTCGTAGCCGATGGCGCGCAGTTCGGCGACGAGCCGGTCGCGTTCGGCCTTCAGCTGCTCGACGTACTTGAGCAGCGTGTCGGTGTGTTCCAGGGCGGCCAGCGCGGTCGCCTGGGTGACCGCGGAGAGGTGGTACGGCAGCCGGACGAGCTGGACGGCGTCCACGACGGCGGGGTGCGCGGCGAGGTAGCCGAGGCGCAGTCCGGCGGCGCCGAACGCCTTCGACATGGTGCGCGAGACGACGAGGTGCGGCCGGCCGTCGAGCAGCGGCAGCAGCGAGTCGCCGTGGCTGAACTCGACGTACGCCTCGTCCACGATCACCATGGTCGGCCCGGCCGCCTGTGCCGCCTCGTACAGCGCGAGGACCGTGTCGGCCGGGACCGCGTTGCCCGTGGGGTTGTTGGGGCTGGTGACGAAGACGATGTGCGGGCGGTGCTCGGCGACGGCGCGCTCGGCGGCGGGCAGGTCGATGGTGAAGTCCGCGCCGCGGGGGCCGGAGATCCAGCCGGTGCCGGTGCCGCGCGCGATGAGGGAGTGCATCGAGTACGACGGCTCAAAGCCGAGGGCCGTACGGCCCGGTCCGCCGAAGGTCTGGAGGAGCTGCTGGATGACCTCGTTGGAGCCGTTGGCCGCCCAGACGTTCTCCGGGCCGAGCGGGTGCTTGCCGGTCCTGGTCAGGTACTTGGCCAGCTCGGTGCGGAGCTCCACCGCGTCCCGGTCCGGGTAGCGGTTGAGGTCGCGGGCGGCCTCGCGCACCCGCTCCGCGATCCGCTCGACCAGCGGTTCGGGCAGCGGGTAGGGGTTCTCGTTGGTGTTCAGCCGTACGGGCACGTCCAACTGGGGCGCGCCGTAGGGGGACTTGCCGCGCAGCTCGTCCCGTACGGGCAGATCGTCGATTCCGAAGCTCACTTGCTCTCAGGCACCTTCCAGCCGAACCTCGCCTTGACCGCCGCGCCGTGCGCGGGCAGGTCCTCCGCCTCCGCGAGCGTCACCACGTGGTGCGCGACCTCGGCCAGCGCGTCCTTCGTGTAGTCCACGACGTGGATGCCGCGCAGGAAGGACTGGACGGACAGGCCGGAGGAGTGGCAGGCGCAACCGCCGGTGGGCAGCACGTGGTTGGACCCGGCGGCGTAGTCGCCGAGCGAGACCGGGGCCCAGGGTCCGATGAAGATCGCGCCCGCGTTCCTGACCCGGTCGGCGACGGCGGCGGCGTCGGCGGTCTGGATCTCCAGGTGCTCGGCGCCGTACGCGTCGACCACCCGCAGGCCCTCGTCGACGCCGTCGACCAGGACGATCGCGGACTGCCGGCCGGCGAGGGCGGGGGCGATCCGGTCGTCGACGTGCTTGGTGGCCGCGACCTGCGGCTCCAGCTCCTTCGCCACGGCGTCGGCCAGCTCGACGGAGTCGGTGACCAGGACGGCGGCGGCGAGCGGGTCGTGCTCGGCCTGGCTGATCAGGTCGGCGGCGACGTGCACCGGGTCGGCCGTGTCGTCCGCGAGGATCGCGATCTCGGTCGGGCCCGCCTCCGCGTCGATGCCGATGCGGCCGGTGAAGAAGCGCTTGGCGGCGGCGACCCAGATGTTGCCGGGGCCGGTGACCATGGCGGCGGGGGCGCAGGACTCGGTGCCGTAGGCGAACATCGCGACGGCGGTCGCGCCGCCGGCCGCGTAGACCTCGTCCACGCCGAGCAGGGCGCAGGCGGCGAGGATCGTGGGGTGCGGCAGCCCGCCGGCCGGATCGTTCTCGAAGGCGGGGGCCTGGGCGGGCGAGGCGAGCGCGATCGACTCGACGCCGGCCTCCTGGGCGGGCACGACGTTCATGACCACGGAGGACGGGTAGACGGAGCGGCCGCCGGGCGCGTAGAGCCCGACCCGCTCGACGGGCACCCACTTCTCGGTGACGGTGCCACCCGGCACGACCTGGGTGGTGTGCGTCGTACGGCGCTGGGCGCGGTGGACGAGGCGGGCGCGGCGGACGGACTCCTCCAGGGCCGCGCGGACGGCGGGGTCGAGCGCGTCGAGCGCGTCGGTGAGCGCCCGCGCGGGGACGCGGACGGATTCCAGCCGTACCCCGTCGAACCTCTCGGCGAAGTCGATCAGCGCCGCGTCGCCCCGATGATGCACGGCCTCGCAGATGGGACGCACCTTCTCGAGGGCGGCCTGGACGTCGAAGTCGGCTCGGGGCAGCAGGTCGCGCAGGGCGGGGCCCTCGGGAAGGGCGTCGCCACGCAGATCGATTCGGGAGATCACGGTTTCAATTCTCTCAGACCGGGGTGGGGCATCGTCCGCGCGTATCAATGGCTGATACAGAACGTGGCCGGAACCCGGAAGATCACCCTCCCGTCTAGTGTTCCGGGCGTCGCGCACCGGGCATCAACGCTGCACCACCGCGCATGAGCGGAGCGTCACCGCGAGAAGCGGAGGAACCCGAGCATTCGGATCAAGCAGAGGAAACAGAGAAAGAGAGCACAGCCGTGACCGACGGGGAGGGCCTGCGCGCCGGTGACCTGCCGAACGACCTGACGGCGGCCGAGGCGGGCATGTGGCAGGCGTTCCGCAACGGCACCGTGTACGACCTGAGCAGCGGCGACCCGGTCGTCGACGATCCGCACGGCGGGCACCCGTGGGGGCCGGGGCGCACGGTGCGGGCGCGGATCGTGTGCTGGCTGCTGCTGGACGGTCCGCCGCCGCTCGCGGGCCGGGTGGCGTCCCTGAAGCTGTCGGGCGTGCAGATCACCGGCACCGTGGACCTGGCGGGCGGCACGGTGACGCCGTACGTCGAGCTGAAGGGCTGCCGTTTCGAGCGGGAGGTGCTGCTGCCGGAGGCCCGGTTCACGACCGCCCGGCTGGTGAACTGCTCGGTGCCGCGGCTCGAGGCCGCCCGGGTGAGCACCGAGGGCGATCTGCATCTGCCGCGCTGCCGCTTCCACAACGGCGTCCGGCTCACCGACGCGCACATAGGCACCGACCTCATGCTCAACCAGGCGGTGGTCTACCGGGACCGCACCGGCCGTTCGATCGCAGGGGACGGCATGACCGTCGGCCAGGACCTCCAGGCCGAGCTGCTGGAGTCGCACGGTGAGCTGAGCCTGCGCGGCGCCAAGGTGGGGGTGTCGCTCAGCCTGCGCGGGGCCCGGCTGGCCAACCCGTACACACGGCTCGCGCTGAACGCGCCCCAGCTGACCGTCGGGCGCACGCTCTATCTGACCCCGGCCGGGGTGGGCAGCCCGCTGCTGAGCGGGACGACGCCCGCGCGCGGGACGCGCATCCAGCGCTTCGAGTGCGAGGGCGGGGTGCGGCTGGACGACGGGCGGTTCGGGGACTCGGTCGACCTGGAGCGGGCGCGGTTCGTGTTCACCGACGAGCAGGAGCTGTCGCTGCGCCGGGTGCAGACGCCGGAGCTGCGTTTCGTCGGGGAGCGGCCGGCGCTCGGCAAGGTGGTGCTGTCGGGCGCGCGGATCGTCACGCTGGTGGACCGTGCGGGCAGCTGGCCGGGTCCGGGCAGCCTCCAGATGGGCGGCTTCGTCTACGAGAACCTGGTGCCGCAGGGGCCGTTCCCGCTGGAGCGGCGGCTGGAGTGGGTGGCGGCGGCCACCGCCGAGTACCACCCGGAGCCGTACGAGCGGCTGGCCGCGGTGCTGCGGGCCGCCGGGGAGGACGAGGACGCGCGCGAGGTGCTGCTCGCGAAGCAGCGCAGGCGCCGCGAGACGCTGCCGCTGGCGGGCAAGCTGTGGGGGTACGTGCAGGACTGGACGGTCGCCTACGGGTACCGGCCGGGCCGGGCGGCGGTGTGGATGGCGGTGCTGTGGGCGGTGGCCACGCTGGCGTTCGCGCACGCGGGACGTCCGCAGGCGGGGCCCGGCGCGCATCCGGTGTGGAACCCGGCCCTGTTCGCGCTGGACCTGCTGCTCCCGGTGATCGATCTGGGTCAGGCGGGGCAGTGGCAGCTGCGCGGTCCCTGGCAGTGGCTGGCGGCGGTGCTGATCCTGGTGGGCTGGATCCTGGCGACGACGGTGGCGGCGGGCGCGACACGGCTGCTGCGCCGGGGGTAGCGAGTGGTGCGGCAGCCGGTGGTACGGCAGCGGATGGTACGGCTGTGACTCCTGTGGCGTGAGAGGCGTGCGACGGGCGCCCGACAGGTGAGGAACAGTCACCTTTTACCCTCCCTTGACCGTCACGCGTACAACTTTCCATGAGTTGTCCCGATGGCCTGGCGCGTCCGCGACCTGCGTCTTTCAATGGTCGGCACCATGGCTCTGCTGCGCGCGCTCCTCCGCTCCGCCCGGAGGTCACGAACCTCCTCGCGCCCCGC
Organism: Streptomyces sp. NPDC026672; assembly: GCF_040638185.1. Lineage (NCBI taxonomy): Bacteria > Bacillati > Actinomycetota > Actinomycetes > Kitasatosporales > Streptomycetaceae > Streptomyces > Streptomyces sp. NPDC026672. The sequence goes on from NZ_JBEZXS010000013.1 coordinate 51,199, forward strand.
CGGATCGCCGGCCGACGACGAGGTCCTGCTCGACGCGCCCGACGACCGTCTCGCCCCCGCGCTGGTCGGGGCCGGCCGCGGCGAGTACGGCCCGGCCGCCGATCTGCTCGCCGCCACCCGCGGGGCCGCCGCGTGGGAGGACCGCGACCGTTACGTGCTGGGGCTCGCCGCCTTCGCCCGCTCCCGCCCCGAGTGGGTCGCGGACTGGCGGGCCGCCGCCCCCGGTGACCCCGGTGTCCTCCTGCTGCTGGCCCAGCTCGCCGTCGACCGCGGCATGGCGTCCCCGGCCCGTACGGAACTGCTCGCCGACGTGGGCCCGCTGATCGCCGCCGCCGCGGACGCCGGTCCGCAGGACCCGGTGCCCTGGCGGCTCGCCCTGGACCACGCGCACGGGGTCCGCGCCGGGCACCCGGAGTTCGAGCGGCTGTGGGCGCAGGCGGTGCGCCGCTCGCCGCACCACTACGGCTGCCACGTCGCCGCCCTGCGCCATCTGTCCGCGACCTCGCGCGGCTCCCACGGCGAGTGCTTCGACTTCGCCGAGTCGGCCGCCCAGGACGCCCCCGCCGACGCGCTCGTCCAGGCGCTCCCGGTCCGCGCGGCGGTCGCCTGCCTGGCCCGGGGCACCCGCGTGGGCGCGGCCCGGCTGGACGCCGCCGCCGACCGCGCGATCGCGCTGTCCGCGCGCTTCCCGGCGGGTGACCCGTGGCCGGCCGAGGTGCGCAATCTGCTGGCGTACGTGCTGGTGGCCGTGGGCCGGCGGCAGGACGCACTGGAACAGCTCCGGCTGATCGGGCCGTACGTCACGTCCTTCCCGTGGGACCGCGTGTCCGACGATCCGCTGGGTCACTTCCTGCGGCTGCGCGCGGAGCTGTCGGCGCCGGATCCCGGGCTCATCCCGTCCCCGCGGCGGCCCGGGAGCGAGGACGGCGGACACACTTCCGCCGGTGACCATTAGGCTGTGACGCCGTGACCACCGTCCGTCTCCCCCTCTTCCCGCTGAACTCGGTGCTGTTCCCGGGACTGGTGCTCCCTCTGAACGTCTTCGAGGAGCGCTATCGCGCCATGATGCGCGATCTGCTGAAGTCCCCCGAGGACGAACCGCGCCGGTTCGCCGTCGTGGCCATCCGCGACGGCCACGAGGTGGCGCCGAGCGCGCCGGGCATGCCGGACCCCACGGCGCAGCCCGAGCGCGGCCCCGCCGCGGGCTTCGGCCCCGACCCGGTCCGGGCGTTCCACGGGGTGGGCTGTGTGGCCGACGCCGCGACGATCCGGGAGCGGGCCGACGGCACGTTCGAGGTGCTGGCGACCGGGACGACCCGGGTGCGGCTGCTGTCGGTGGACGCGTCGGGGCCGTTCCTGACGGCGGAGCTGGAGTCGCTGGCGGAGGAGCCGGGCGACGAGGCGGGGGCGCTGGCGGAGGGGGTACTGCGGTCGTTCCGGCAGTACCAGAAGCGGCTGGCGGGGGCGCGGGAGCGGTCGCTGGCCTCGGGTGCGGACCTGCCGGACGAGCCGGCGGTGGTGTCCTACCTGGTGGCCGCGGCGATGATGCTGGACACCCCGACGAAGCAGCGGCTGCTCCAGGCGCCCGACACGGCGTCGCGGCTGCGGGACGAGCTGAAACTCCTTCGCGCCGAGACGGCCATCATCCGTAACCTGCCCTCACTGCCCGCGTCGGACCTGACGCGGGGCCCGACGAGCCTGAACTGAGATCCGGAACACCCGTGGCGAAGAAGTCGAAGAAGCAGCAGCCGGGCGGCACACCGGCGACGGTGGCCCTGACGGCGGCGGGCGCGCAGTACACCGTGCACTCCTACGAGCACGACCCCGCGCACCCCTCGTACGGCGAGGAGGCGGCCGAGGCGATGGGGGTGTCCCCCGAGCGGGTGTTCAAGACGCTGGTGGCGGACGTCGACGGCGCGCTGACGGTGGCGGTGGTGCCGGTGTCGGGCTCCCTGGACCTGAAGGCGCTGGCGGCCGCGGTGGGCGGCAAACGCGCGGCGATGGCCGACCCGGCCCTGGCGGAACGCACCACGGGCTACGTCCGCGGCGGCATCTCCCCCCTGGGCCAGCGCAAGAGGCTCCCCACGGTCCTGGACGACTCGGCGACGGCCCACTCCACCATCTGTGTCTCGGCGGGCCGCCGCGGCCTGGAGGTGGAACTCTCCCCCACCACCCTGACCACCCTGACAGAAGCCACGCTGGCTCCCATCGCCCGCCCCTGACACGGCCTGGCGACACAACTCGCGAAGCTCGCTCTTCGATCTGCCGAGTCGGGTGATGGGCACACCGTGCGACGCCCACCTTCCCCACCCACCGACCCTTCCCGCCCTTGCCCCGCCTTATGACGTCCCGAGTCGGGTGGCGGGTGGGCACGGGTCTCGGGGGGCCGGGGGCGGAGCCCCCGGGGTGGTGGGGCAGCCGGGTCGGCCCGTTACGCCGGGGGCAGGGTTTCCGGGTCGCGGGGGCCGAACAGGGCCGTCAGTCCCAGGTGGACCACCAGCGCGGCGAACGGCCACGCCAGCAACGCCCCCTTCGTCCCCAGCTTCAACGGCGCCGAGAAGGTGACCCCCTTCCCCACCGCCTTCGCGTGAGCGATCACGTCCTTCTCGGGCCCCAGGAACACCCCAAGCCGCCAGGCGACGACCCCGCCGAGCAACGCCCCGACCCCCAGCCCCACCGCCAGCGGCACCCCGCCCCGCCGCCGCAGCAGGAACACCACGACCGCGCTCACCGCCCCGAACGCCAGCGCCAGCAGCGTGAACGTGCCGTCCACCCCGATCGCCTGCTCGCCCTCGCTGTCCTTGAGGTACACGACCCAGTTCTTGTCGACCTGGTCCCCCACCAGGGGCACGTGCGGCGCCAGCCACACCCACAGCAGCCCGAGCAACACCCCGCACACCGTCAGCGCGACCGCGACCACGGCGGCCTCACGCACTTCCGTCTTCATCCCGGGCCCGTCCTGTTCGTACGCGCCCCCGGCCACCGGCGGCGGCACCTGCCACGCCTGGTAGGAGGACTGGTCGTGCGGCGGCGGAGGCGGCGAGAACGGTGCGGTCACCCTGACATCGTGCCAGGCCCGCCTGTGCGGCGCGTCATCGGACGGCGGCCCGCCGGTACGCCCAGGTGGCCACGGCCAGCGACACCACCCCGACCCCGGCGCACACCCCCAGGTCAGCGAGGACGAGCGCCCAGTCGGGACGCGCCCCGAAGGTCCGCGCGTACGCCTCCACGCCGTACGTCGACGGCAGCAGGTCCCGTGCCAGCCGTACGATCTCGGGCATCCGGTCGGCCGGCAGCACCCCCAGCAGCAGCGCCGCGGACATGCCCAACTGGCCGAGCAGCGTCGCCAGTTCCGGCCGGGGCGCGAGCAGCCCGCAGGCCGCGCCCAGCCCGGAGAGCGCCGCGCCGGCGAGCGGGATCACGGCGAGCAGTATCCACAGGTTGGTCAGCGGCAGCCCGAACAGCACGGACCCGAACACGGCCGTCACCAGCGTCCCCGGCACGGTGAACGAGGCGTACGCCCCCGCCGCGCCCAGCACGACCGCCGCCGGCGGCACCGGCAGCGTCGCGTAGTGGTCGAGCCCGCCGCTGGCCCGCAGGTGCCCGAAGTACTGGGCGAGCAGGTTGAGGGCAACGTAGGCGACGACCACGATCGAGGACCCGGCCACCACGGACTGCGCCTCGCCGCGGCTGTCGACCACTCCGCGCATCATGATCATGATGCCGACGGACTGGAAGGTCGCGACGAACAGCAGCGGGATGCGCGCCACCCGGGCCCGGGACAGCTGCGCCCGGTAGACGGCCACCAGCGACGGCCACAGCCGCGCGCGCGGCCCCAGCCCGGCCGCGCCCGCGGCCGTGTCCTCCACGGCCAGGGCACCGCCCGGCAGAACCTCCGCGGGTACGACACTCACGTCGAGCAGCTCCTCTTCCGTACGGGGGCGGAACCGTCCTCAAGGGACCGTACGGCTCCCGCGCCCCTTCCGCTCACGCTCACGCCTTCACCAGCCCCTGCCGGGCGGCCCCGCCCAGCGCCAGGTACACGTCCTCCAGGCTGGGCGTGGCGAGCGTGAAGTCGTCCAGCGCGGCGAAGGCGGCGCCGCCGGTGACCGTGGCGACGACCGCGCGGGCCTCCTCGGGCGCGAGCCGCAGTGTCCAGCGGCGCCCGGACTCGGTGGCGCGTTCCCGCAGCACGGCGATCTCGGGCACCTCCAGCGGCGCCCGTTCCCGCCACACCAGTTCGACCCGCACCTCGTCGGCGACGCGCTCCTTGAGCCCGGCCGGGGTGTCGCAGGCGATGACCCGGCCCTGGTCGAGGACGGCGACCCGGTCGAGGACGGTCTCGGCCTCGATGACGTTGTGGGTGACCAGCAGCACGGTCGTGCCCTGCTCGGCCCGCCGCCGGTCGACGGCCGCCCACACCGCCCGCCGGGCCACCGGGTCCATGCCGGTGGTCGGCTCGTCGAGCACGAGCAGCGGGCGCGGGCCCACGAGTGCCGTGGCGAAGCAGGCCAGCCGCCGCTGCCCGCCGGACAGCTTCTTCAGCGCGCGCCCGGCGATCGGGGTGAGGCCGAGCTCGTCGAGCACGGCGTCCCGCTCGGCCCGCGCCCGCCGTACCTCCAGGCCGCGCAGGCGTCCGGTGGTCTCGGCGGCGAGGGAGACGGTCAGTTCGTCGAGCGCGGTGGACTCCTGGCCGAGGTAGGCGAGGATGCGCGCGGCCCGCTCGGGGTGGCGCACGATGTCGTGGCCGAGGATCTCGACGCTGCCCGTGTCGGGGCGCAGCAGTCCGGTCAGCTGCCGGACCAGGGTGGACTTGCCGGCGCCGTTCGGGCCGAGGAGTCCGAAGATCTCCCCGCGCCGGACGTCCAGCTCCACGCCGTCGGTGGCGCGGACCTCGGGCACCGCCGGCACTCCCCGCCGCGCGCGCACGGCCGGGTAGGTCTTGGTCAGCCCGCGCACGGCGCACACGACGTCACTCTGGTGCCGAAGTGCCTGTGCCGCGCGCGTACTCACAAGGGACGAGCCTAAGGGGTCCGGGCGCCCCGGCCGTTCCCGGGGTGGGGCGCGTCAGGCCGTCTCACTCGCCCGCGGGGGCACGCTCGGTCGCCGTCCGGGGGTCGATCTCACGCCAGAACCCCGCCCGGATGGCGTAACGGTCGTGTTCGTCGATCTGGTCGTCCTTGTGGGCGAGCAGACCGAAGCGGGCCGCGTAGCGCAGCAGCTCGCCGTCGATGCGGTGCGGGATGCGCGGGTACATGCCGGACAGCTTCTGCAGGTGGTTCTGGTCGCCGAGGCGGGCCGTCCAGCGGCGGGCGAAGACCTGTCCGACCTCGTAGGGGTCGCCGCCGACGGTGGTGATGTCCTCCTCGCGGTCGGCCCACCGCTGCTCGGCCGTGGTGAGCTGCGCGAGCGTCGGCATGGCGGTCACGTCGGGGGACTCGGCGGCGGCGCCGGGCCGGTCGACCCAGCCCTTGTCGGAGGACCAGCGCAGGGTCGCGGTCGTGGGGTGCTGGACGGCGTGCGGTCCGGGGGCGCGCAGCGCGGCGAGGTCCTTGGGGGTGGGCACGCCCTTGGCCGTGGGGACGCGTTCCTGGGCGCCGTTCTCACCGGCGGCGGGCGCGGGCTGCTCCTCCTGCACGGGGGGCCGCTCGGTGGCGCCGGCGAGCGCGGAGTCGGGCAGGGGCGCGGAGAGGATCGCGGCGATCTCGGGCCGGGGCACGGGCGGCGGGGCGCAGATCCCGCCGAGTTCCTTGACGCGTACGGCCTTGGTGATCCACGTACGGTCGAGGACGCGGCGTTCGTCGGCCTCGGCGACCAGGTCCTCGGACTGGTTGTAGTCGCCGTCGGCGGCCTGGACGGCCCACAGGTGCACGGCGACGCCGTGTTCCTTGGCGGCCATCATGCCGGGCAGCAGATCGCCGTCGCCGGTGACGAGGACGATGTCGGAGCAGGCGCGGTTGCGGGCGAGTTCGGTCAGTTCGGCGTGCATGGCCGCGTCCACGCCCTTCTGGGCCCAGCGGCCGTCACTGCGGGTGAGGGCACCGAGCCGGACGGTGACCCGGGGCATGACGCGCAGCCTGCGGTGTTCGGGCTGGGGCACCCTGTCGGGGGCGCCGTCGAACCAGTAGATGCGCAGCAGTGGGCGCTCGGTGTCGGCCTCGGCGCGTTCACGCAGCCCCTGGATGAGGGCGGCATGGTCGACGGTGATCCGGGAACGCGACGGTTCACCGGCGAGGAGACTCGCGGCGGCTCCCAGCAGATACCCGGCGTCCACCAGGACGATGCAGCGGTCCACGCGACTCACCCTCTTCCTGGGAGGATTGCTACAGGCTGTGCTTCGAGTCTGCCCGACCACGCGGGGGTTAACGGCCGGAACTCGATCTTCGGCGTGGCGTTTCGGTGCCGTGGTCACCGACATTCCCTGTCACAGACGGTAATTATCCGACATGCGCCTCCTGTCTGCCTATGTGAATCTGATGGCGGCCCTGGCCCCTCATCCCCCTCAGGAGGCAGATCACCATGGCCAAGAACAAGAACCGCAAGCAGGCCGGCCCGCAGAACCGCGCCTCGCAGGCCGAACAGGCATCGGAGCAGGCGCACCGGTCGGAGACGCACGAGTCCCCGATACCCCAAGTGCAGGGCGGCCCGGCGGATGTTGCGCGTAAGCAGCAGAAGCGCTTCGGCCACAACTGAGGCCGCCGTCCCGGGACTCGATCGACCCGGTGGGGCCGGTGACGGCCCGAGCGCCTGAGAGGGGCGCACCCCACGCGGGGTGCGCCCCTCTTCGTGTCGCGCTCGCTCAGCCGGCCAGGCAGGACGGGCCGAGCAGCACCTTCAGGTCGCCGAACAGGGCCGGGTCCGGCTTCACCCGGTGCCGGTCGAGGCGGAGCACCGTGGTCTTGCGGGGGCCCTGGAGCTTGATGCGGACCTCGCTGTCGCCCTTGTGGTGGCTGAGGATCTCGCCGAGGCGGCTGACCATCGGCGGGGTGACCCGCGTGGCCGGGATGGTGAGGATCACGGGCGCGTTGGTGCCGGCCGTGGACAGGTCGGGGACCGTCAGCTCCATCGCGACGAGGCGCGGCACGTCCTCGCGCTTGTCGAGGCGGCCCTTGACGAACACCACGGCGTCCTCGACGAGTTGGGTGGAGACGAGCTGGTAGGTCGCCGGGAAGAACATGCACTCGATGGAACCGGCGAGGTCCTCCACGGTGGCGATGGCCCAGGCGTTGCCCTGCTTGGTCATCTTGCGCTGGAGGCCCGAGATGATGCCGCCGATGGTGACGACCGCGCCGTCCGCGTGCTCCCCGCCGGTGAGCTGGGCGATGCCCGCATCGGCCTTGTCGGACAGCACGTGCTCCAGGCCGAACAGCGGGTGGTCGGAGACGTAGAGGCCGAGCATCTCCCGTTCCTGGGCGAGCAGGTACGTCTTCTCCCACTCCTCGGTGGTGAACTCGACGTCGAGTCCGAAGCCGGGCTCGCTGCTGGTGTCCTCGCCCATCCCGCCGAAGAGGTCGAACTGTCCCTCGGCCTCCTTGCGCTTGACCGCGACCACGTTGTCGATCATCGGTTCGTACTGGGCGGTGAGTCCCTTGCGGGTGTGCCCCATGGTGTCGAAGGCGCCGGCCTTGATCAGCGATTCCGTGGTGCGCTTGTTGCAGGCGATCGCCTCGACCTTGTCGAGGTAGTCCGGGAAGGACGCGTACTTGCCCTTGGCCTTGCGGCTCCTGATGATGGACTCGACCACGTTGGTGCCGACGTTGCGCACGGCCTCCAGGCCGAACAGGATCACGTCGTCGCCCTGCGCCGCGAAGTTGTGGACCGACTCGTTGACGTTCGGCGGGAGCACCTTGATGCCCATGCGGCGGCACTCGTTGAGGTAGACGGCCGACTTGTCCTTGTCGTCCTTGACCGAGGTGAGCAGACCGGCCATGTACTCGGCGGGGTGGTTCGCCTTCAGGTAGGCGGTCCAGTACGAGACCAGGCCGTACGCGGCGGAGTGCGCCTTGTTGAAGGCGTAGCCGGCGAAGGGCACCAGCACGTCCCACAGGGCCTGGATCGCCTCATCGCTGTAGCCGTTCTTCTGCGCGCCGGCCTGGAAGATGGTGAAGTTCTTGGCCAGTTCGTCGGGCTTCTTCTTGCCCATGACGCGGCGCAGGATGTCGGCCTCGCCGAGCGAGTAGCCGGCGATGATCTGGGCGGCCTTCTGCACCTGCTCCTGGTAGACGATCAGGCCGTAGGTGACGGCCAGGACCTCTTCCAGGGGCTCCTCCAGCTCCTTGTGGATCGGGGTGATCTCCTGGAGCTTGTTCTTGCGCAGCGCGTAGTTGGTGTGCGAGTCCATGCCCATCGGGCCCGGACGGTAGAGCGCGGAGACGGCGGAGATGTCTTCGAAGTTGTCGGGCTTCATCAGGCGCAGCAGCGAGCGCATGGGGCCGCCGTCGAACTGGAAGACGCCCAGGGTGTCGCCGCGCTGGAGGAGCTCGAAGGTCTTCGGGTCGTCGAGCGGCAGGGCCAGCAGGTCGAGGTCGATGCCCTTGTTGGACTTCACCATCTTGACGGCGTCGTCCATGATCGTCAGGTTGCGCAGGCCGAGGAAGTCCATCTTCAGCAGGCCGAGCGACTCGCACTGCGGGTAGTCCCACTGCGTGATGGTCACGCCGTCCGTGTGCCGCACCCAGATCGGGGCGTGGTCGACGATGGGCTCGCTGGACATGATCACGCCGGCGGCGTGCACGCCCATCTGCCGCACCAGGCCCTCGACGCCCTTCGCGGTGTCGATGACCTTCTTGACGTCCGGCTCGTTCTCGTACATCCCGCGGATCTCGCCGGCCTCGTTGTAGCGCGGGTGCGAGGGGTTGGTGATGCCGTCGAGGTCGATGCCCTTGCCGAGGACGTCGGCGGGCATCGCCTTGGTGAGGCGGTCGCCCATCGCGTACGGGTAGCCCAGCACGCGCGCGGAGTCCTTGATCGCGTTCTTGGCCTTGATCTTGCCGTAGGTGCCGATCATGGCGACCTTGTCGGCGCCGTACTTCTCCGTCACGTACCTGATCACCTCGACGCGCCTGCGCTCGTCGAAGTCGATGTCGACGTCGGGCATGGAGATGCGCTCGGGGTTGAGGAACCGCTCGAAGATCAGACCGTGCGGGATCGGGTCGAGGTCGGTGATGCCCATGGCGTAGGCGACGATCGAGCCGGCCGCGGAGCCTCGGCCGGGGCCGACCGCGATGCCGTTGTTCTTGGCCCACATGATGAAGTCGGCGACCACGAGGAAGTAGCCGGGGAAGCCCATCGAGATGATGACGTCCATCTCGTAGTCCGCCTGCTTCTGGCGGTCCTCGGGGATGCCGCCGGGGAAGCGGCGCTCCATGCCGCGGCGGACCTCCTCCTTGAACCAGGTGACCTCGGTGAAGCCCTCCGGGATGTCGAACTTGGGCATCAGGTCGCGCTTCTCGAACATGCCCGTGGTGTCGACCATCTCGGCGACCAGGAGCGTGTTGGCGCAGCCCTCCTGCCAGGCGTCCGAGGAGTCGACGGCGTACATCTCGTCCGTGGACTTCAGGTAGTAGCCGGTGCCGTCGAACTTGAAGCGGTCGGGGTCGGAGAGGTTCTTGCCGGTCTGGATGCACAGCAGGGCGTCGTGGGCGGTCGCCTCGTGCGCGTAGGTGTAGTGCGAGTCGTTGGTGACCAGCGGGGGGATGCCCAGCTTCCTGCCGATCTCGAGCAGGCCGTCGCGGACCCGGTGCTCGATGTCGATGCCGTGGTCCATCAGCTCCAGGAAGTAGCGGTCCTTGCCGAAGATGTCCTGGTAGTCGGCGGCGGCCTTCAGCGCCTCGTCGTACTGGCCGAGGCGCAGCCGGGTCTGGAGCTCGCCGGAGGGGCAGCCGGTGGAGGCCACGATCCCCTCGGACCACTGGGAGATCGTCTCCTTGTCCATCCGGGGCCACTTCTGCAGCCAGCCCTCGGCGTAGGCGTCGGAGGAGAGCCGGAAGAGGTTGTGCAGGCCGGTGCTGTTCACGGCCCACATCGTCTTGTGGGTGTAACCGCCGGAACCGGAGACGTCGTCCCGCTTCTGGTGCGGCTGACCCCACTGGATCTTGCGCTTGTTGCGCCGGGACTCGGGGGCGACGTACGCCTCGATCCCGATGATCGGGGTGATCCCCGCCTTCTTCGCGGTGTGGAAGAAGTCGTACGCCCCGTGGAGGTTGCCGTGGTCGGACATGGCGATGTGCGTCATGCCCATCTCGTTGCAGGCGTTGAACATGTCCTTCAGCCGCGCGGCACCGTCCAGCAGCGAGTACTGGGTGTGGACGTGCAGGTGCGTGAAGGGCGGCTTTGACACGGTTTCTGCCTCCGAGGGAAACATGCGTCGACGATCTTCCGACCGGCTGCGAACGGTCTGGGGGACAGCGCCGAAGTCTATGCCCCGGCACTGACACCTGACGGGCACTCCCACGTACCGTCGTGCGTTGGACACGACAGACCCGCTGTCGTTCACGTCATGCACCAGGAGGCACCCCGCGATGTCGGTTCCCCGGCTCAACGACGAGCAGCGCGGCGAGGAGATCCTCGCCGTCTTCGACACCGCCTTCGGCCAGCTCCTGGCCGCCGATCCGGCCGCGTTCCGCGTCAAGTTCCGCAAGATGGCGGCCTCGGCCTTCGCGTTCTACCGGGGCACGGCGTGCCTCTTCTACCACGACCTCGACGCGGGGAACGCCGGGCGGGGCGGCGGGAGGGTGCTCAGCGGACCGTACCTGGACGAGCGCACCTCCCGCGTGTGGATCCACGGCGACCTCCACGCGGAGAACTTCGGCACGTACATGGACTCCAACGGCCGTCTGATCTTCAACGTCAACGACTTCGACGAGGCGTACGTCGGCCCCTTCACCTGGGACCTCAAGCGCTTCTCCGCCTCCATCGCCCTGATCGGCTATGCGAAGGCGCTCGGCGACGAGCAGATCACCGAGCTGGTGCGGATCTACGCGGGCGCGTACCGCGAGCGTGTGCACGCGCTGGCCACGGGCGCCAAGAGCGACGAGGTGCCGCCCTTCACGCTGGACACCGCGCAGGGCCCGCTCCTGGACGCGCTGCGCGACGCCCGCTCGCTGACCCGCTTCGGCCTGCTGGACTCGATGACCGAGATCCGCGACTTCGAGCGCCGCTTCGCGCCGGGCGGCGGCTCCGTCGAGCTGGACGCGGCCACCCGGTACAAGGTCCTCGCGGCCTTCGACGGCTATCTGGAGACCCTGCCGGAGACCTCCCTGGCCCGCCCCGACTCGTACCGGGTGAAGGACGTCGTGGGCCGCCGCGGCGTCGGCATCGGCTCGGCCGGCCTGCCCTCGTACAACATCCTCCTGGAGGGCCACAGCGACGCCCTGGAGAACGACGTCGTCATCTACATCAAGCAGGCCCAGACCCCGGCGGTCTCCCGCCACGTCACCGACCCGGCGATCCGCGACTACTTCCTGCACGAGGGCCACCGCACGGTGATCTCCCAGCGCGCCCTCCAGGCGCACGCGGACCCGTGGCTGGGCTGGACCGAGCTGGACGGCACGGGCCAGCTGGTCGCCGAGGTCTCGCCGTACGCGGTCGACCTGGACTGGGGCGACATCGACGACCCGGAGGAGATCGCCTCCGTCGTCGCCGACCTGGGCCGGGCGACGGCCACGATGCACGCGGCCGCCGACGACACCTCCGGCGAGTCCCTGGTGCCGTTCTCCACCGAGCGGGCCATCGACGCGGCGATCGCGGCCGACGAGGACGGCTTCGCGGACCTCCTGACCTCGTTCGCCCACGACTACGGCGCCCGCGCGCGGACCGACCACCAGATCTTCGTCGACCTGTTCCGCAACGGCCGGATCCCGGGGCTGTGACCATCCGGACTCACAGGCATCCTTTAGGGGTCCCTTACCCGAGGACGTGACAGACTCTCCACCGTTATGGACATATCCGGGATCCCGCTCAGAGCCGTGCGCGCGGCGCTGTTCACGGCTGTGGTCGTGACGCTCAGCACCGCGTCGCACGTGCTGCTGTCACGGGTCCCGCTGCCCCTGCCGACCGTGGCGGCGGTCGCGGCCGGCGTGTTCGCCACGGCGTACGCGCTGGCCGGCCGCGAGCGCGGCTTCGGCCACATCGCGGCCCTGCTGGTCCCGCTGGAACTGGCCGCCGACACGGTGTTCACCACCGGCCAGCACGCCTGCTACGGCAGGGCGGGCGGCCCGGTCGCCGGCCCGCTGCGCGCGGTCGGCCTGGACGTGCTGTGCCAGGGCGGCACCGTCGGCACCCCGCTGGCCCGGGTGACCGGCGGACACGGCGGACGCGCCGCCGCGCTGCTGGCCGACGCCGACCCGGGCGCCGCCTGGCTGCTGCTCGCCGCGCACGTCGGCATCGGCCTGCTCGCGGCCGGCTGGTTGCGCCGCGGCGAGCGGGCCCTGGCCCAGCTGCTGCGCGCGGTCGCCGCCACCACCTTCCGGCCGCTGCTCGTGGCGGCCGCCGCCGTGGCGGTCCGGCTGACTCCGGCCCGCCGTCTGCCGCGCCCTGCGCCGCGTACGGCCGCCGCCCGCGATCTGCTTCTCGCGCTCTCCCTGGGACGGCGTGGCCCGCCGTGCTCCCGCCTCCGCTCCCCGGCTCCCGCCTGGCGCTGAGCGGCATCCCGCGTCCGTCCGCGGCGGACGGACGCCCTGAGCACGACCGTTCCCCCACACGTATCCCGTGCACAGCGTGTGCGCGTCCCCTAGGGAGATCACCACCATGAGCAAGCGGAACAGCCAGACCGAGAAGTCGGCGGCCCGGGAGCGGCTGCGCGTCGAGCGCGAGAAGCAGGCCAAGCGCGCCAAGGTCAGGCGGCAGGTCATCGTGGCCGGTTCGGTCGTGGCCGTGCTCGCGGCGGCGGGCGGCATCGGCTACGCCGTCGTCCAGGCCAACAAGCCCAGCTACTGGGAGGGCCTGAAGTCCGACAAGGTCGTCGCCCCGGCCAACACCACGGGAACCGACGGCACCACCGTGGTCATAGGCAAGGCCGACGCGAAGAAGACCCTCAAGGTCTACGAGGACCCGCGCTGCCCGATCTGCGCCCAGTTCGAGCAGGCCGTCGGCCCCACGGTGAAGAAGGACATCGACGACGGCAAGTTCAAGATCCAGTACGTCGGCGGCACCTTCATCGACGGCGACGCGCTCGGCAAGGGCACCATCGGCTCCCGCGGCGAGGGCTCCAAGAACGCGATGAGCGCCATGGGCGCCGCCCTGAACGTCAGCTCGGAGGCGTTCCTGGAGTACAAGACCGCCCTGTACTCCAGCAAGTACCACCCCGAGGAGACGGACGACAAGTTCAAGAGCGACGACTACCTGATCAAGGTCGCCGACACCGTCCCCGCCCTCAAGGGCAACACCAAGTTCCAGGACGCCGTGAAGAACGGCACCTACGACGCCTGGGCCCTGGCCATGTCGAAGACCTTCGACACCAACAAGGACAGCGTGACGGGCACCCCGAGCTTCGTCATGGACGGCAAGATGCTCACCGCGCCCGGCAGCCAGAACCCGCCGATGACGGTGGAGGAGTTCAACACGGTGGTGGACGCGGCCCTCAAGGCCTGACCCCCGCCGCGCGCCGAGCGACGGCCGGATGAAGAGCGGGCGAACATTCCCGGTTCGCCCGCTCTGGCATATACCGATCAGTAACCTGATCGGTCGTGACCAGTCGATACAGACCATCCGAGGACACCAACTCCCTTACGCCACGCCGCCGTACGGTCGTCAAGGCCGCGGCGGCGACCGCTGTCCTGGCCGGGCCTCTGGCCGCCGCCCTGCCGGCCCGCGCCGCCACGGACGCCCCCGCCTTCCTGCACGGCCTCGCCTCCGGCGACCCGCTGCCCGACGGCATCCTCCTGTGGACCCGTGTCACCCCCACCGCCGACGCCGTACCCGGCTCCGGGCTCGGTCCGGACACCGAGGTGAGCTGGGTCCTCGCCACGGACAAGGCGCTGACGAACGTCGTCCTCCGGGGATCGACCACGGCCACGGCCGCCTCCGACCACACGGTCAAGGCCGACGTCCGCGGCCTGCGCCCGGCCACCGACTACTGGTTCCGCTTCTCCGCGGGCGGCACCGACTCCCCGGTGGCGCGCACCCGCACCGCGCCGGCGGCGGACGCCGCCGTGCAGGGCCTGCGCTTCGGCGTGGTCTCCTGCGCCAACTGGGAGGCCGGCTACTTCGCCTCCTACCGCCACCTCGCGGCCCGCGGCGACCTCGACGCCTGGCTGCACCTCGGCGACTACATCTACGAGTACGCCTCCGGCGACTACGGCACCCGCGGCACCGTCGTCCGCCCCCACGCGCCGGCCCACGAGATCCTCACGCTCGCCGACTACCGCACCCGGCACGGCAGGTACAAGACCGACCCCGACCTCCGGGCCCTGCACGCCAAGGCGCCCGTCATCGCGATCTGGGACGACCACGAGTTCGCCAACGACGCCTGGTCGGGCGGCGCCGAGAACCACACCGAGGGCGCCGAGGGCACCTGGACCGCCCGGCAGGCCGCCGCCCGGCAGGCGTACTTCGAGTGGATGCCGGTCCGCACGGCCGTCGCGGGCACCACCTACCGCCGGCTGCGCTTCGGCAAGCTCGCCGACCTCTCCCTGCTCGACCTGCGCTCCTTCCGCTCGCAGCAGGCGTCCGTCGGCAGCGGTTCGGTCGACGACCCCGACCGCACGATCACGGGCCGCGCCCAACTCGACTGGCTGAAGGCCGGTCTGAAGACGTCCGACACCACCTGGCGGCTCGTCGGCAACTCCGTGATGATCTCCCCCTTCGCCGTCGGTTCGCTCTCCGCCGACCTGCTCAAGCCGCTCGCCAAGCTGCTCGGGCTGCCGCAGGAGGGCCTCGCCATCAACACCGACCAGTGGGACGGCTACACCGACGACCGGCGCGAACTCCTCGCCCATCTGCGCTCGAACGCCATCCGCAACACGGTCTTCCTCACCGGCGACATCCACATGGCGTGGGCCAACGACGTGCCGGTGGACGCCGGGACCTACCCGCTGTCGGCCTCGGCCGCCACGGAGTTCGTGGTGACCTCGGTGACCTCCGACAACCTCGACGACATCGTGAAGGTCCCCGAGGGCGTCGTCTCCGCGATCGCCGCCCCGCTGATCCAGGCCACCAACCGCCATGTCCACTGGGTGGACACGGACCGCCACGGCTACGGCGTCCTGGACATCACCGCCGACCGCGCGCAGATGGACTACTACGTCCTGTCCGACCGCACGAAGGCCGACGCCACCTCGTCCTGGGCCCGTTCCTACCGCACCCGCACCGGCACGCAGAAGGTCGAGCGCACCTACGACCCCGTGTAGCGGCCGCCCGCCGGCCCCGGGGAGCCGGCCGGTCCTACAGGCTGTCGAGGAAGCCGAGCGCCACCCGCCAGGTGGCCTCGGCCGCCTCCTCGTCGTAGTCCGGCAGACCGGGGTCGGTGTAGAGATGGCCCGCCCCGGCGTACCGGTACACCTCCACGTCGGCTCCCGTCCGGCCCATCCGGAGGTACCAGGCGCTCAGCCAGTCGTCCGTCTCGAACGGGTCCGGCTCCGCCACGTGCAGTTGGACCGGCAGGTCGTCCGCGGTGGCGTTCGGCGCGATGTCGGAGGTGCCGTGCAGGAGCAGCAGCCCGCGCGCCCGCTCGTCGCCGAGTGCCAGCGTCTGGGCGATCGAGGCCCCGAGCGAGAACCCCGCGTACACCAGGCCCCGTTCCGAGTAGGGCGCCGCCGCGAGGACCGCCCGCCTCAGCAACTCGTCCTTGCCGATGGACTCGTTGAAGGCCATGCCCTCCTCGACCGTCTCGAACGTGCGCCCCTCGAAGAGGTCCGGGGTCCACACCTCGTGCCCCGCGTCGCGCAGTCGGCCGGCCGCCTCCCGCACGGCGGGCCGCGGACCGTAGGTCGAGTGAAAGAGCATGATGTTCATGAGGCCATCGTGCCAGCCGTGATTCCCGTCACCGCACCGCGGCCGTACCCACCTCCTTCCCGAACACACATGTTCATGGCCGCTCGGGCCGGTTACGTTCTCCGGCATGGATAACGTTCTCCGCCCACTGATCGTCGTCGGCGGTTCCGTCGTCCTCACCCTGCTGATCGGCTGGGTCACGGACCTGTTGCTGCGCAAGGCCGACGAACGCCACCGGGAGACGCCCCTGTGGGGTCTCCTGCGCCGCGCCCGCGTCCCGTACCAGCTGATGCTGTGCGCGGCGCTGCTGCGCGGCTCCTACGACACGGCGAGGCTGCTGGAGGCCCACCGGGTAGGGATCGGCCGCACGCTGACCTTGGTCCTCATCGGCTCGGTCGCCTGGCTGCTGGTGCGGATCGCGGCGGCGGTCGTCGAGACCTCGTACACCCGCTATGCCCGCGTCCACCACGACGCCGCGCGGGTGCGCCGCGTCCGCACCCAGGTGTCGCTGATCATGCGGGTGGTGACGGCGGTCGTCGGTGTGGTGGCCGTGGCCGCGATGCTGCTGACCTTCCCCGCGATGCGCGCGGCCGGCGCCTCCCTGCTGGCCTCGGCCGGCATCCTGGGCATCGTGGCCGGTGTCGCCGCCCAGTCCACGCTGTCCAATCTGTTCGCCGGTCTCCAGATCGCCTTCGGCGACATGGTGCGGCTCGGCGACACGGTCGTCGTGGACGGGGAGTGGGGCACGGTCGAGGAGATCACCCTGACGTACCTGACCGTGCGGACCTGGGACGAGCGCCGGATCACCATGCCCGTGTCGTACTTCACCGCGAAGCCCTTCGAGAACTGGTCCCGCGGCACCCCCGAGATGACCGGGGTGGTGTTCTGGCACGTCGACCACACGGCGCCCGTCGAGGCGATGCGCGAGAAGCTCCAGGAGATCCTGCGCGACTGCCCCGCGTGGGACGGCCGCGCCTATGGCCTGGCGGTCACCGACTCGACGCCGAGCACCATGGAGGTGCGGGCGATCGTGACCGCGAAGGACGCGGACGACGTGTGGACCGTACGCGTCACGGTCCGCGAGCGGATGATCCGCTGGCTGACGGACGAACACCCCTACGCGCTGCCGCGGGTGAACACGGCGGACGCCGTCCGCCCGCCCGTCACCGGCTGACACCGCACGCTCCTCGACTCCCATGTCCCGCACCTCCCGTGCCGCGCGCCTCTCATGTCGCGCACCTCTCACGCCGTGAGACTACGAGCCCGCCGATTCCGGTGCCGCGAACTGTCCACAGCCCCGGTGTGCTCGTATGACCGGACCGGACCGGCTCGGGCACGGGCACGGGCACAGGCACGGGAGGTGCCTCCTCAGCGCAGGCTGCGCACGTCGAGGTGGCGCAGCACCCGGTCCACGATCTCCGGGTCGGCCCCCGCCTCGCTGCGCGCCGCCAGCACCTCGTGCCGGGCCGCGCTGAGCATCTCCCCCTGGATGCGCCGCACCCGCTTCAGTCTGCGCACCCGCTGCTGATGCGCCTCCCGCCGCTCGTCCTCCCCCACGTCGGGACTGATCCGCACCCCGATCTCGAAGGCCCGCCGCAGCATCTGCTCGGACAGCTCCTCCGGCAGCTCCTCGACCTGCTCGATCTCCCGCAGCCGTGTCTTCGCCGCCTTCGCAGCCCGCAGCGCCAGTTGCTTCTCGAACTCCTTCTCCCGCTCGGTGTCCGCCTGCACCCCCAGCCGTCTCACCAGCCACGGCAGCGTGAGCCCCTGGAGCACCAGCGTTCCGACGATCACCCCGAACGCGATGAACACGATCTCGTCCCGGTCGGGGAACGGCGTCCCCGCCTCGGTGCGCAGCGGCACGGCGAGCGCCAGCGCCACGGAGGCCACCCCGCGCATCCCGGACCACCACATCACTACGGTCTCCCGCCACCCCGTCGGGATCTCCTCGTCGTAGTCGCGGCGGGCGTGCATCCGCTTGGTGAGCCAGGTCGCGGGCAGCAGCCACAGCAGCCGTACGACCACCACGACGCCCACGATCGCCGCCGCCCAGCCCAGCAGCTCGCCCCACCGCCCGGACGCCGTCCGGATCGCGTTGTGCAGTTCGAGGCCGATCAGCCCGAACGCGACCCCGGTGACCAGGGTGTCCACGATGTCCCAGAAGGTGTGCCCCGCCAGCCGTGTCATCACGTCGTCGGCGTCGGTGGCGTACTCGGACAGGAACAGGGCGGTGGTGAGCACCGCGAGCACACCGGAGCCGTGCAGCTCCTCGGCGAGGACGTACGAGGCGTAGGGCACCAGCAGGGTCAGCCCGATCTGGAGGGTCGGGTCCTCCAGCAGGTCCATCAGCCGGTTCGCGCCCCAGCCGAGCACGAGGCCGACGACGAGCGCGACCACCGCGGACAGCACCAGGTCGAGGCCGGCCCGCCAGGGCGAGAACTCGCCGCTGACGACCGCGGCGATCGCCACGTGGTACAGCACGATCGCCGTGACGTCGTTGAACAGCCCCTCGCCCTCCAGGATCGACACGAGCCGGCGCGGCAGCCCGAGCCGTCCCGCGACGGCGGTGGCCGCGACCGGGTCCGGCGGCGCGACCAACGCGCCCAGCGCCACGGCAGCGGCGATCGGCAGGCCGGGCACGATCGCGCCGGCGACGAACGCCACCGAGACCGTGGTGACGAACACCAGGGCGACGGCCAGCAGGAAGATCGGCCGTCTGTTGGCCGCGAACTGCCGCCAGGACGTGCGCCGCACCGCCGCGTACAGCAGCGGCGGCAGCAGCGCGGGCAGGATCAGCTCGGGCGGGATGTCCACGTCCGGCACGAAGTCCAGCACCGCGAGCACGATCCCGAGCAGGGTCATCAGGACCGGCGCCGGCAGCGCGAACCGTTCCCCGACCGGGACGCTCACCAGGGCCCCGAGCAGCAACACGAACAACAGGGCCAGCTGGTCCACGGCACCCTCCGGGCGTCTGCGGTCACACGGCGATGTTCAGCCTGCCCCGGCGGTCGGCCCGGGGTGGGCACGGCACGATGTGTTTGTGCCGTGCTTCGTCTGCGGGTGGTTCGTGGCCGGTCGCGCAGTCCCCGCGCCCCTTGCGTCCTTCGGGGCGCTCCGGTGCCGGGCGCTTCTAGAAGGTGCGGCGCATGGCCCGGTGCGGGATGCCCGCCTCCGGGTACTCCGGGCCGTACGGCTCGTAGCCCAGCCGCTCGTAGAAGCCCAGGGCGTGCGTCTGGGCGTGCAGGTCGACCGCGGTCAGTCCGCGCGCGCGTGCGGCGTCCTCGATGGCCCGCACCAGCGCCACGCCTATGCCGAGCCCGCGGGCCTCCTTCGCCACGGCGAGCCGCCCCAGCGAGCCCACCGACGGGTCGCCGCCGTTCTTCGCGGCCGCCGCCTCGCCGTGCAGCAGCCGGCCGGTGCCGAGCGGCACGCCGTCCGCGCGGACCGCGAGCACGTGCACGGCGCCGGGGTCGTACGCGTCGTACTCGATGTCCTGCGGGACGCCCTGCTCGACGACGAAGACCTCCTTGCGCACCGCGAAGCACGCCTCGCGGTCGTCGGGGTCCTCGGCGACCCGCACCTCGTACGGCGTGCTCACGCGTAGGTCTCCTCACGCACCTGGTCGAGGGCCTGCCGGAGGTCCTCGGGGTAGTCGCTCTCGAACTCGACCCAGCCGCCGTCACCGGGGTGCTCGAAGCCGAGCCGCACGGCGTGCAGCCACTGGCGGGTGAGCCGGAGCCGCTTGGCGAGGGTGGGGTCGGCGCCGTAGGTCAGGTCGCCCACGCAGGGGTGGCGGTGGGCGGACATGTGGACGCGGATCTGGTGGGTGCGGCCCGTCTCCAGCTTCACGTCGAGCAGGGAGGCCGCGCGGAACGCCTCGACGAGGTCGTAGTGGGTCACCGAGGGCTTGCCGTCGGCCGTGACGGCCCACTTGTAGTCGTGCTGGGGGTGACGGCCGATGGGGGCGTCGATGGTGCCGCTGGTCGGGTCGGGGTGGCCCTGGACCAGCGTGTGGTAGCGCTTGTCGACCGTGCGCTCCTTGAACTGGCGCTTGAGCGACGTGTACGCGTACTCGGACTTGGCGACGACCATCAGGCCGGACGTGCCCACGTCCAGGCGGTGCACGATGCCCTGGCGCTCGGCGGCGCCGGAGGTCGAGATCCGGTACCCGGCGGCGGCGAGGCCGCCGATGACGGTCGGGCCGGACCAGCCGGGCGACGGATGCGCGGCCACGCCGACCGGCTTGACGATCACCACGACGTCGTCGTCGTCGTGCACGATCTCCATGCCCTCGACCGGCTCGGCGACGATCTGCACGGGCGCGGGCGCCTGCGGCATCTCGACCTCCAGCCAGGCACCGCCGCGCACCCGCTCGGACTTGCCGACCACCGAGCCGTCGACCTGGACCTTGCCCGAACCGGCCAGCTCGGCCGCCTTGGTGCGGGAGAAGCCGAACATGCGGGAGATGGCGGCGTCGACGCGCTCGCCCTCCAGGCCGTCGGGCACGGGCAGGGTGCGGATCTCGGGAAGCGTGCTCACCCGTCGAGTATGCCGGACGGGGCGGACGGCCCCGTACGCCCGCCCTCAGTCCTTGTGGACGGTCCCGTCCGGGTCCAGGCCGCGGAAGGACAGCAGGACGATCAGGATGCCGCCGCAGACGATCGCCGAGTCGGCCAGGTTGAACACCGCGAAGCCCTTGGGGGCGATGAAGTCGACGACCTCGCCCTCGAAGACGCCGGGCGAACGGAAGACACGGTCGGTCAGGTTGCCGAGCGCACCGCCGAGGAGCAGGCCGAGCGCGATCGCCCAGGGCAGGCTGTAGAGCTTGCGGGCGAGACGGATGATCACCACGATCACGGCCGCGGCGATCACCGTGAAGATGATGGTGAACGCCTGCCCGAAGCCGAAGGCGGCGCCCGGGTTGCGGATGGCGTTGAACTCCAGCCAGTCCCCGACGACCTGGATGGGCGCGTGGTGCTCCAGCCTGGCGACCACGATCATCTTGCTGACCAGGTCGAGGGCGTACGCGAAGGCGGCCACCGCGAAGAGCACGGCGACACGGCGTCCGCGCCGGGGGCGCCCGTCCGCGACGGCCCGCACGTCCGCGCCGAGGCCGTCCGACACGCCGGGCGCGGGGGCCGCCGGCTGATCTCCGCTGCCGTCCGGGGTGTCCGGCGTACCGATGATGCGCTCCGCCTCTGCCACGTGAGTCCCTCAACCTAGGTGCCTGACTGAGGACGAGAGTACGGCACGCCCCGGACGACCCACACGCTCAGTAGCGGCGTTCCTGCTTCTGCTTGCACTCCACGCACAGGGTGGCCCGCGGGAACGCCTGCATGCGGGCCTTGCCGATGGGATTGCCGCAGTTCTCGCACAGGCCGTACGTGCCCGCGTCCAGCCGGGCCAGGGCGCGCTCGGTCTGGACGAGCATCTCGCGCGCGTTGGCGGCCAGCGCCAGTTCGTGCTCGCGCGTGATGTTCTTCGTGCCCGTGTCCGCCTGGTCGTCGCCCGCGCCGTCCCCGGAGTCCCGCATCAGACCCGCGAGGGCCTGCTCGGACGAGTCGAGCTCGGCCCTCAGCCGCGCCCCCTCCGAGAGCAGCTCCGCGCGGGCCGCCTCGACCTCCTCCGGCGTCCACGGGTCCTCACCGGGACGCACCGCGAGTTCGCCGGGCTCCACCGCGGCGGCCCGCGCCTTGGGGACGGCGGTCTTGGCCGCCGTGGCCGTGCCAGGAGTCTTCTTCGCAACCACCGTCGTGGCTCCCGTCTGCTTCGCGGCCCGCGCCGCGCCCGCCTTCTTGGCCTTGCTCTTGCCGCCCGCGGTCTTCTTGCGGGGCGCACTCGCCGCCCCGACGGCCTCGTCGGCCGCCCCGCCCTCCGCGCGGGTGCTCCTCGCGCCTGTCCTCCTCGCGGGTGCCTCGGCGTTCGGCCTGGTCGCACCGGGCTTTTCGGCAGCCGCCTTCCTGGCGGTCGCCTCCGCACCCCCGGCGGTCCCGGCCTCCGCCTTCTTGGCGTCCGTCGCCTTCTCGGCCGTCTTCCTGGCCCCCGTCTTCTTGGCAGCAGCCTTCTTGGCAGCCGTCTTCTTGGCGGCCGCTTTCCCGGCGGCGTTCTTCCTGCCCCCTGTCTCCCCGGCCGGGCCGCCGGAGGCCCCCGCGCCCTTCGGGCTCCTGGACGCCGACTGCTGTACGGCGGTCTTCTTCGCCACCATGGCCGCGGCCCCTTCACATACTGTGATTTTGCTCGCGAATCGTGCTGGGACGATAAATCGACTTCAGTCCCGCGGCAACGGGGCACGCCGCCCGATCCGCCCGGCCCGCGCCCCCCTCCTCACGAGCATGCATCCGTTGTGCCCAGCTCCCCGCCGGGTAATCCGCCGAGCCCCTCGTCCCAGGATGCGAACACCCGTGCAACGCCGTTCGGGTCACTCCGGCCCCCGGTCCGGCCCGCCCTCCGGACCTTCGAAATCCGGTCGGCCGCTGTCCGCGGGGCGCCGTACACTGGGCGGAGCGAAAAGCGTGGATGGGGACGAGTAGCGGCGTACGCAGCCGAGAGCGACCCGGGGACGGTGGGAGCCCGGGGGCGAGCGCGACGCGAAGATCACCCCGGAGCCGCCGGAAGAAAGCCCAGCAGGGCGAGTAGAGCCGGCATCGCGACCCCAATGAGGGGGCTCACCGGCGCACACGGCGCCCGGCGGGCCAAGGAGGGTGGTACCGCGGGAGCGCGCCGCACACGGCGTAGGCACAAGGCTCTCGTCCCTCCGACGGAAGGCAGCACGTCCGTTGGAGGAAGCTCCCAGATGACAGAGCCGACGTACCGATCGGTCCCCGCCCAGGTCGACCTGCCCGCGCTGGAGCACGCGGTGCTCGACTTCTGGCGCGAACAGAAGATCTTCGCCAAGAGCCTGGACCAGTCCGCGGGCCGTCCCGAGTGGGTGTTCTACGAGGGCCCGCCGACCGCCAACGGCATGCCCGGTGCGCACCACATCGAGGCCCGCGTCTTCAAGGACGTCTTCCCCCGCTTCCGCACCATGCGCGGCTACCACGTGGGCCGCAAGGCCGGCTGGGACTGCCACGGCCTGCCGGTGGAGCTGGCGGTCGAGAAGGAGCTGGGCTTCTCCGGCAAGCAGGACATCGAGGCGTACGGCATCGCCGAGTTCAACGCCAGGTGCCGCGAGTCCGTGACCCGCCACACCGACGCCTTCACCGACCTGACGACCCGCATGGGCTACTGGGTCGACCTGGACGACGCCTACCGCACGATGGACCCCGAGTACATCGAGTCGGTCTGGTGGTCGCTGAAGGAGATCTTCGACAAGGGCCTGCTGGTCCAGGACCACCGGGTCGCACCCTGGTGCCCGCGCTGCGGCACCGGCCTGTCCGACCACGAGCTGGCGCAGGGCTACGAGACGGTCGTCGACCCCTCCGTCTACGTCCGCTTCCCGCTCACCTCCGGTCCGCTCGCCGGCGAGGCCGCCCTCCTGGTGTGGACGACGACCCCCTGGACCCTGGTGTCCAACGCGGCGGTCGCCGCGCACCCCGAGGTGACCTACGTCGTCGCGACGGACGGCACGGAGAAGCTCGTCGTCGCCGAGCCGCTCCTCGCCAAGGCGCTCGGCGAGGGCTGGGAGCCCACCGGTGAGACCTTCACCGGCGCCGAGATGGAGCGCTGGACGTACGAGCGGCCCTTCGAGCTGGTCGAGGTCCCCGAGTCCACGGGCGGCGCCCTGTACGTGGTCAACGCCGAGTACGTCACCACCGAGGACGGCACCGGTCTGGTCCACCAGTCCCCCGCCTTCGGAGAGGACGACCTCAAGGTCGGCCGCGCGTACGGCCTGCCGGTCATCAACCCCGTCCGCCCCGACGGCACGTTCGAGGAGGACGTGCCCCTGGTCGGCGGCGTCTTCTTCAAGAAGGCCGACGAGCGGCTCACCGAGGACCTCGCCGCGCGCGGGCGCCTGTTCCGGCACGTGCCGTACGAGCACAGCTACCCGCACTGCTGGCGCTGCCACACCGCGCTGCTCTACTACGCGCAGCCGTCCTGGTACATCCGCACCACGGCGATCAAGGACCGGCTGCTCGCGGAGAACGAGCGGACCAACTGGTTCCCGGACACGGTCAAGAACGGCCGGTACGGCGACTGGCTGAACAACAACATCGACTGGGCGCTGTCCCGCAACCGCTACTGGGGCACGCCGCTGCCGATCTGGCGCTGCGCGGAGGACCACCTCACGGTCGTCGGCTCCCGCGCGGAGCTGACCGAGCTGACCGGCACCGACCAGTCCGGGCTCGACCCGCACCGCCCGTACATCGACGAGGTCACGTTCGCCTGCCCGCAGTGCTCGGCGACGGCCACGCGCGTGCCGGAGGTCATCGACGCCTGGTACGACTCGGGGTCCATGCCGTTCGCGCAGTGGGGCTACCCGTACAAGAACAAGGAGCTGTTCGAGAGCCGGTACCCGGCGCAGTTCATCTCCGAGGCGATCGACCAGACCCGCGGCTGGTTCTACACGCTGATGGCGGTCGGCACGCTGGTCTTCGACAAGTCGTCGTACGAGAACGTGGTCTGCCTCGGTCACATCCTCGCCGAGGACGGCCGGAAGATGTCCAAGCACCTGGGCAACATCCTCCAGCCGATCCCGCTGATGGACCAGCACGGCGCGGACGCGGTGCGCTGGTTCATGGCGGCCGGCGGCTCCCCGTGGGCGGCCCGCCGCGTCGGCCACGGCACGATCCAGGAGGTCGTCCGCAAGACGCTGCTGACGTACTGGAACACGGTCGCCTTCCAGGCGCTGTACGCCCGTACGTCGAACTGGGCGCCGTCCGCCGCCGACCCGGCCCCGGCCGAGCGCCCGGTCCTGGACCGCTGGCTGCTGTCCGAGCTGCACGCGCTCACCGACCAGGTCACGCAGTCCCTGGAGGCGTACGACACGCAGCGCGCCGGCAAGCTCCTGTCCGCGTTCGTCGACGACCTGTCCAACTGGTACGTACGCCGCTCCCGGCGCCGCTTCTGGCAGGGCGACAAGGCCGCGCTGCGCACCCTGCACGAGGTCGTCGAGACGGTCACCAAGCTCATGGCGCCGCTGACGCCGTTCATCACCGAGCGGGTCTGGCAGGACCTGGTCGTGCCGGTCACCCCCGGTGCGCCGGAGTCGGTGCACCTGGCGTCCTGGCCGGAGACGGACCTGTCCGCGATCGACCCGGAGCTGTCGAAGGACATGGTGCTGGTGCGCCGGCTGGTGGAGCTCGGCCGTGCCACGCGCGCGGAGTCGGGCGTCAAGACCCGGCAGCCGCTGTCGCGGGCGCTCATCGCGGCGGCCGGCTTCGAGTCCCTGCACCCCGAGCTGCACGCGCAGATCACGGAGGAGCTGAACGTCTCCTCGCTCGCCTCGCTGTCCGAGGTGGGCGGCTCGCTGGTCGACACCACGGCCAAGGCGAACTTCCGCGCGCTGGGCAAGCGGTTCGGCAAGCGGGTGCAGGACGTCGCCAAGGCGGTCGCCGACGCGGACGCGGCGGCGCTGTCGCTGGCGCTGCGGGAGGGCACGGCGTCGGTGGAGGTCGACGGCGAGACGGTGACGCTGGCGCCGGACGAGGTGATCATCACCGAGACCCCGCGCGAGGGGTGGTCGGTGGCGTCCGACTCCGGTGCGACGGTGGCGCTCGACCTGGAGATCACCGAGGAGCTGCGGCAGGCCGGGCTCGCCCGGGACGCGATCCGGCTCATCCAGGAGGCGCGCAAGAACAGCGGGCTGGACGTCGCCGACCGGATCGCGCTGCGGTGGACGTCGACGGACACCGCGGTGATCGCCGCCCTGAGCGAGCACTCGGGGCTGATCTCGGACGAGGTGCTGGCGGTGGAGTTCGGGCAGGGGGAGGCCGACGCCACGTACGGCTCCGCCTTCACCGACGAAGGTCTGTCGCTGACGTTCCGTCTCCGCAAGGTCTGATCCCCCGGGCACCACCCGGCCGGCCGGGAAGCGGGCGTCGCCCGCGGGGGCCGATCGCCGTCGGCCCCCACCGGCCGCCCCGGCGATCGGCCCCGCCCGTCCGGCCTGGCACGAACCCGGTGCGCGGGGAACATGTGGGGATCAAGTGTGTGCGGTTGGCCCATAAACCGTGAACACGCGTAGCACAAGGGCGGGGCCCCGGAAGGTGATCCGGGGCCCCGCCCTGTTGAACGATGCCGACGCCTCTGGCGTGCTCCTGGCCGTCAGGCCACTCAGTTGTCGTCCTCGTCGATCAGGAACCCGCGCATCGGCGAGGGAGCCTGACCCATCGGGGACGGACCCTGCGGGCGCACCGGCGCCATCGGCTGGGTCATCGCCGGGGACATCTGCTGCTGGCCGCCGTAGGACGGACCCGCCGGGGCGGGGCCACCCATGCCCTGGTTGCCGCCGTAGGACGGGGCGCTCGCGCCGGCCGGGGCCATCGAGGGCGCCGGGGACGGCGGGAGGGAGGGCGCCGTCGGGGTGCGCGGCGGGGCGAGCGAGTCGTCGGCCTGGGTCTCCAGCTGACGCAGCTGCGACTCCAGGTACGACTTCAGGCGCGTGCGGTACTCGCGCTCGAAGCCGCGCAGGTCCTCGACCTTGCGCTCCAGCGTGGCGCGCGCGGACTCCAGGGAGCCCATGGCGACGCGGTGCTTCTCCTGCGCGTCCCGCTCCAGCGCGTCGGCCTTGGCACGGGCGTCGCGCTCCAGACCCTCGGCACGGCTGCGCGCCTCGCCGACGATCTTGTTGGCCTCGGAACGGGCCTCGGCGATCGCCTGGTCGGCGGTCTGCTGGGCCAGCGAGAGGACTCGGGCGGCACTGTCGCCACCGGGGCCCTGACCGGGGCCGCCCATGGGACCACCCATGGGGCCGCCCATCGGACCACCCATCTGCTGCTGCATGGGCGGCTGACCGCCCATGGGGCCCTGGCCCATCGGACCCTGACCCATCTGGCCCTGGCCCATCGGACCTTGACCCATGGGTCCCTGACCCATGGGACCGGGACCCTGCGGACCCGGACCCTGACCGCCCGGGCCGGCGGGCAGCTGCGGGGCACCGCTCGGCAGCTGGGGCGGACCACCCATGGGGCCACCCATCTGCTGCTGCGGCGGGCCAGATATGCCGGCGGGCACCGGAGCGCCCGGACCTCGCATACCCTGCTGAGGCATGCCACCCGGAGGCATTCCACCCTGAGGCATGCCGCCCTGGGGCATTCCACCCTGCTGGGGCATACCCTGCTGGGGCATTCCGCCCTGCTGGGGCATTCCGCCCTGCTGCGGAGGCATGCCGCCCTGCTGCTGGTCCTGGGGCTCCGGAGGCTTGCGCATGTTCTGCTGGTTCTGCGCTGCCGCACGGGTCGCCGCGGCCAGCTTGGCCCGCAGGTCCTCGTTCTCACGGAGCAGACGGGTCAGCTCGGCTTCGACCTCGTCGAGGAAGGCATCGACCTCGTCCTCGTCATAGCCTTCTCGGAGGCGGACGGTCGTGAACTGCTTGTTCCGCACGTCCTCGGGGGTCAACGGCATCTCTTCACCTCAACGTAGTCTTCGGCATCGGCAAGACGGTAGTTCACATCGCTCACAGCCGGCTCACGATCGAGATCAGGATGTAGACGATGATCATCAGTACGAAGAAGGACAGGTCGAGCGCCACGCCCCCGAGACGCAGCGGCGGAATGAACCGCCGCAGAAGCTTGAGCGGTGGATCGGTGACAGTGTAGGTGGCCTCAAGAACGACCACCATCGCCTTGCCGGGCTGCCATGAGCGGGCGAACTGGAAGACGTAGTCCATGACCAACCGGAAAATGAGCACGATGAGGAAGCACATCAGCGCGATGTAGACGACATCCAGGACCACGCCCATGACCCGTGTTTCCCTCTCCCCTGTTTCCGTGCCTCTTGCCGGTGTTGCGTCTCAGCTCTGGTTGAAGAACCCGCCCTCTGCGATACGGGCCTTGTCCTCCGCCGTGACATCGACGTTAGCAGGCGACAACAGGAACACCTTCTGCGTCACCCGCTCGATGCTGCCGTGAAGACCAAACACCAAACCGGCCGCAAAGTCGACAAGTCGCTTGGCGTCTGTGTCATCCATCTCAGTCAGATTCATGATCACCGGTGTGCCCTCACGGAAGTGTTCCCCGATGGTACGGGCCTCGTTGTAGGTCCGGGGGTGGAGCGTGGTGATCCGGTACGGCTCTCGTTCCGACACGACCTTGGGCATGATCACCGGCGCGTTCTTCTCCAGGGACTGACGTTCTTGTGTGATGGACGCCACGGGTGCGATGCGCGCCGGGCGGCCGGATTCCGCGGGTAGCGAAGTCGCGTGGGACACCGGGTCGCGCGGCGCCGGAGGCTGCACCACCCGTACCGGTTCGTCCCTTTGGGGCTGGTGTGCACCATGTGACTGGTGTGACGGCTCGTGCCGCCGGTGGTCCCGCTCCGGCTCCGGGTCCAGTTCGGGCTCGAAGTCGTCGTCGGGGTCGAATCCCCGGCCGTCGTACCCATCGTCCTCCACGAGGCCGAGGTAGACCGCCATCTTGCGCATCGCGCCGGCCATGCTCTGAGTCCTCCGCTCTGTGGTGGATCGACCGACTACCGCCAAGTGCCCGCGATCCACGTGGCCTTCATGTCCACCTTTCGGCGACATTGACCATATTTTCTGCTGTGGTCCGACTTCTTGGCGACGTTACCCGAGCCTGGGGCGGACTCCGAGTACCGCGGTGCCGACGCGCACATGTGTCGCTCCGGCCGCCACGGCCTCCTCGAGGTCCGCACTCATCCCCGCGGACACCATGTTCGCAGCCGGATGGGCTCGGCGCAGGTCGGTCGACAAATCCATCAACCGCCCGAACGCATCGCGTTGACGCCCGGCGTACTCCCCGGTGAGCGGGGCCACGGTCATGAGTCCGCCGAGCCTGAGACCCGGGGCGTCCGCGACGAGGCCGGCCAACTCCTCGACCCCGCCGGGCGCGACGCCCCCGCGTTCACCCCGCCCGTTCTCGTCCGCGTCGAGCGCGACCTGGATCAGACAGCCGACCTCGCGGCCCGCCCGCTCCGCCTCCTTCGAGAGCGCGGTGACGAGCCGGGCCCGGTCGACGGACTGCACGACATCGGCGTAGCCGACCACGGAGCGCACCTTATTGGTCTGCAACTGGCCGACGAAGTGCCAATCGAGGGGCAGATCCGCGCATTGCGCGGCCTTGGGCGCCGCGTCCTGGTCCCGGTTCTCGGCCACATGACGCACACCGAGTTCCGACAGGATCCGCACATCACTCGCCGGGTAGGTCTTGGTGACCACGATCAGGGTCACCTCCTCCCGCTTGCGGCCGGCCGCCGCGCACGCGGCGGCGATGCGCTCCTCCACCTTCGCCAGGTTCGCGGCGAGTTCACCCTTACGGTCCGTCATGCCCCATCAGTCCAGCCACACATAGCCCGCGAGCCGCCCGGTGGTGCGGTCGCGGCGGTACGAGAAGTGGTCGTGCGACTCCAGCGTGCACACCGGCGACTGCTCCCGGTCGCGCACCCCGAGCCTTTCGAGCTGCGCGTGCACCCCGGCGCTCACGTCGACCGCCGGTGTGCCCCAGCTCGTCTCGGAGTGCGCCGCCGGCTCGACGGCGCTCACGTCGGCGCGCATCCGCTCCGGCACCTCGTAGCACCGGCCGCAGACCGCGGGTCCGGTGCGGGCGACGATCCGGGCCGGGTCCGCACCCAGTTCCATCATCGCGCGCACGGCCGCGGGGACGACCCCGGCGACCATGCCGGGCCGTCCCGCGTGGGCCGCGGCGGCGACCCCCGCGACGGGGTCGGCGAGCAGGACGGGGGTGCAGTCGGCGGTGAGCACGGCGAGGGCGAGCCCCCGCCGCACGGTGACGATGGCGTCGACCTCGGGCACCGGGCGCTCGCCCCAGGGGCCGTCGACCACAGTGACGTCGGCGCCGTGCACCTGGTTCATCCAGACCACGTGGGCCGGGTCGAGGCCGAGCGACTTGGCGGCCAGCTCCCGGTTGGTCCGTACCACCTCGGGGTCGTCGCCGACCGCGCCGCCGAGATTGAGCTCCTCGTACGGAACGGCGCTCACCCCGCCCCACCGGTCGGTGAAGGCGAAGTGCGCGCCGTTCGCGGTGTCGCGCTGTCCTATCACTTCAGGAAGTCCGGCACGTCCAGCTCCTCGGCGGCGCTGTCCGCGTAGGTCCGCGGCGCCGGCGGGATGGGCGGGGCGACCGGGGCCTCGTTCACCGGGGCGGAGACGGGCTGCGGGTCCTCCTTCGGCGTCACGCTGCCGAGCGAGCCGAAGGAGGGGCGGCTCTCCTGCTGCCGCGCCGGGGCGGGCTCGTCGCGGCGGGCCGAGGAGGACGAGGACGAGCCGATGACGTTCTCCCGGCGGGCCGGCGGCTGTCCGCCGTCGAAGCCGGCCGCGATCACGGTGACCCGGACCTCGTCGCCGAGCGCGTCGTCGATGACCGCGCCGAAGATGATGTTGGCCTCGGGGTGAGCGGCCTCGCTGACCAGCTGGGCGGCCTCGTTGATCTCGAAGAGGCCGAGGTCCGAGCCGCCGGAGATCGACAGCAGGACGCCCCGGGCGCCGTCGATGGACGCCTCCAGGAGCGGCGAGGAGATCGCCATCTCGGCGGCGGCCACCGCGCGGTCGTCGCCGCGGGCCGAGCCGATGCCCATGAGGGCCGAACCGGCCTCGGACATGACCGACTTGACGTCGGCGAAGTCGAGGTTGATGAGGCCGGGCGTGGTGATGAGGTCGGTGATGCCCTGGACACCGGAGAGGAGGACCTGGTCGGCCGACTTGAAGGCGTCGAGCACCGAGACCTGGCGGTCCGAGATGGACAGCAGCCGGTCGTTCGGGATGACGATGAGGGTGTCGACCTCTTCGCGGAGTTCGGCGATGCCGTCCTCGGCCTGGTTGGCGCGGCGCCGGCCCTCGAAGGTGAAGGGGCGCGTGACCACGCCGATGGTGAGGGCGCCCAGGGAGCGGGCGATGTTGGCCACGACGGGCGCGCCGCCGGTGCCGGTGCCGCCGCCTTCACCGGCCGTCACGAAGACCATGTCGGCCCCCTTGAGGACCTCCTCGATCTCCTCACGGTGGTCCTCGGCTGCCTTGCGGCCGACGGCCGGGTTGGCACCGGCGCCGAGTCCTCGCGTGAGTTCACGGCCGACGTCCAGCTTAACGTCGGCGTCGCTCATCAACAGCGCCTGCGCGTCGGTGTTGATGGCGATGAACTCGACGCCCTTGAGACCGACCTCGATCATCCGGTTGATGGCATTGACACCACCGCCGCCGACACCGATGACTTTGATGACTGCGAGGTAGTTCTGCGGTGCTGCCACGTCGAAGGCCTCTCGCCTCGAGTTACGTGTCGCCGCTTCGCTGTCCTGCCGCGATCCGACGACTGATGCCGAATGGGACGGTCCGAGTGCCGACCCGAACCCTAAAGCTGAAGTTTAGGGTTACCAGTGTGCCTGTTCCTTGGAGTCTTCTGAACAGGACACTAAGTCGACAAGTGGCGCACGTTCAACGAACACGCCGAACCTCCCGTTTTTCTTTTCACCCTATGTGATCAGGCACGGCGGTGCCCAACCAGGGTGCTGGCCTGCGCTGATGTGCGTCAACTCCCCGATGACGCGGGGGCGGTGGGAGCACTGACGTCGAAGTGCCGTGCGCCGGGGGCGGCTTTCATCAGCGCCAGGAGGGCACGGGCCTTGGTACGCCCGTTCTCCCCGCTCCCCCACGCGACCGTGCGGCCCCCGCTCAACTCCAGTGAGATGTCGTCGTAGGAGACGACCTTGACGGTCCGGGCGTCCCGGGCGACCGCGGCTGGAATCACACCCGCGACGTCCACCGCTTCGCGCACGAGACGGTCGGTTCCGAATCGGCGCAGACTCGCGGTGGCCGAACCGGAACGAGAAACAGCCAATTCCAGTTCCGGAACTCGCCGGGGAGCCTTCGGAACCGTGGCGAACCGGACACCTTCGTCGTCCACTTCGACGAACTTCCCGTCCTTCCGGATCACCAGGACGGGAGTACGCTCGGTCACTTTCAGGCCGATTCCGCCGGGCCAGGAGCGGGCGACGTCCACATGGTCGATTCGCGGCAGTTCGCGCAGCAGCCGGGCCTCGATCGCGTCCGTGTCGACGGAGACGAGAGGCTCCCCGAGGGGGACTTGGGCGGCTGCTCGGACCTGGGCGGGTGTCAGCACGCGGGTGCCGGAGACGGAGACGCGCTTCGCCCGCAGCCACGAGGAGCCGTACAGCAGCCAGATGGTTCCGGCGCCGACGAGGACAACAACTACCGCCAGAATGACGATCGTACGAAAGCGTGGCCGACGCAGCCGCCGGACGAGCGGCGGGCCGGACGACCCCCGCTGGCGTTCACCGCGCTCGGCGGTGGTCGGTCCGGCCACGCTCACTGCCCTTTCGTCATACGGTCCTAACGGCGCGAGGCGATGGCCTCGTACACCATGCCGACGAGCAGCTCGTCGGCGTCCCGGCGGCCGAACTCACCGGCGGCACGGGACATCTCGTACAGCCGGTGCGGGTCGGCGAGCACGGGCAGGACGTTCTGCTGGATCCACTCCGGGGTCAGCTCCGCGTCGTCGACCAGCAGCCCACCGCCGGCCTTGACCACCGGCTGGGCGTTCAGCCGCTGTTCACCGTTGCCGATGGGCAGCGGGACGTAGGCGGCCGGGAGTCCGACGGCGGAGAGTTCGGCGACGGTCATCGCGCCCGCGCGGCAGAGCATCATGTCGGCCGCGGCGTACGCGAGGTCCATCCGGTCCAGATAACCTACCGGGATGTACGGGGGCATACCCGGCATCTGGTGCACCTGCGGCAGTTCGTTCTTCGGTCCGACCGCGTGCAGGATCTGGATGCCGGCCTGCTGGAGCCACGGGGCGACCTGCTGGATCACCTCGTTGAGGCGGCGGGCGCCCTGCGAGCCGCCGGAGACCAGCAGCGTGGGCAGGTTGGGGTCGAGGCCGAAGCGGGCGCGGGCCTCCGGGCGCGCCGCGGCGCGGTCCAGGACGGCGATCGAGCGGCGCA
Source organism: Streptomyces sp. NPDC026672 (assembly GCF_040638185.1). Taxonomy (NCBI): domain Bacteria; kingdom Bacillati; phylum Actinomycetota; class Actinomycetes; order Kitasatosporales; family Streptomycetaceae; genus Streptomyces; species Streptomyces sp. NPDC026672. The sequence continues at coordinate 84,154 of NZ_JBEZXS010000013.1, forward strand.
GCGGGATGCCGATGTAGCGGGCGTCACGCAGCTTGCTGTCGGGGGTCGAGACGGCGACCCGGGCCGCGTAGCGCGAGCCGATCTTGTTGGCCAGGCCCGGCCGGGCGTTGGCCTCGTGGATCACGATGGGCACACCGAGGCGCTTGGCGGCGAGATAGCCGGGCAGGGCGACGTAGCCACCGAAGCCGACCACGGCGTCCGCCTTGGTGCGCTCCAGGATCTGCTCGGCGGCCTTGATCGTGCCGCGCAGCCGGCCCGGGACGGTGATCAGCTCGGGGGTGGGCTTGCGGGGCAGCGGCACGGCCGGGATCAGCGCCAGCTCGTAGCCGCGCTCCGGTACGAGCCTGGTCTCCAGGCCCCGCTCCGTGCCCAGGGCCGTGATCCCCACGGTCGGGTCCTGCCTGCGCAGGGCGTCCGCGAGGGCGAGCGCGGGCTCGATGTGGCCCGCGGTACCCCCGCCGGCGAGTACGACATGCACCGAAATTCACCGCTCTCCGGACGGGCGCGCCACCGAGGCACGCCGTCGCATCGTGTTCCATCTCCGGGGTTCCCGGTCCAGCACAGCACCCCCGGCCCCCCGCTTTCTACCAAAGCGGGGTTGCCGCATCGCAAGCGCCGCCCGCGCAGCGGGCTCGTCTCGTGCGAACGCGATCAGCAGCCCGATGGCGAACATGGTCGGCAGCAGGGCGGACCCTCCGTAGGAGAACAGCGGGAGCGGGACGCCGGCGATCGGCAGCAGACCGAGCACCGCACCGATGTTGATCACCGCCTGGGCGGTGATCCAGGTGGTCACGCCTCCCGCGGCATACCTCACGAAGGGGTCCTCCGTGCGTCCGGCCACGCGGATACCCGCATAGCCTAGAGCCGCGAAGAGGGCGAGCACCGACAGTGTCCCCGCGAGGCCCAGTTCCTCACCGGTGACGGCGAAGATGAAGTCGGTGTGGGCTTCCGGGAGTTGCCCCCATTTCTCCACACTCGCGCCGAGTCCGGAACCGAAGAGGCCCCCGGAGGCAAGGGCGTAGATGCCGTGCACGGCCTGCCAGCAGCTGTCGCCCGGCCCGGGTTCGGTGGCGCCGATGCACTGGAGGCGGGCCATCCGGTTGGGGCTGGTCTTGATCAGGATCACACCGATGGTGACGGCGACCGAGAGCACGCCGACGAACAGCCGGGTCGGCGCCCCGGCGAGCCACAGCAGGCCGAACAGGATCGCCGTGAGGATGATCGCCGTGCCCATGTCGCCGCCGAGCATGATCAGCCCGAGCAGCAGGAAGGCGACCGGGACCAGCGGCACCAGCATGTGCTTCCACTGGGCCAGCAGCTTCCTCTCGTGCTTGCGCGCGATGAGGTCGGCGCCCCACAGCACGAGCGCGAGCTTGCCGAACTCGCTGGGCTGGATCTGGAAGGAGCCGCCGAGCGAGATCCAGTTCTGGTTGCCGTTGACCGACATCCCTATCCCCGGGATCTGCACCAGGGCCATCAGGAAGACGGCGCCCGCGAGGATCGGGTAGGCCAGCGCCCGGTGCAGCTTCACCGGCATCCGGGAGGCGGCGAGCATCAGGCCGCCGCCGAGGACCGCGGCCAGGAACTGCTTGCGGAAGAAGTACGAGCCGGGCAGCGACAGCTGGAGCGCGGTGATCTGCGAGGCGGAGTACACCATCACCAGACCGAGCACGGTGATCAGCAGACTGCCGCCGAGGATCAGGTAGTACGCGGTCAGCGGCCGGTCCCACGCCTTGCGGGCGCGCGTGTACAGCCGCAGCACGGGGTGGTCGCGCGGGATGCCCGGAACCGGGGACCGCCCGACGGCCCGCTGCACGGGCGGCCGGCCCCCGGTGCGGCTACCGGGCATGGCCGGCTCCGCGGAGCTCCGTCTGCCTGGACGATCCCACGCGTCCCTCCCAAGGTCGCCCGGCAGGCGGCCGGGTCAGGCGTCGAGTTCGCGAACCGCCTGCGCGAACGCGTCACCGCGCTTGTTGTAGTTGGTGAACATGTCCATGGAGGCGCAGGCCGGGGCCAGCAGCACCGTGTCACCGGCGACGGCGAGGCGCCGGGCCTCCTGGACGGCCTGGAGCATCGCCCCAGTGTCGGTCCGGGCGAGGTCGACGACGGGTACTTCCGGCGCGTGTCGCGCGAGGGCTTCGCGGATCAGCGCCCGGTCCCTGCCGATGAGGACGACGCCCCGCAGCCGCTTCGCCGACCGGGCGACGAGCTCATCGAAGGCGGCGCCCTTGGCGAGTCCGCCGGCGATCCACACGACCGACTCGTAGGCCGCCAACGAGGCTTCCGCCGCATGGGTGTTGGTGGCCTTGGAGTCGTCGACGTAGGCGACCCCGTCCACGTCGGCGACGTGGGCGATGCGGTGGGCGTCCGGGGTGAAGGCCCGCAGACCGTCCCGTACGGCCGTGGCGGGCACCCCGAAGGCGCGGGCGAGGGCCGCCGCGGCGAGGGCGTTGGCGACGTTGTGCGGGACGGGCGGGTTCACGTCGGACACCAGGGCCAGCTCCTGGGCGTTCTTCTGCCGGTTCTCGACGAAGGCACGGTCCACCAGGATGCCGTCCACGACGCCGAGTTGGGAGGGGCCCGGCGTGCCCAGGGTGAATCCGACGGCGCGGCAGCCCTCCTCGACGTCGGCCTCGCGCACCAGGTCCTCGGTGCGCTTGTCGGCCACGTTGTAGACGCAGGCGACCCGGTTGCCCTCGTAGACGCGGCCCTTGTCGGCGGCGTACGCCTCCATGGAGCCGTGCCAGTCGAGGTGGTCGGGCGCCAGGTTGAGGACGACCGCGGAGTGGGCGCGCACGGAGGGCGCCCAGTGGAGCTGGTAGCTGGAGAGCTCGACGGCGAGGACGTCGTAGGTCTCGTCGCCCAGGACCGCGTCGAGGAGCGAGACGCCGATGTTGCCGACGGCGGCGGTGCGCAGGCCCGCCGCCTCCAGGATGGCGGCGAGCATCCGGACGGTGGTGGTCTTGCCGTTGGTGCCCGTGACCGCGAGCCAGGGCGCCGCGTCGGGACCGCGCAGCCGCCAGGCCAGCTCCACGTCGCCCCACACGGGTACGCCCGCCCGCCCGGCCGCCGCGAAGAGCGGCTTGCCGGGCTGCCAGCCGGGCGCGGTGACGATCAGCTCGGTGCCCTCCGGCAGGGTGTCGCCGTCACCGAGGCGGACGGTGACGCCGAGCGCCTCCAGCTCCGCGGCCTGCGCCCGGGCGCGTTCGTCGTCGCCGTCGTTGACGACCGTGACGACCGCGCCGAGGCCGTGCAGGACCTTGGCCGCCGGTACCCCGGAGACGCCGAGTCCGGCGACGGTGACGTGCTTGCCCTGCCAGTCGGTCACTTGTCTGCTGCCCATCCCGCGTAGAAGAGGCCCAGTCCGACGATCACACAGATGCCCTGAATGATCCAGAACCGGACCACCACAAGGACTTCGGACCAGCCCTTGAGTTCGAAGTGGTGCTGGAGTGGCGCCATCCGGAAGACGCGCCTGCCGGTGAGCCGGAACGAGCCGACCTGGATCACGACCGACATCGTGATGAGGACGAACAGACCGCCCAGGATGGCCATCAGCAGCTCGGTGCGGGAGCAGATCGCGAGGCCCGCGAGCACACCGCCGAGCGCCAGCGAACCGGTGTCGCCCATGAAGATCTTCGCCGGCGAGGTGTTCCACCACAGGAAGCCCAGGCAGGCGCCCATCAGCGCGGAGGAGACCACCGCGAGGTCGAGCGGATCGCGCACCTCGTAGCAGGCGTTGGGGTTGGTCAGGGTCGTCGCGTTGGCGCAGGACTCCTGCCACTGCCACACGCCGATGAACGTGTACGCGCCGAAGACGAGCACGGAGGCGCCGGTGGCCAGACCGTCCAGACCGTCGGTCAGGTTCACGCCGTTGGACATGGCGAGGATCATGAACAGCGCCCACACGACGAACAGCACCGGGCCGATCGTCCAGCCGAAGTCCGTGATGAACGACAGCTTCGTGGAGGCCGGGGTGTTGCCGCGGGCGTCCGCGAACTGGAGCGAGAGCACCGCGAAGGCGATGCCGCCGAGCAGCTGGCCCGCCATCTTCGCCTTGGCCCGCAGACCCAGCGACCGCCGCTTCACGATCTTGATGTAGTCGTCGAGGAAGCCGACCAGGCCCATGCCGGTCATCAGGCCCAGCACCAGCAGGCCCGAGTACGTCGGCGGATTGCCGGTGATCACCTTCGACAGGAAGTACGCCGCGATCGTCGCCAGGATGAAGGCGATGCCACCCATCGTGGGCGTACCGCGCTTGCTGGCGTGCTCCCGCGGGCCGTCGTCGCGGATGTACTGACCGTAGCCCTTGCGTGCGAGGAGCTTGATCAGCAGCGGCGTGCCGATCAGGGTCAGGAAGAGGCCAATGACTCCTGCGAACAGGATCTGCTTCATCATCGGGCAGCGACCTCACCCTCGGCCCCGGCCGAGAGCAGCGCCTGCGCGACGCTCTCGAGACCGACCGAACGGGACGCCTTCACGAGTACGACGTCTCCCGGGCACAACTCGCTGCGCAACAGGTCGACCGCCGCCTGCGCGTCGGACACGTGCACCGACTCCTCACCCCACGAACCCTCGTTATATGCGCCCAGTTGCAGCCAGGACGCTTCCCTGCCCCCGACCGCGACGAGCTTGCTGACGTTGAGCCGGACGGCGAGCCGCCCGACCGCGTCGTGCTCGGCGAGCGCCTCGTCCCCGAGCTCGGCCATCTTGCCGAGCACTGCCCACGTGCGGCGCCCCTTGCCCATCGCCGCGAGCGCGCGCAGAGCGGCTCGCATGGACTCGGGGTTGGCGTTGTAGGCGTCGTTGACGATGGTCACGCCGTCAGGGCGCTCGGTGACCTCCATCCGCCAGCGGGAGAGGGAGCCCGCCTCGGAGAGCGCGGTGGCGATCTCGTTCGGGGACATCCCCAGCTCATGGGCGACGGCGGCCGCGGCGAGCGCGTTCGACACGTGGTGCTCACCGTACAGGCGCATGGTCACATCGCTTGCACCGGAGGGTGTGTGAAGCCTGAACGAGGGCTGCCCGGTGTCCGTGAGTCGCACGTTCTCGGCCCGTACGTCCGCTTCGGCCGACTCTCCGAAAAGGAGCACCTTCGCCTCGGTACGGGAGGCCATGGCGCGGACCAACGGGTCGTCGGCGTTGAGGACGGCCACCCCGCCCGCGTCCGCCGGCGGCAGCGCCTCGACGAGTTCGCCCTTCGCCTGCGCGATCTGCTCGCGGCCGCCGAACTCGCCGATGTGGGCGGTCCCGACGTTCAGGACGAGGCCGATCCGAGGGGGTGTCAGACCGGCGAGGTAGCGGATGTGCCCGATGCCGCGGGCGCCCATCTCCAGCACGAGGAACTTCGTCTCCTCGGTGGCGGACAGGGCGGTCAGCGGCAGCCCGATCTCGTTGTTGAGCGAGCCGGGCGTGAACACGGTGGGCGCCTTGCGCCGGAGCACCTGGGCGATCAGGTCCTTGGTGCTGGTCTTGCCCGCGGAGCCGGTCAGGGCCACGAGGGTGGCGCCGAGGCGGGCCACGACGTGCCGGGCGAGGGCGCCGAGGGCGGTCTGGACGTCCGCCACGACGATGGCGGGCACGCCGACGGGGCGCGACGCCAGTACGGCGACCGCGCCCGCCCCGACGACCGCCGCCGCGAAGTCGTGGCCGTCCACCCGTTCACCGACGAAGGCGGCGAAGAGGCTGCCGGGTCCCGCCTCGCGGGAGTCCCGGACGACCGGCCCGGTGACCAGGACGGACGGATCCGGTATGTCGTGCGTCTGCCCGCCGACGACTTCTGCGATCTCGGCGAGGGAGAGGGCGATCACAAGTTCATCCCTGGGTCTTCTGGATAGCTTCGCGGAGCACCTGGCGGTCGTCGAAGGGACGGACCACTCCGGCGATGTCCTGGCCCTGCTCGTGGCCCTTGCCTGCGACCAGCACGGTGTCCCCGGGCTGTGCGCGCCCGACGGCGGCGGCGATCGCGGCGGCCCGGTCCTCGAACAGGAGCACCTCGCCGCGTTCGTGCGCGGGCACGGAGGCCGCGCCCTCCAGCATGGTGGCGAGGATCGCGAGGGGGTCCTCGGAGCGGGGGTTGTCGGAGGTCAGTACGGCCGTGTCGGCGAGCCGGGCCGCGGCGGCGCCCATCGGGGCGCGCTTGGTGCGGTCGCGGTCGCCGCCGCAGCCGAGGACGATGTGCACCTGGCCCTTGGTGACCTTGCGCAGCGCCTTGAGGACCGACTCGACGGCATCGGTCTTGTGGGCGTAGTCGACGACCGCGAGGTAGGGCTGTCCGGCGTCCACGCGCTCCAGCCGGCCCGGCACGCCCGGCACGGCCGCGATGCCGTCGGCGGCGGCCTGCGGGTCGAGCCCCGCGGCGGCCAGGGCGACGATCGCGGCGAGCGTGTTGGCGACGTTGAACGGGCCGGGCAGCGGCGAGCGGGCGGCGACGCGCTCGCCGCCGGGGCCGACGGCCGTGAACGTCGAGTCCATCGGGCCGACATGGACGTCCTGGGCCCGCCAGTCGGCGTCCGGGTGGCCCTCGGCGGAGTACGTGACGACCGGGACGCCGGCCTCCCGGACGAGCCTGCGGCCGTACTCGTCGTCGGCGTTGACCACACCGCGTTTGCTGCGTGCGGGTGTGAACAGCTGGGCCTTGGCCTGGAAGTAGTCCTCCATCCCGGAGTGGAACTCCATGTGCTCCGGGCTGAGGTTGGTGAACACGGCGATGTCGAAGACGCAGCCGTCGACCCGGCCGAGGACCAGGGCGTGGCTGGAGACCTCCATGGCGACCGCCTCGACGCCGCGTTCGCGCATGACGGCGAACAGGGCCTGGAGATCGGTGGCTTCGGGGGTCGTGCGCTCGGACTTGATGCGTTCGTCGCCGATGCGCATCTCGACCGTGCCGACGAGCCCGGTGGACCTGACGGTGCGCAGGCCGCCCTCGACGAGGTAGGCCGTGGTGGTCTTGCCCGAGGTGCCGGTGATGCCGATCTGGAGCAGGTCGTCGCCGGGGCGGCCGTAGATGGTGGCCGCGAGTTCGCCCATCCGCGCGCGGGGGTCGTCGGCCACCAGGACCGGCAGGCCGGTCGCGGCGGCGCGCTCGGCGCCCGTGGGGTCGGTGAGGACGGCGACCGCGCCGAGGCCGGCGGCCTGGGTGACGAAGTCGGCGCCGTGCAGACGGGCGCCCGGGAGGGCGGCGTACAGGTCGCCGGGGCGGACGGCGCGCGAGTCGTGGGTGATGCCCGTGACGTCGGCGGCGGGCCGTGGCGCGGCGACACCCAGCTGATCGGCGAGCTCCGCGAGGGGTGTGGCGGAGACCTGTTCCGGCCGTGGCGGTCCCGGGTGGGTCACGGAAGCGCCCTTCTGGGTGGTTTGGGACTGATCAGCGTGTGGCACGGCGGTGAGCGTACCGGGCGTGACCGCCGCGGGGCGAAGCGAGGGCGTGGACGGGTCGTGGTTCCCGGGGTCGGGAGTGATCGTTGTCACGGGCTGGTTCCTGGTGCTCTTTCCCTGGGGTGCCGGTCACGGCTTGTAGGTGACGGGCAGCTTGGCGGGCGCGGCGCCGGTGGGCGGGATCTGGAGGGTCTTGAGGGCGAACTCCATCACCTCCTTGTAGATGGGGCCGCAGATCTGGCCGCCGAAGTAGCTGCCCGACGTGGCGTTCTGGATGGCGCAGTACACGGTGATCCGGGGCTTGTCGGCGGGTGCGAACCCGGCGAACGACGAGGTGTAGCCGTGATACTTGCCGGTGGCCGGATCCACTCGGTTGGCGGTGCCGGTCTTGCCCGCGACCCGGTAGCCGGGGATGCGTGCCTTGGTGCCGGTGCCCTCCTCGTCGTCGACGACGGACTCCAGCATGTGGGCCAGGGTCGTGGCGGTCTTCTCGCTGACCACGCGGGTCTTCGCGGGCTGCGGCGAGGGTGCGAAGCGCCCGTCGGCGCCCCGCTCGCCGCGCACCAGGGTCGGTTCGACGCGGACGCCGCCGTTGGCGATCGTCGAGTACACGGAGGCGGCCTGCATGGCGTTGAGCGACATGCCCTGACCGAAGGGGATCGTGTACTGCTGCGACGTGGACCACTTGTCGGCGCTCGCGAGGATGCCCCGGGTCTCGCCGGGGAAGCCGAGTCCGGTGTAGCTGCCGAGGCCGAACTTGTGCAGGTACGAGTAGAGGACCTGGTTGGCCTGCGCCTGCGTCCTGCCGAGCTGGCCGGTGGCCAGGATGGTGCCGATGTTGCTGGACTTGGCGAGGACGCCGTTGAGCGTGAGGTACCAGGTGGCGTGGTCGACGTCGTCCTGGAAGAGCCGGTCGCCGCGGTGCAGCCGGTTCGGCACGACAACATGGGTGAGCGGCGTGGCGGCGTTCTCCTCCAGGACGGCCGCCATCGACATGATCTTGGCGGTGGAGCCGGGTTCGAAGGCGTCCTGGAGGGCGGCGTTGCCGAGCGCGGCGGGGTCGGCCTTCGACAGGTCGTTGGGGTCGAAGCCGGGCGAGTTGGCCATGGCGAGGATCTGGCCGGTGCGGGTGTCCTGGACGATGACGTAGCCGCGGTCGGCCCTGGACTTCTTCACCTGCTCGGTGATGGCGTTCTGGGCGGCCCACTGGATGTCGCGGTCGATGGTCAGCTCGACGTCGGTGCCGGGCACGGCGGGGGTCTCGGTGGAGCCCGCGGTGGGCACCTCGCGGCCGCCGGACTGGGCGTAGCGGATCTTGCCGTCCTTGCCGGTCAGCTTCTTGTCGAGCTGCTGCTCGATGCCTCCGCCACCCTTGCCCTCGGCGTTGACCCAGCCCAGTATCCCGGCGGCGAGGTCGCCGTTGGGGTACACGCGCTGGCTGCTGGGGTCGGAGAAGACTCCGGCGAGGACGTTGACGGTGGACTTGTCGGTCTGCGCCTTCTGGGAGAGCGCGGACTTCAGGTCCTTGATCTGCTTCCAGACCTGCGGGGTCTGCCGGCCGGCGAGCTTGACGTAGCGGGCGTCCTTGTTCCGGGGCCGCAGCTTCTTGACGAGGTCGGCCTGGTCCTGGCCGAGGATGGGCGCGAGGAGCGCGGCGGCCCGTTCGGGGCCGTCGCCGATGTGGAGCTGCTCGCGGGTGAACATCGTCGGGTCGGCCGTGATGTCGTTGGCGTCCTCGCTGACGGCGAGGGCGACGCCGTTGCGGTCGGTGATCTCGCCGCGCTCGGCGGCGAGGGTGTGCACGACGTACCGGTTCAGCTCGGCCTTGGCGGCGTAGGCGCCGGCGTCCACGGCCTGCACCTGGAGGAGGCGTACGACGAAGGTCAGCAGCACCAGGCCCAGCGCGAGGCCGACCAGGCGCAGCCGGGGGCGGGGACTGCCGAGCCGCAGGACGGGCGGGGCCGGGGGCCTGCGGGGACCGCTCGGGCGCCGGACCGGCCGGGCGCCGGGCCCGGGGCGCCGCGGTGTGCCGCTCGCGACACGGCGGGGGTCCGCGCGCTGCCGGGGCGTGAGCGGTTTGGCGGGGCCGGGCACACGACGGCGCGGCGGTTCCCTGTCGGACACTTCCGTCACCTGCCGGGGGTCGTGGTCGTGGCGGGCTGGGCGGGGGTGAGGGGCGCGGTGGTACCGGGGGGCGCCGCGGGGGCGACCGGCGCGGAGGGCGTGAGGGGTGCCGAGGGGGTGGGGTCCGTCACGCCGAGCGGGAGCGACGAGGCCGACGAGGCCGACGCAGACAACGGGGACACCGGGGCCGACGGGGCCGAGGGGCCGACGGTGATCGTCTCGGGGACGGTGGGCCGGGGCGGGCGGACGTCCGCGGCGGCGCTGGGCACGCCCTTGACCGTGCCGTCGGGGCCGAGGAAGGCGGGGTCCCCGCCGGGGACCATGCCGAGTTCACGGGCACGGCGCTGGAGGGCGTCGGGCGCGGAGTAGGCGTCGATGTCGCGCTGGAGCGCCTGCTGCTCGTCGGTGAGGTTCTTGGTCTGCTTCTGGAGGTCGTCGAGCTGGAACGAGCCTTCGCTGAGCGCCGAGTTGAGCACCAGCAGGCCGATGAGGCCGCCGCCGAGGAGCAGGACGACGAGCAGGACGAACGGGGTGCGGGCGGCCTTGGCCCGGCCGGCCGGGAAGAGCCGCGCGAGCCGGGCGGCCCGCCCCCTCAGTTCGGGTTTCCTGCTCACATGCCCTCCGGCGAGTTCGTCGGCCCCACGCGGTTCGCGCCCCTCATTCGACGTCTTCCCTGACGCGCTGGGCTCCGCGCAGCCGCGCCGGTGCCGCCCGCCGGTTGTCGGCCACCTCTTCCTCGGTGGGAAGTTCGGCACCGCGTGTGAGCAGCTTGAGCCGGGGCTGGTAGCGCTCGGGCACGACGGGCAGTCCGGGCGGCGCGGTGGTGGCGGCGCCGGCCGCGAGCACCTGCTTGACCAGGCGGTCCTCCAGCGAGTGGTACGACAGGACGGCGATGCGTCCGTCCACGGCGAGGGCCTTGACGGCGGCGGGGATCGCCCGTTCCAGGACGGACAGTTCGCCGTTGACCTCGATGCGCAGGGCCTGGAAGGTGCGCTTGGCCGGGTTGCCGCCGGTGCGCTTGGCGGCCTGCGGCAGCGCGTCGCGGATGAGTTCGACGAGGCGGGCGCTCGTGGTGAAGGGCTCCTTGTCGCGCTCACGCACGATCGCGGAGACGATCCGCTTGGCCTGCTTCTCCTCGCCGTACGCGCGCAGCACGCGCACGAGTTCGCCGGCCGGGTAGGTGTTGAGGACCTCGGCGGCGCTGATGCCGGTCGTCTGGTCCATGCGCATGTCGAGGGGCGCGTCCTGCGCGTAGGCGAAACCCCGGTCGGCCTCGTCGAGTTGCATGGAGGAGACGCCGAGGTCGAACAGGACGCCCTGGACGCGCGGGAGGCCGAGCCGGTCGAGCACGTCCGGGAGTTCGTCGTAGACGGCGTGCACCAGGGTGGCCCGCTCGCCGTAGGGGGCGAGGCGTTCGCCGGACAGGCGCAGGGCCTCCTTGTCGCGGTCGAGGGCGACGAGCCGGGCCTCGGGGAAGCGGGCCAGCAGGGCCTCGCTGTGTCCGCCGAGGCCGAGGGTGCAGTCGACGACCACCGCTCCGGGCCGCTCCAGGGCGGGTGCCAGCAGGTCCAGGCACCGCTGGAGCATCACCGGGACGTGTCGACTCTGGCTCAACGAGGGCCTCTCAGGTCCGGCACGGGCCGCACGCACCGCCGGGTCCCCGCCCCGGAGAGCGTCAGCCGACCGGGAGCCGGAGGAGGCCGAGCCGTACGCACGCGCCGCGCACATGGGGAGACGGTCCGCGTCAGCGGGGTCTCCGGGGGATTCAGTCCAGCAGGGAGAGCCTCGCCTCCCGCTTCGCGTCACTTTAGTCCACCCTGTCGCGCGGTCAATCAACCGGCCTGCGCGTCGCGCGGTGGAGTGCCGAGGGGGTCGTGAGGCGGAAAGAAACGCTCTTACGGAGCAGTTTTATCCTCCGTGTGGGTTAGCTCACAACAAGCCCCGATGACGTTCTTTGTCCCCTCTCACAGCAGGACCGGAACGCGGGTGACCAGTACCGTCGGGACCATGACGACTTCTCCCGCTGTTCCCACCGGATCCTCGGACGCCATATCGGGCGCCGGCACCGTCACGGACCGTCTCGTAGAAGCCAACGAGCAGTACGCGGCCGAGTTCACCGACCCCGGGATGGACGCCCGGCCCGTCCTGCGGGTGGCCGTGGTGGCCTGCATGGACGCCCGTCTCGACCTGCACGCCGCGCTCGGCCTCCAGCTCGGCGACTGCCACACGGTCCGCAACGCGGGCGGTGTGGTCACCGACGACGTGATCCGCTCCCTCACCATCAGCCAGCGCGCGCTCGGCACCCGCAGCGTCGTGCTCATCCACCACACGGGCTGCGGCCTGGAGTCCCTCACCGAGGAGTTCCGGCACGACCTGGAGATGGAGGTCGGCCAGCGTCCCTCCTGGGCGGTGGAGTCCTTCCGGGACGTGGAGCAGGACGTGCGGCAGTCCATGCAGCGGGTGCGCACCTCGCCGTTCCTGCTGCACACCGAGGACGTACGCGGGTTCGTGTTCGACGTCAGGACGGGTCTGCTGCGCGAGGTCGACCCGGCCTGAGCGGGCGGCGCGCCCCGGTCGTCCGCGGCGCGCCGGCCGCCGTCCACCGTCCATCGAAGCCCCTCCGACGACCCCTGTCCGCCATCGAATATCCGGTCGAAAAGTCCGGTCGAAAAAGTCATAAGACCGACATGGCGCGGGCAGTTGTCCACAGGCGAGTGACACGAATCGGTAACGGCGGCAAGAATGCGGGTGTGGCGTCACGCGGAACTTTTCCCGTGTGGTGTCCGTGTTTCGGGGTGGGCCTGTCCGCATCGCAGAGCGACGGCCCGGAGTGAGAACGGGCCGAGGAGGGCCGGGTGACGACCTATGACGATCGAGCGAACCTCACAGATCTGACCTCCACCGTGGAGCGTGTCCGCAGTTCGGTGGAGGGAGTGATCGAGGGAAAGCCCGAGGTCGTACGGCTTTCGCTGACCGTGCTGCTCGCCGAGGGACACCTCCTCATCGAGGATGTACCCGGCGTGGGCAAGACGATGCTCGCCAAGGCGCTGGCACGGTCGATCGACTGCTCGGTGCGGCGTATCCAGTTCACGCCCGACCTGCTGCCCTCGGACATCACGGGTGTGTCCATCTGGGACCAGCAGCGCCGGGACTTCGAGTTCAAGCCGGGTGCGATCTTCGCGCAGATCGTGATCGGCGACGAGATCAACCGCGCCTCCCCCAAGACCCAGTCCGCGCTGCTGGAGTCCATGGAGGAGCGCCAGGTCACCATCGACGGGCAGAGCTACGAGCTGCCGAGCCCGTTCATGGTGGTCGCCACGCAGAACCCGGTCGAGATGGAGGGCACGTACCCGCTGCCCGAGGCCCAGCGCGACCGCTTCATGGCACGGGTGTCGATCGGCTACCCGAGCCCGGAGGCCGAGCTCCAGATGCTCGACGTGCACGGCGGGGTCAACCCGCTGGACGACCTCCAGCCGGTGGCGCACGCGCACGAGATCGGCAAGCTGATCGAGGCGGTGCGCGGCGTGCACGTCGCGGAGACCGTCCGGCGCTACGCGGTGGACCTGGTCGCCGCCACACGCACCCACCCCGACCTGAGACTCGGCGCCTCCCCGCGCGCGACGCTGCACCTGCTGCGCGCAGCGAAGGCGTCCGCGGCCCTGGCCGGCCGGGAGTACGCGCTGCCGGACGACGTGCAGGCCCTCGCCGTCGCCGTCCTCGCCCACCGGCTGCTGCCCACGGCCCAGGCCCAGCTCAACCGGCGCACGTCGGAGCAGGTCGTCCAGGAGATCCTCCAGCGCACCCCGGTGCCCGCCGCGCCGCAGCAGCAGGCCGGCCTCGGCGGCCTGGGCCGGGCCGCTCCCGCGTACGGCCAGCAGCCGCCCCGGAGGCTGTGATGAGCACCGGGGGGATCGGCCGGCCGGAGACCGACCGCGGGGAGAAGGGCGGCATCCGTACGGCCCTGGCCGGGCTCACCACACGCGGCCGGTCCTTCTTCGCGGCGGGCATCGCCGCGGCGATCTGCGCCTATGTGCTGGGCCAGAGCGATCTGCTGCGGGTCGGGCTGCTGCTCGCGGTGCTGCCGCTGATCTGCGCCGCGGTGCTCCACCGCACGCGGTACCGGGTGGCCGCTGGCCGCCGGCTGTCCCCCTCGCGCGTGCCGGCGACCGGCGAGGCGCGTGTCCATCTGCGGATGGACAATGTGTCGCGGCTGCCCACGGGGCTGCTGATGCTCCAGGACCGGGTGCCGTACGTGCTCGGTCCGCGGCCCCGGTTCGTGCTGGACCGGGTGGAGCCGGGCGGTCGGCGCGAGGTGTCCTACCGGGTCCGTTCGGACCTGCGCGGGCGCTATCCGCTGGGGCCGCTCCAGCTGCGGCTGACCGACCCGTTCGGGATGTGCGAGCTGACGCGCTCCTTCTCGACCCACGACACGCTGACCGTCGTCCCGCGCGTGGAGCCGCTGCCGCCGGTGCGGCTGAGCGGCGAGGCGAAGGGGTACGGCGACGGGCGGCAGCGCTCCCTGGCCCTGGCCGGCGAGGACGACGTGATCCCACGGGGCTACCGGCACGGCGACGACCTGCGCCGGGTCCACTGGCGTTCCACCGCGCGCTACGGCGAGCTGATGGTGCGCCGCGAGGAGCAGCCCCAGCGGGCCCGCTGCACCGTGCTGCTGGACACACGGGGCATCGCCTTCGCGGGCGCGGGACCGGAGTCGGCCTTCGAGTGGGCGGTGTCGGGCGCCGCGTCCGCCCTGGTCCACATGCTCGAACGCGGCTACTCGGTGCGGCTGTTGACGGACACCGGGAGTTCGGTGCCCGGCGAGGGGTCCGACGGGTTCGCGGGCGCCAGCCAGGAATCCGCGGACGCGGCCGGGCTGATGATGGACACCCTCGCCGTGATCGACCACTCGGACGGCTCGGGCCTGTCGCGCGCCTACGACGTGCTGTGCGGCGGCGGCGAGGGGCTGCTGATCGCCTTCCTCGGCGACCTGGACGAGGAGCAGGCGGCGGTGGTCGCCAAGATGCGGCAGCGCAGCGGCGCCGCCGTCGCGTTCGTCCTGGACCCCGACGTGTGGGTGCGGGAGACGGGCGGCGCCCCGGAGGCGGACGATCCGCACGAGGAGCGGCTGCGGCTGCTGCGCGACGCGGGCTGGACGGCCGTGGGCGTGCCGCGCGGGAGTGCCCTGAGCGACCTGTGGCGCCAGGCGGACCGGGAGCGTACGAGCGCCGCGGCGGGCGGAGGCGGGGAGGCACGGCGATGACGGGCCGGGAACGGCGGGGAGGGGGCGCGGCGGTGCGGACATGTCCTCACAACGGTTCGCGCGGGCACGCGGAGGTGTTGACATGAGCGGGCGGGCACGGCTGTCGCTGTTCGCCGCGGCGGCCACGATGGCGGCGGCGTGCTCGCTGCTGCCCCTGGTCTCGCCGGCGACGTGGATCGTCCAGGCGGCGCTGCTCCTCGCGGTGCAGACGGGTGTCGGGATGGCGGCCCGGCGGGTGCCGCTGGCGCGTCCGCTGACCGTGGCGGCGCAGGCGGTCGTCACGCTGCTCCTGCTGACGCTGGTCTTCGCCCGGGAGCACGCGATCGCCGGGCTGATACCCGGGCCGGGCACCTTCCGGTTCCTCGCGGACCTGCTCCAGGAGGGCTCGGACGACGTCGGCCGGTACGCGATCCCGGCGCCGCTGAGCCCCGGCATACGGCTCATGGTCGTCGGCGGTGTCCTGGTGATCGGCCTGATCGTGGACACCCTGGCCGTGACGTTCCGCAGCGCGGCGCCGGCGGGTCTGCCGCTGCTCGCGCTGTACTCGGTGGCCGCCGGGCTCTCGGACGGCGGCGCCGACTGGCTGTGGTTCCTGGTCGCGGCCGCCGGCTATCTGATGCTGCTGCTCGCGGAGGGCCGGGACCGGCTCTCGCAGTGGGGCCGGGTCTTCGGCGGCGCCCCGCGCGGGCCGGGCACCCTCGGCGGCGGCTCCTCGGGCGGGGCGGTGGCCCCGGTGCGCACGGGCCGCCGTATCGGTGTGGTGGCGCTGGGCGTCGCCCTCGTGGTGCCGCTCGCCCTTCCCGCGATGCAGGGCGGTCTCCTGGACGGCGCGGGAGCGGGCGTCGGCGCGGGCAGCGGGACCGGCGGGACGATCTCCGCGGTGAACCCGCTGGTGTCCCTGCGCGACAGCCTCAACGTGGACGAGGACCGCCAGGTCCTGTCCCTGAAGAGCGACACGAACGACGTCTCGGACCTGTACCTGCGGATCGTCTCGCTCGACGACTTCGACGGCACCACCTGGAAGCCGTCCCAGCGGCGCATCGAGAGCGTGCCCGACCCGATGCCGACGCCGGTGGGCCTCGGCCCGGACGTCAAGCGTTCCCAGGTCAGGACGACGGTCTCGGCGGCGGGCTGGTACGCGCAGGACTGGCTGCCGATGCCGTACCCGCCGAGCCAGGTGCGCATCGGCGGCAAGTGGCGCTACGAGCCGGTGGGCATGACCCTCGTCGGCGACCACGGGCAGACGACGCGCGGGGCGACGTACCAGGTCACCAGTCTGGCGGTGCAGCCGACGGCCGAGCAGCTCGCGGACGCGCCGCGGCCGCCGGAGGCGCTGGAGCGCGAGTACACCAGGGTGCCGTCGTCGCTGCCGTCGGTGGTGGCCGAGACGGCGAAGCAGGTCACCGAGGGCGCGACCACGCACTACGCCGAGGCGGTCAAGCTCCAGGACTACTTCGCGTTGACCGGAGGGTTCCAGTACGACACCGAGGTCGAGGTCGGCCGCGGCCCCAACGCCATAGCGAACTTCCTGAGGCGGAAGGAGGGCTTCTGCGTCCACTTCTCCTTCGCGATGGCCGCGATGGCCCGCACGCTGGGCATACCGGCCCGGGTGGCGGTCGGCTTCGCGCCCGGTTCCCCGCAGGCGGACGGCACGGTGTCGGTCGGCCTCAAGGACGCGCACGCCTGGCCCGAGCTGTACTTCGAGGGTGTGGGCTGGACCCGCTTCGAGCCCACCCCGACCCGGGGCTCGACTCCGTCGTACACGCAGACGAACACCCCCGGCACCGCGCTGCCGGACCCGGGCAGCCCCTCGCAGTCGGCGTCCGCCGAGCCCTCGACGTCGGCCTCGGCGAGCGCGAGCTGCTCCGCGCTGGACCGGAAGCTGGAGGCGTGCGACAGCCCGACGGCGCAGGCCGTGGCGGTCGGCGGCGGCGACGGCCCGAAGTGGTGGCAGCTGGGGCTGTGGGCGCTGGGCGGACTGGTCGTCGTGGCGATCCCGCTGTCGCCGCTGCTGTGGCGCAGGCGGCTGCGGGCCGTACGGCTCGGGGCGCACGCCCGCACGGAGGAGGGCCAGGCCGCGCACGCGCTGGCGGTGTGGCAGGAGCTGGCCGACTCCGCGTGGGACGTCGGCATCCCGCCGGACGAGTCCCAGACCCCGCGCCGGGCCGCCGCCCGGATCGTGCGCCTCGGGCATCTCGACGAGACGGCGGGCGCGGCGGTGCACCGGGTGGCCGACGCGGTGGAGCAGGTCCTCTACGCCCCGCATCCGCGCCCGACGGCGGGCCTCGCGGAGGACGCGCGCCGGGTGATCACCGCGCTGGGCGCCACGGTCGGCCGCGGCACCCGGCTGCGGGCGCTGCTGGCGCCGCGGTCGTCCGTGCGCGTGGTGTGGGCGGCGTCGGCCTGGTGGACGTCGCTCACGGTACGGGCTGCGGCGGCCCGCCCGAGCTGGCGCAGGCCGACGGGCGAGCAGGGTTAGGGCCCCGCGGGGGCCGGGCACACGGCCCCCGCGCACGGCCCTGTGGACACGACCGACCCGTGGACACGACCGAGGGGACACGACCGAGGGGTGATCGCCCGGCCGGGCGATCACCCCTCATGTGTGCTCGTGTGCGGTCCCGAGGACCGCTGCGCCGTTACTGGCCCTGTTCGTCGCGGCGCCGCTGCCAGCGCTGCTCGATGCGGTCCATCACGGAGCGCCTCGACCGTCCCTGACGGCGGGCGTGCGGGCCGCCCGCTGCGGGCTGCTCTCCCGGTTTGGGCGCCTTGCGCCACCCCGTGACGGCGAGCACCGCACAGCCCAGCATGACGAGGAAGCCCACCACGCTGACCCAAATCTGCTGTGCGACCATTCCGGCCATGAGGAGCGCGATACCTACGAGGAAGCCGGCGACCGCTTGGTAGACCCGTCGCCGGGTGTACGTACGCAGCCCGTTTCCCTCAAGCGCTGTCGCGAACTTGGGATCTTCGGCGTACAGCGCTCGCTCCATCTGCTCGAGCATGCGCTGCTCGTGCTCGGAGAGCGGCACGGAGTCCTCCTCATCGTGCAGTCGCCGGGGCGACCCGGGGGTCCCTTCAGGATAGGCAGGGAATCGCCCCCGTGAAACCCGCCCCTCTACGCCAATTGGCCAACCGGTTCCCGTCATGGCCGTCCCGGCTCGCTGAGGCTTCCATTCCCCTGCGGCCGACCCGTCATGCCGGAAGGTCTCCCTCGATCATACGGCGCAAACCCCTCGATCGGGGGGTCTGTGGCGTACTCCATGTGCGTCCGCGCCCCTGATCAGCGGCGCTTCCCCACCGCTCGCTCAGGCCTCTTCGGCACCCGGTGCCTCACCGAGCACATGGAGCTGTGTGGCCACGGAGTGGAAGGCCGGCAGGGCCGCCGCCGCGGCCTCCAGTTGCAGCAGCGCGTCGAGGGCGCCGGGCTCGGTGTCGACGAGGACCCCGGGGACCAGGTCGGCGAAGACCCGCACGCCGTGCACGGCGCCCACCCGCAGGCCCGCGCCCTCGACGAGCGCGGTCAGCTGCTCGGCGGTGAAGCGCCGCGGGACGGGGTCGCCGGTGCCCCAGCGGCCGTCGGGGTCGCCGAGCGACTGGCGGGCCTCCTTGAAGTGGCCGGCGAGGGCGCGGGCGAGCACGGCGCCCCCGAGGCCGGCCGCGAGCAGGCTGAGGACGCCCTCGGGGCGCAGGGCGGCCACGGCGTTGCGCAGGCCCTCGGCGGGGTCGTCCACGTACTCCAGGACGCCGTGGCACAGCACCACGTCGTGGCCGCCGCGCTCGACCACGTCGAAGAGGCCCTGGGTGTCGCCCTGGACGCCCCGGACGCGGTCGGCGACACCGGCCTCGGCCGCCCGGCGCTCCAGCGCGAACAGCGCGTTGGGGCTGGGGTCCACGACGGTGACGCGGTGTCCGAGACGGGCGACGGGCACCGCGAAGTTGCCGCTGCCGCCCCCGGTGTCGAGGACGTCGAGGCAGTCCCGGCCCGTGGCCTTGACCCGGCGGTCCAGGGCGTCCTGGAGGACCTCCCAGACCACGGCGGTACGGAGAGAGGCGCGGGGGCGGCTCGGGTCCGGCACGACAGTCGACTCCTCGGCGCGGCACCGCCTGTTGCCCGGCGGCGCGAACGGGGTGCCCGCCCCGGTCCGGACGCGGACACGGGGTGGGCTCAGGCTCCTCCACCCTATTGCCTGTGCCGCCGTCCCAGGTCACCACCGCGGTGTGCGGCGCCCCGCGTCTCGTACGGCGGACACCGGGGTGGTCGCGTGGCCGCTCAGCCGGCGTCCGGGAGGTCCCCCCTGCCGTCCGGACGGTCGGGTTCGCCGGGGTCCCGGCGGGGCTGCGGGAGGACGGGCTGGAGCACCAGCAGACGCTCGACGATGCGAACGAACATCGCCACGTCGCGTATGAGGTCGTCGGCGTCCCTGCGGGTGGCCGCGCCCTGGATGCCGGCCTCGGCGCGGGCGCGGCGGCGGGCTCCGGAGGCGAACAGGGCGCTCCATTCGGTGAGTTCGGGCGCGATCTCGGGAAGCACCTCCCAGGCGCTGCGGATGCGGGCGCGGCGCCGGGGCGAGGTCTCGGGACGGCCGCGGGCGGCGAGCACGGCGGCGGCGGTGCGCAGGGCGGCGAGGTGGGCGGTCGCGTAGCGCTCGTTGGGGGTTTCCAGGACGGATGCCTCGTCGAGTCCGGCACGGGCCTGGGCGAGCAGGTCGAGGGCGGCGGGCGGGGCTGTGGCCCGGCGGAGCACGGGGTGCACGTCGCTCGCCGGGCCGGTCAGTGAGGGGGCAGGGCCGGTGGCGCGGCGCCGCCGGGCGGCGGCCGCTGAAGAGTTGGCCATGACGAACCTCCTGTCGTCTGGTTGACGGCACACCCGCTACGAGGTGCCGTATGTGCCCATCGTGCGGTATGCCACTGACAATCCGTTCCGACCTGGGACTTCGTGGCCGGGACCGGGCGCGTCACCTCGTCCCGCGGCCCCCGCCGGGGCACCCGTTGCTGTGAGAATCGGGGCATGGAACGCAGCAGCACCACGTCGGGCGGCGGCACCCGCCGCGAGGCCACCCGGCAGAAGCTCTACGAGGCCGCCGTCACGCTCATCGCCGAACAGGGTTTCTCCGCCACGACGGTGGACGAGATCGCCGAACGGGCGGGCGTCGCGAAGGGCACGGTCTACTACAACTTCGCGAGCAAGTCGGTCCTCTTCGAGGAGCTGCTGCGGCACGGCGTGGGGCTCCTCACCGCCTCCCTGCGCGAGGCGGCGGAGCGCACGGCCCGCGCGGGCGGCGGCCGGGTGGACGCCCTGGACGAGATGATCCGCGCGGGGCTGGTCTTCATCGACCGCTATCCGGCGTTCACCCAGCTGTACGTGGCCGAGCTGTGGCGCACCAACCGGGCCTGGCAGTCGACGCTGACGGTGGTGCGGCAGCAGGCGGTCGCGGTCGTGGAGGAGGTGCTGCGCGAGGGGGTGGACAGCGGCGAGTTCAGCGAGGAGATCGACGTGCCGCTGACCGCCGCCGCGCTGGTGGGCATGGTGCTGGTGGCGGCGCTGGACTGGAAGTCGTTCCAGCCGGAGCGCTCCCTGGACGACGTGCACGCGGCCCTGTCGCGCCTCCTCCAGGGCCGGGTGAGCGGCAGGCGCTGAGCCGCCGGGCGCGCGGGCGAAGGCGCCGGTCCGGGTGGCCGCGTCCCCCGCGGGCCACCGGTGGACCGGCGCCTTCCGTGCTCCCCCGTACCCTCCCCGTGCAGTCGCCCCCGGCGGGAACCGCGTCGCGGACCCTCCGGGTTCTCCCCCGCTCCCCCGTGGCTCGCTTCCGCCGACGGATCGGCGGAAGGAGCGGTCAAGGGCGAGGGCTCCGTTCCGCCGCCCCGTGTCGGCGGTGCCGGCGCCCTGCCCCCTTCCGTGTCTCCACTGTCTCGTTCGCGCAGGTCGGCCCCCATCCGCGCGCGTACTCATCTTGGCGTCTAGGTACGGATACTCAGGCGTGCGCACCCGGGCCCAGGACACGGTGTCGCCACCTGGTTACGATGCCGTCCGTGTCCGTACTCCCCCTGGTGTTCACCAGCGGCTGGGCCAGCGGTGTCAACGCCTATGCCGTCGTGCTGCTGCTCGGCGTCCTCGGGGCGACCGGGGTGAGCGACGACGTCCCGGACACGCTCCAGCGCCCCGAGGTGCTGGCCGTCGCCGCCGTGCTGTTCCTGTGCGAGGCCGTCGCCGACAAGATCCCGTACGTCGACTCGGTGTGGGACTCCGCGCACACCGTGGTCCGGCCGCTCGCCGGCGCCTGGGTGGGCGCGCTGCTGGCCGGTCACAGCGGCTCGCTGCCGGACGTGGCGGCGGCGCTGATCGGCGGGTCGACGGCGCTGGCCAGCCACACGGTCAAGGCCGGCACCCGGATGGCCGTCAACACCTCGCCCGAGCCGTTCAGCAACATGGTCCTGAGCACGGCCGAGGACCTGGGGGTCGGCGGGATCGTCACCTTCGCGGTGTTCCACCCGCGGGCCGCGGCGGTCGTCGCCGCGGTCCTGCTCGCGGCGGGCCTGGTCGTGCTGTTCCTCCTGGTCTCGCGGATCCGCCGCTTCCTGCGCGGCCGGGCGCGGCGGCGGGAGGAACGCAGGGTGGCAGGGCGGGAGGCGCCGCCGTACTGACGGCCCGCGGGGCGGATTGTCGGTGGCGGTCGATAGGGTCGCCGACATGGGACGGATCGCGGTGATCGGCGCCGGGACGGGCGCCATGGCGGCTGCCGCCCGGCTGGCCGTGGCGGGCCACCGGGTGGTGGTGTACGAGCGTGGGGAGACGTACGGCGGGGCGCTGCGCCGGTTCGAGCGGGACGGCTTCCGCTTCGACACCGGCCCCGGACTGCTGCCGCTGCCCGCGGTGTACCGCGATCTGTTCGTCAAGACCGGCAAGGAGCCGCTGGAGGACACCGTCGAGCTGGTTCAGGTCGACCCGTCCTCGCGGCACGTCTTCGCGGACGGCACCGAGGTGTCCCTGCCGAACGCCTCGCGCGCGGGTGTCGTCGCGGCGCTGGACGCGGCGCTCGGCGAGGGGGCCGGCCGGCGCTGGGGAGACTTCCTGGTGCGCGCCCGCGAGGCGTGGGACCGCACCCGCAGGCCCCTCCTGGAGGAGCCGCTGTGGCCGAACTGGGAGGTGCTGGCGGAGCGCGAGCCCTATCCGGCCGTTCCGCACAAGCGACTGCTGCGCACCCGTACGGCGTCGACGCTCGCCGAGGTCGGCGCCTGGGAGCTGCGCGACCCGCGGCTGACCGCGCTCCTCGACGGCCACGCGCTCGCGCACGGTCTCGATCCCCGCACCGCCCCGGCGGCCGCGGCCGTCCTGCCGTACCTGGAGCACGCCTTCGGGACCTGGTACGTCCGGGGCGGGATGCGGGAGTTGGCGCGCGCGGTGTACGAGCGCTGTGTGCGGCGCAGGGTGGAGTTCGTCTTCGGCGCCGAGGTGACCGGGGTGCTGGAGAAGGACGGCCGGGCGGCCGGCGTGGAGTTGGCGGACGGGGGGACGGCCGAGGCGGACTTCGTGGTCGCCGGGGTCGCGCCGGACACGCTGGACCGGATCACGGGCACGCCCTCGCGGGGCGGGGGCGGGGTGGCGCCGCAGCGGGGGCTGCCGAGCCGGCTGACGGTGCTGCTGGCGCTGCGCGGGGGGCGTCCGGAGGGGACGGCGCACCGGACGGTGGTGCACGCGCAGGACCGGGACGCCGAGTTGAAGCTGCTGTTCGGCACGCCGGGCGGCACCGCAAGCAGCACTGCGGAAAGCGGCACCGCAAGCAGCACCACGGGAAACGGCACGGCCGGGCGGCCCACGGTCACCGTGCTGCGCCCCGACGACCCGACGCTCGTCCCGGACGCGGACCACGAGGCGGTCACCCTGACGGCCACGGTCCCGGCGGGGGCGGACCCGGGCCGGGGGGACGTCGCCGAGCGGGTGGAGACCATGCTGTCGGTCGCCGAGCGTGCCGTGCCGGGGCTGCGGGGGCGGCTGCTGTGGACGGAGGTGCGCACCCCGGCCGACATCGCCGAGGAGACGGGCGCGACGGGCGGTGCCGTGCCCGCGCCCGCACTCGCCGCGGCGGGCGGGCGGCTGCTGCACCCGGCCAACTCCACCGCCGTGCCCGGTCTGTTCACGGTCGGGGGCTGGTCGCATCCCGGGGGCGGGCTGCCGCACGCGGGCATGTCCGGCGCGCTGGTGGCCGGACTGATCGTGGAGGGACCGGAGTTCCGCGGCTCCCGCTGAGCGGACGGACGTCCGGGCGGCCGGACGTCCGGGGCGGGCGGCCGGGTCGGGCGGTCCGGTCAGAAGCGGTACTGCTCGTCGTAGCCGTTGCCCTGCTGCTGGCCGCCCTCGTGGCCCTGGTAGGGGTACGGCTGTTCCTGCGGGAGTTCGCCGCCGTAGTTCTCGTCGGTGCGCTGCTGCGGGACCCAGACGCCGCCGGCCGGTGTCTCGTAGCCCTGCTGGGCGTACTGGTCCTGGGCGTAACCCTGCTGGCCCTGCTGCCCCTGACCCTGCTGCCCCTGGCCGTACTGCTGCTGGCCGTAGGCGTCGTAGCCGGTGCCGTCGTAGCTCTGCGTGCCCGCGTAGGGGTCGGCGTAGGTGCCGTACTGGCCCTGGTCGTAACCCTGTTGACCCTGCTGGCCGCCCTGGTCGTACTGCTGGCCGTAGCCGGAGTAGTCGTAGCCGTACGTCTGGTCGGTGCCCGCCGTCGCGTAGCCCTGGTCCTGGGGCTGGCCGGCGGCCGCGTAGGCCGGGTCGGTGCCCTGCGTGGCGTACGAGGAGGGCGAGTTGCCGTATATGCCGTAGGAGCCGGTCTCGTCGGGCAGGGGCTGGGGCTCGTAGACCGTGGACGGTCCGCCTGCGCCGTCGTGGTCGGGGCGGCCCGCGGTGAAGACGTCGTCGTGGTCGTCGTCGTAGGCGAGGGTCTCCCGGCCGTAGCCGGGGGCCTGGACGTCGTGACCGCCGGTGGGCGACTCCAGGTCGGAGACCTCCAGGGAGGGGTCCTGGTGCTCGGGCTCGCCGCGGCGGCGCTTGCTGCCCTCCGCGCCGGGGCGGTTGAACGCCCAGCCCTCCTCGAAGCCGCGGCGGAACGACAGGGTGACGTAGGTCTGGCCGACCACGAAGGCGGCCGCGCCCAGACCGATGACGAGGACGGAGTGGGACAGCACACCGAGCACGACACCGAGGAAGCCGGCGAAGGCGACCAGGCGCCAGCGCAGCCGCGCCTTGTACTGGAGCAGCACCTCGCCCAGCAGCCACAGTGCGACGATGCCGAACGCGATGTAGAGGACCGTCAAGCCCATGTACGCCCCTCTCCCAATGACCGCTACGCAGTGTGTCGTATGCCGGTGCGACAGGTCTAGGTCCGCGGTGGGTGGTGCAGACCCAGGTTCTCGTAGATCTCCAGCGGCGCCGTGGAGTTGTTGAGCGTGATGAAGTGCAGACCCGGTACGCCCTCGGCCAGCAGACGCGCACAGAACTCCGTGGCGAACTCGATACCGATGGAGCGTACCGCCGCCGGATCGTCCTTGGCTGTGAGGATGCGCTCATTCAGGGCATCCGGGAACACGGCGTTGCTGAGTCGCGGCAATCTCTCCAGCAGCTTCACGCTCGTCACCGGCATGACCTCGGGGATGACCGGGGTGTCGCAGCCCGCGGCGGCGACCCGGTCGCGCAGGCGCAGATAGGAGTCCGGCTGGAAGAACATCTGCGTGATGGCGTAGTCGGCGCCGGCGCGGCACTTGTCGACGAAGTGCGCGACGTCCGTGTCCCAGTCGGTGGAGCGCGGGTGCATCTCGGGGAAGGCGGCGACGCCCACGCAGAAGTCGCCGGACTCCTTGATGAGGCGCACGAGGTCGGCCGCGTAGGCCAGGCCCTCGGGGTGCGCCACCCAGTCGCCCATGGGGTCGGCGCCGGGCGGGTCGCCGCGGACGGCGAGCATGTTGCGGATGCCGGCGTCCGCGTACTGGCCGATGATGTTGCGCAGTTCGGCGACGGAGTGGTCGACCGCGGTGAGGTGGGCGACCGGGGTGAGCGTGGTGTCGGCGACGATCTGCTGGGTCTCGCGGACCGTGCCCGCGCGGGTGGAGCCGCCGGCCCCGTAGGTGACGGAGACGAAGTCGGGGGCGACCGCCTCGACCCGGCGCAGCGCGTTCCACAGGCTCCGCTCGCCCTTGGGGGTCTTCGGCGCCGAGAACTCGAAGGAGTACGTCGTCTTGCCTGCGGCGAGGATGTCACGCACGGTGCGCGCGCGGTCGGTCCTGGTGGATGCGGTTCCGAGGGCCATACCGGCAGGTTAGCCAGGGGTGGGCGGTCCCCCAACCGGGCGTCGGTGAATTGCCCGATTCGCCGCCTTCTTGTCCACCCCTTGGACAGTCGCCGCCGGGCGGGGCTACGCCTTGCGCAGGCGCTCGGCGAACTCGGCCGCCGCGGCGCCGGGGTCGTCGGCCTCGGTGATCGCGCGGACGACGACCACCCGGCGGGCGCCGGCGTCGAGGACCTGGTCGAGGTTGCCGAGGTCGATGCCGCCGATGGCGAACCAGGGGCGGTCGGTGCCCAGGGCGGCGGTGTGGCGGACCAGGTCGAGGCCGGGGGCGTGGCGGCCGGGCTTGGTGGGGGTGGGCCAGCAGGGGCCGGTGCAGAAGTAGTCCACGCCGTCCTGGACGGCGGCCGCGTCGGCCTCGGCCTCGGCGTGCGTGGAGCGGCCGATCAGGACGTCGTCGCCGAGGATCGCGCGGGCCGCGGGGACGGGGAGGTCGCCCTGGCCGAGGTGGAGGACGTCGGAGGCGGCGGCGTGGGCGACGTCCGCGCGGTCGTTGACGGCGAGCAGCCTGCCGTGCCGGGCGCACGCCTCGGCGAACACGGCGAGGTGCTCCAGCTCCTCGGCGGCCTCCATGCCCTTGTCGCGCAGCTGCACGATGTCGACCCCGCCGGCGAGCACCGCGTCCAGGAACTCGGGCAGGTCGCCCTGGCGCCTGCGGGCGTCGGTGCAGAGGTAGACCCGCGCGTCGGCGAGCCGGGCACGGGCGGTGACGTCGGACATGGGGTCCCCCGGGGTGCGTGCGGTGACGGTGAGTACGGGCCGCGAGAGCGTAGCGCCCGGGCCGCGCCGGCACGGCCACCGGGCACCGTGTCCCGGCGGCGGTACGGCCCGGTGGGCACGGCGGTGCTCCGGCCGGCGGGGCACGGTGCCACCCGGCCGTGAGCACCGGCGCCCGCCCGGCGGGAACGCGGGTGCGGGGCGGGTCAGACGGCGAGGGCCTGGGCCCGGCGTTTCACCTCCGTGCCGCGGTTCTCACCGAGGGCCTGGGCGGGGGTGCCCGGCAGGCTGGGGTCGGCGGTGAAGAGCCACTCCAGCATTTCCTCGTCCGTGAAGCCGTCGTCCCGCAGCAGCGTCAGGGTCCCGGACAGCCCCTTGACGACCTTGTCCCCGTCGATGAAGGCGGCGGGGACGTGCAGCGCGTGGTTCTCACCACGGCGTACGGCGATGAGCTGGCCCTCCTTGACCAGCTGCCGCACGCGTGTCACCTCGACGTCCAGCATCTCCGCGATGTCGGGGAGGGTGAGCCAGTCGGGGACGAGCGCATCGATCTTCGTGTCAATCTCGGTCACGGAAACAGCCTGCCATCCCGGACCGACAGTCGGAAGCCGGGCCGGACGGAACCTGGACTTTCCGGGTCAGGCCGTCGCCGCCTTCAGGGGCCGCGCCGGGTCCACGAGCAGGGCGGGGTCCATCACCGTGCCCGCCTCGATCAGCCGTCGCCCCTGCGCAAGGTCACGCGGACGGCCCACCGCCAGCAGGGCGACGAGCCGGTCCTCGCGGAGCCAGCAGACCGTCCAGGCGGGCCCGGCGGGGTCACCGCGCCACAGGAGCGTGTCGGCCGCGCCGTGGTGTCCGGCGTACTGCACGAACCGTCCGAACTGCTCGGACCAGAAGTACGGCACCGGGTCGTACACGGCGGAGGTGTCGCCGACGATGTTCGCGGCGACGGTGCGCGGCCCCTGGAGGGCGTTGTCCCAGTGGTGCACGAGCAGGCGGGCGCCGTAGCGGCCGGACGGGAAGGAGGCGCAGTCCCCGACCGCGTACACGTCCGGCGCGGAGGTGCGCAGCCGGTCGTCGGCGACGACCTCGTTGTGCGCGCCGAGCTCGATGCCGGAGCCGGTCAGCCAGGCGGTGGCGGGGCGGGCGCCGATGCCGACCACGACGGCGCCCGCGGGCAGCCGGGTGCCGTCGCCGAGGACGACCGCGCCGGGTTCGACGCTTTCCACCCGCGTGTGGGTGCGCAGGTCGGTGCCGCTGTCGGCGTACCAGGCGGTCATCGGGGCGGCCACCTCCGCCGGGACGGCGCCCGCGAGCGGCCGGTCGGCGGCCTCGACGACGGTCACCGCGCAGCCGGCCTCGCGGGCCGCCGTGGCGAACTCTGCGCCGATCCAGCCCGCGCCGACGACCACCACGTCGTGCTGCCGGGCGAGCACCGGCCGCAGCCGCTCGGCGTCGTCCAGGGTGCGCAGCAGATGCACACCCTGGACGCCGTCGGCGCCGGGCAGCCGGATCGGTTCGGCGCCGGTGGCGAGGACCAGCACGTCGTACGGCACCGGCCCGGCCTCGGTGTCGAGCTCGTGGTCGGCGGGGCGCACGCCGAGCGCCTCGCGGCCCAGTTCGAGGTCGATGCCGAGGGTGTCGAAGTCGATGTCGAACGCGGAGCCCTCGGCGGTGCCGAGCAGCACCGCCTTCGACAACGGAGGTCGGTCGTAGGGCTGGTGCGGCTCGGCGCCGATGACGGTGACCGGGCCCTTGAAGCCCTGCTCCCGCAGGGCGACCGCGGTCTGCACCCCGGCCATGCCCGCGCCCACCACGACGACGCGCCGGTCCTGTGACATGCCTCGTTCCCGTGTCTGCTCGCTCACCTGATCACCATAGACAACTGACAAAGAGTCAGTCAGGGGTCGCGTTCCGTGACGTGTTGCACAGCGGCCGTCCGGCCCCGGCCCCGGGACCACGCGCCCTTACCGAGCCGCGCGGCCAAGGGCTAGGGTGGCGGACGTACACGCACTCGCGGGAGCCCGGACGCACCGGGCTGAGAGGGAGGCTGGCGGCCTCCGACCGTACGAACCTGATCCGGGTCATGCCGGCGAAGGGAGGGGCTGGACGCCCATGTCGTCACGTACGTCAGACGTCCTCGTCATCGGGGGCGGGATCATCGGCCTGGTCACGGCCTGGCGCGC
The DNA here is from genome assembly GCF_040638185.1 of Streptomyces sp. NPDC026672. NCBI lineage: Bacteria > Bacillati > Actinomycetota > Actinomycetes > Kitasatosporales > Streptomycetaceae > Streptomyces > Streptomyces sp. NPDC026672. The sequence continues at coordinate 112,143 of NZ_JBEZXS010000013.1, forward strand.
GGCGCAGCGCGGGTTCACGACGGCCGTCGTGGACCCGGAGCCCGGCGGCGGGGCCGCGCAGGTCGCGGCCGGGATGCTGGCCGCGGTCACCGAGCTGCACCACGGCGAGCAGACCCTGCTGGGGCTCAATCTGGAGTCGGCCCGCCGCTACCCGGCCTTCGCGGCCGAGCTCGGCGAGCTGACCGGCCGGGACCTCGGCTACCGGCGCTGCGGCACGCTCGCCGTCGCGCTGGACGCCGACGACCGCGCGCAACTGCGCGAACTGCACGTCCTCCAGCGGGAGTCGGGGCTGGAGTCGGAGTGGCTGTCGGGCCGGGAGTGCCGGCAGCTGGAACCGATGCTCGCGCCGGGGGTGCGCGGTGGGCTGCGGGTGGACGGCGACCACCAGATCGACCCGCGGCGGCTCGCGACGGCGCTGGTGACGGCGTGCGAGCGCGCGGGCGTGGTGTTCCACCGCGCGTGGGCGGCACGGCTGCGGGTCCTGCGGGAGCGGGCGGCCGGGGTCACCACGGCGGACGGCACGGAGCTGGACGCGCAGCAGGTGGTCCTCGCGGCGGGCAGCCTCAGCGGGCGGCTCGCGGGGGTGCCTGACGAGGTACTGCCCGCGGTACGGCCCGTGAAGGGTCAGGTGCTGCGGCTGACCGTGCCGGAGCGGTTCGGGGCGTTCCTGAACCGGACCGTGCGGGCCGTGGTGCGCGGCAGCCACGTCTACCTGGTGCCCCGGGAGAACGGCGAGCTGGTCGTCGGCGCCACCAGCGAGGACCTGGGCTGGGACACGACGGTGACCGCGGGCGGCGTCTACGAGCTGCTGCGGGACGCGCACGAGCTGGTGCCGGGCATCACCGAGCTGCCGCTCACGGAGACCCGGGCCGGGCTGCGGCCGGGCTCGCCCGACAACGCGCCGCTGCTCGGGCCGAGCGGCCTCGACGGGCTGCTGCTGGCCACCGGGCACTACCGCAACGGTGTGCTGCTGACGCCGGTCACCGGCGACGCGCTGGCGCACGCCCTGGCCACCGGGGAGCTCCCCGAGGAGGCCCGCCCCTTCACGCCCGCGCGCTTCGGCGCCGTCCTCTCGGAGCAGCCCGCATGACCGCCTCCGTCACCATCTCCGTCAACGGCGAGCACCGCCGGGTCGCGTCCGGCACGGCCCTCGACGCGCTCGTGCGGACCCTCACCGCGGCGCCCTCCGGGGTGGCCGCCGCACTCAACGAGACCGTCGTCCCGCGCACGCAGTGGCCGTCCACGGCGCTGCGCGAGGGCGACCGGGTCGAAGTCCTCACCGCGGTCCAGGGAGGCTGAGCCATGGCCGACGATCCCTTTGTCCTCGGCGGTACGGCGTTCTCGTCCCGCCTGATCATGGGTACGGGCGGTGCGCCCAGCCTGGACGTGCTGGAGCGGGCGCTGGTCGCCTCCGGCACGGAGCTGACGACCGTGGCGATGCGGCGGGTCGATCCCGGGGTGCACGGGTCGGTGCTGTCGGTCCTGGAGAAGCTCGGGGTGCGGGTGCTGCCGAACACGGCGGGCTGCTTCACGGCGGGCGAGGCGGTGCTGACGGCGCGGCTGGCGCGGGAGGCGCTGGGGAGCGATCTGATCAAGCTGGAGGTCATCGCCGACGAGCGCACGCTGCTGCCGGACCCGGTCGAGCTGCTGGACGCGGCGGAGACGCTGGTGGACGACGGGTTCACCGTGCTGCCGTACACCAACGACGACCCCGTGCTCGCGCGGAAGCTGGAGGACGTGGGGTGTGCGGCGGTGATGCCGCTGGGGTCGCCGATCGGGTCGGGGCTCGGTATCCGCAACCCGCACAACTTCGAGCTGATCGTGGAGCGGGCGGGGGTGCCGGTGATCCTGGACGCGGGGGCCGGTACGGCGTCCGACGTGGCGTTGGCGATGGAGTTGGGGTGTGCGGGGGTGATGCTGGCGTCGGCCGTGACGCGGGCGCGGGATCCTGAGCGGATGGCTTTGGCGATGCGGTACGGAGTGGAGGCCGGGAGGTCGGCTCGGCTGGGTGGGCGGATACCCCGGCGGTACTTCGCGGTGGCGTCGTCGCCGGGGGAAGGCTTGGCCGACCTGGACCCCGAACGCCCGGCGTTCTAGCCGTCTCTTCCCCCACCCGCCCGCCCGTTCCCGGTCCCTCAAGAGGTGGACCTCGCCCGTGGGGGCCGTTCGCCGTCGGCGGCTGCGGGTCGTGGACCCTTCGTTTCCCACCCACCCACCCGTTTGCGGTCGGCTGCCGGGTGGGCGGGCGGGAGGGCGAGGTGCGCCGCTACGTGGGGTGGGCGGGGCGGGTTGTGGAGTGGGGGTGGTGTCACGGGTCTGCTTCAGGTTGGGTGGATCGGAGGGGGTGTGCGTGGGGGCTCGTAGACTCGTGCGGGTGGATATGACCCTTCAGGACCCTCTCGTCGGGCAGGTGCTCGACGGCCGTTACCGCGTCGACGCGCGGATCGCGGTCGGCGGGATGGCCACGGTGTACCGGGCCCTGGACACACGTCTGGACCGGGTGCTCGCGGTCAAGGTGATGCACCCGGCGCTCGCGGCCGACGCGGGGTTCGTCGAGCGGTTCATCCGTGAGGCGAAGTCGGTGGCGCGCCTGGCCCACCCCAACGTCGTGCAGGTCTTCGACCAGGGCACCGACGGGTCGTACGTGTACCTCGCGATGGAGTACGTCGCGGGCTGCACCCTGCGTGACGTGCTGCGCGAGCGCGGCGCGCTCCAGCCGCGGGCCGCGCTGGACATCCTGGAGCCCGTGCTCGCCGCGCTCGGCGCCGCGCACCGCGCCGGGTTCGTGCACCGGGACATGAAGCCGGAGAACGTGCTCATAGGGGACGACGGCCGCGTCAAGGTGGCCGACTTCGGGCTCGTGCGGTCCGTGGACACCGTCACCAGCACCACGGGCGCCGTCCTCGGCACCGTCTCCTACCTCGCGCCCGAGCAGATCGAGCACGGCACCGCCGACCCCCGGGTCGACGTGTACGCCTGCGGTGTCGTCCTGTACGAGATGCTGACCGGGGCGAAGCCGCACGAGGGCGACACCCCGGCCGCCGTGCTCTACAAGCACCTGCACGACGACGTCCCGCCGCCCTCGGCCACCGTGCCCGGCATGCCGTACGAGCTGGACGAGCTGGTCGTCTCGGCCACCGCCCGCACCCCTGACGTCCGGCCGCACGACGCCGTGGCGCTGCTCGCCCTGACCCGGCAGGCCCGCTCGGGTCTGAGCGAGGAGCAGCTGGACGCGGTGCCGCCGCAGGCGCTGTCCGCGGGGCACGACATCTCCATGGACCGCACGAGTGTGATCCCGCGCTCGCTGACCGTGCCCCGGCCGCTGCCCGTCAACGAGGACGAGCCGGCGGACGTGCTGCACACCAGTCGGCTGGAGAGCCCGCCGCCGCTGCCCCCGCGGCGCCGGACGCGACCGCGGCGGGGCCTGATCACCCTGATCGTCGCCGTGCTGGTGGTGTTCGGTGTCGGGGCCGGCGTCTGGTACATCAACTCCGGCCAGTTCACCCGGGTCCCGCCGCTGCTGTCGAAGACCGAGGCCGAGGCCCGGGACCGGCTCGCGCGGGAGGGGCTGGACGTCGGACGGGTCGAGCACGCCTACAGCGACACCGTCGCGCGGGGCACGGTCATCAGCACCGACCCCGGCTCGGGCGCGCGCATCCGCGGCAACGCCTCCGTGGCGCTGACGATCTCCGACGGCCCGGAGACGGTGACGGTGCCGGACCTGGAGGGGCGCACGCTCACCGAGGCGAAGACGCTGCTGACGAAGGAGGGGCTCCAGCCGGGCATGATCACGCGCGCGTTCAGCGACGACGTGCCGCGCGGCTCGGTGATCGCCACCGACCCGGCGACGGGCACCACGCGCCGCGCGGGCTCGGCCGTCGCGCTGGTCGTCAGCAAGGGCAGCCCGGTCGACGTCCCGGACGTCACCGGTGAGGACCTGGACGGCGCGAAGCAGGACCTGGAGGACGCGGGGCTGGTCGTGAAGATCTCCGACCAGGAGGTCGGCTCCCTGTTCGACAAGGGGCTGGTCGCCGAGCAGACCCCGACGGGCGGCGGTCGGGCCGCGGAGGGCGACACGGTGACGCTGACGCTGTCCAAGGGCCCCGAGATGGTCGAGGTCCCGGACGTGGTCGGCTTGGGCTCCGGCGAGGCGAAGCAGCGGCTGGAGCAGGCGGGCTTCCAGGTCAAGGAGGACCGCGGACTGCTCGGGCTGTTCGGGGACACCGTGAAGGAGCAGTCCGTGGACGGCGGCCGGACCGCGCCCAAGGGGTCGACGATCACGATCACGATCCGCTGACGGGGACCGGGCGCGCGGGCGGGCGGCGGGCGCGTGACACCCTGAACGGGTGAACAGTCAGCGGTCCGTCGCCCCCGTCCCTCCCCGCAATCCCGTCGGCGGTCACGTCCCCGTGGCCGGCGGCCTCAGCTCGGTGGGGCTGTCGTACGCCCGTGACCTCGGGGCCGAGACCGTGCAGGTCTTCGTCGCCAATCCGCGCGGCTGGGCCACTCCGGCCGGGAACCCGCGGCAGGACGAGGCGTTCCGGGCGGCGTGCGCCGAGGAGTCGATCCCGGCGTACGTGCATGCGCCGTATCTGATCAACTTCGGCTCGCACACCGGGGCCACGGTGGAGCGGTCGGTGGAGTCGCTGCGGCACTCGTTGCGGCGGGGCCGGGAGATCGGCGCGCTCGGTGTGGTCGTCCACACCGGCAGCGCGACCGGCGGCCGGGCCCGGGACGTGGCGCTCAAGCAGGTACGGGAGCATCTGCTTCCGCTGCTGGACGAGCTGACCCACGACGACGACCCGTGGCTGCTGCTGGAGTCCACGGCCGGGCAGGGCTCCTCGCTGTGCTCGCGCACCTGGGACTTCGGGCCGTACTTCGAGGCGCTGGACGCGCATCCGAAGCTGGGCGTGTGCCTGGACACCTGCCATGTCTTCGCGGCCGGGCACGACCTGACCGGGCCCGACGGGATGCGTCAGACGCTGGACCTGCTGGTGGACACGGTCGGCGAGGGCCGGCTGCGACTGATCCACGCCAACGACTCCAAGGACGTGGTGGGCGCGCACAAGGACCGGCACGAGAACATCGGCTCCGGCCACATAGGCGAGGAGCCGTTCCGGGCGCTGATGGCCCATCCGGCGACGGCGGGCGTGCCGCTGGTGATCGAGACGCCCGGCGGCAAGGAGGGGCACGCGGCGGACGTGGCACGCCTGAAGCGGCTCCGGGGCGCCTGACGGCAGCAGAACACCCCCGTGCGGAACACCTCCGTACGGGAGCGCCCCCGCATGGGAATACCCCTAGGGGGTATACAGTTCCCGTCTGTCGAAGACACCGTCACTCGGCACAGGGGGCATCATGACGCATGAGGCACACGTCCACCACGGTCACGAGGGCGGGGCCGCCGCGGCCGGCTGGGGCGTCGCCGTCCAGGCCACGCTGCACTGCCTCACCGGCTGCGCCATCGGCGAGGTGCTCGGCATGGTCGTCGGCACGGCACTCGGCTGGGGCAACCTGCCCACCACGGTCCTCGCGATCGTGCTGGCCTTCTTCTTCGGCTACTCGCTCACCCTGCGCGGCGTCCTCAGGGCGGGCGTCGGCTTCCGCACCGCCTTCCGGGTGGCGCTGGCCGCGGACACCCTGTCCATCGCCGTGATGGAGCTGATCGACAACGGCGTGATCGTGCTGTGGCCGGACGCGATGGACGCCCAGCTGGACGACCTGCTGTTCTGGGGGTCGCTGGTGATCTCGCTGGTGATCGCCTTCGTGGTCACGACACCGGTCAACAAGTGGACGATCGGGCGCGGCAAGGGGCACGCGGTGGTGCACCAGTACCACCACTGACGGGGGGACCGCCCGCGGGGGCACGACCGGGATCAGAGCTCGGGGCCGTCCCCGGGCTCCTCCTGGTAGGAGTAGCGCTGTTCCTTCCAGGGGTCACCGATGTTGTGGTAGCCCCGCTCCTCCCAGAAACCGCGCCGGTCGGCCGTCATGTACTCCACGCCGCGCACCCATTTGGGACCCTTCCAGGCGTAGAGGTGCGGGACGACCAGCCGGACCGGGAAGCCGTGCTCGGCAGTGAGGAGTTCACCGTCCTTGTGGGTCGCGAAGATCGTGCGGTCGGCGACGAAGTCCGCCAGCCGCAGGTTGGAGCTGAAGCCGTACTCCGCCCAGACCATCACATGGGTGACGTCGGGCGCGGGCGGCGCGATGGCGAGGACGGCGCCCGCCGGCACCCCTCCCCACTCGGAGCCGAGCATGCTGAACTTGGTGACGCAGTGCAGATCGGCGACGATCGTGGTGTACGGCAGGGCCGTGAACTCCTCGTGGGTCCAGCAGTGCTTGTCGCCGTCGGCGGTGGCGCCGAAGACCCTGAACTCCCAGCGTTCGGGGCGGAACTTGGGCACCGGGCCGTAGTGCGTGACCGGCCAGCCGCGCTGGAGCCGCTGCCCCGGCGGGAGCTCGGACCGTACGGCCTCTCCAGATTCTCCAGACTCGCGCTCCACCGGGTGCCCCATGTCTCCATCCTGACAGACCCGGGACAGTGCCCCTGACCAGCCACCCTGCGGGGGGACAACAGGGGACGGGAGGCACTTACCCACTAAGTGCACACTTACTGGACGATCTTCGACACCGGTGCAATCATGCCGCCGCAACCTCCCCATCCCCCCATGCGGAAGGAGCCTCTGCGATGCAGGGCGATCCCGAGGTCATCGAGTTCCTCAACGAGCAGCTCACCGGCGAGCTCACCGCGATCAACCAGTACTTCCTGCACGCCAAGATGCAGGAGAACTTCGGCTGGACGAAGCTCGCCAAGTACACGCGGCACGAGTCGTTCGACGAGATGAAGCACGCCGAGGTGCTGACCGACCGCATCCTGCTGCTGGACGGGCTGCCGAACTACCAGCGGCTGTTCCACGTGCGGGTGGGGCAGACCGTGAAGGAGATGTTCGAGGCCGACCGGCAGGTCGAGGTGGAGGCGATCGACCGGCTCAGGCGGGGCATCAGGGTGATGCGCGAGAAGAACGACGTCACGTCGGCGAACATCTTCGAGTCGATCCTCGCGGACGAGGAGCAGCACATCGACTACCTCGACACACAGCTGGAGCTCGTGGACAAGCTCGGCGAGGCGCTCTACATCGCGCAGGTCATCGAGCAGCCGGAGAGCTAGGGCCCGGGCCCGTGCCCTAGGCGGCCTCGTCCAGCCGGGACAGGACGGGTCCGCCCCGGTCGGCCGTCTCCCGGCGCGGGCACGCCCCTCGGCCCAGGAGCGCCTGGATGCGCCGTACGCACGAACCGCAGTCGGTGCCGGCCTTGCAGGCGGAGGCGATCTGGCGGGGGGTGCAGGCGCCGCCCTCCGCGTGCTGCTTGACCTGCTGCTCGGTGATGCCGAAGCAACTGCACACGTACACGCGGTTCACCTCCCACCGGGATCGGTCACTGGCGCCATCCCGTTGCTCGGTGAGGCTAACCTAACCTTACCCGCAGGGCGGGAACCGCAAAAGCGCGAGGGGGCGCGGATCCACTGTGATCCGCGCCCCACTCGTCGTGTCGTGCCTGCCGGGCCTACTGGTCGCGGTACATCTCCGCGACGAGGAAGGCCAGGTCGAGCGACTGGCTGCGGTTGAGGCGCGGGTCGCAGGCCGTCTCGTAGCGCTGGTGCAGGTCGTCGACGAAGATCTCGTCGCCGCCGCCCACGCACTCGGTGACGTCGTCGCCGGTCAGCTCCACGTGGATGCCGCCGGGGTGGGTGCCGAGCGCCTTGTGGACCTCGAAGAAGCCCTTGACCTCGTCGAGCACGTCGTCGAAGCGGCGGGTCTTGTGGCCGGACGCCGCCTCGAAGGTGTTGCCGTGCATCGGGTCGGTCACCCAGGCCACCACGGCCCCGGAGGCGGTGACCTTCTCGACCAGCTCGGGCAGCTTGTCGCGGATCTTGTCGGCGCCCATGCGGACGATGAACGTCAGCCGGCCCGGAGTGCGCTCGGGGTCCAGGCGCTCGATGTACTGGAGCGCCTCCTCGGCCGTCGTCGTCGGGCCGAGCTTGATCCCGATGGGGTTGTTGATCCGGGACGCGAACTCGATGTGCGCGTGGTCCAGCTGCCGGGTGCGCTCACCGATCCACACCATGTGGCCGGAGACGTCGTACAGCTTGCCCGTGCGGGAGTCGACCCGGGTCAGCGCGGACTCGTAGTCGAGCAGCAGCGCCTCGTGGGAGGCGTAGAACTCGACGGTCTTGAACTCCTCCGGCTCCGCGCCGCAGGCCCGCATGAAGTTCAGCGCGTTGTCGATCTCACGCGCGAGCTGCTCGTAACGCTGGCCGGAGGGGGACGACTTCACGAAGTCCTGGTTCCAGGCGTGCACCTGGCGCAGGTCGGCGTAGCCGCCGGTGGTGAAGGCACGGACCAGGTTCAGCGTGGAGGCGGAGGCGTGGTACATCCGCTTCAGCCGCTGCGGGTCGGGGATGCGGGTGGCCTCGGTGAAGTCGAAGCCGTTGACGGAGTCGCCCCGGTACACCGGGAGGGTCACGCCGTCGCGGGTCTCGGTGGGCTTGGAGCGCGGCTTCGAGTACTGACCGGCGATCCGCCCGACCTTCACCACCGGCACTGACGCGGCGTACGTGAGGACCGCGCCCATCTGGAGGAGGGTCTTGAGCTTGGCGCGGATCTGCTCCGCGCCGACGGCGTCGAAGGACTCCGCGCAGTCGCCGCCCTGGAGGAGGAACGCCTCTCCCTTGGCGACGGCCGCCATCCGAGCACGCAGCTGGTCGCACTCGCCGGCGAAGATCAGGGGCGGATACGACTCGAGCTCGGCGATCACTTCGCGCAGAGCCTCGGGATCCGGGTAGTCGGGCTGCTGCGCCGCGGGCAGGTCTAGCCAGGACGCCTTCGCGGCGGCGGCTTCGGAATCAGCGTTCACGGTCACCCTGTAAACATTACGGGGTCGCGCGTGGTGATCTCCCCAGATGCCCGATGGATGAGACGGGCGGTGGGCACCGGCCCCGCCGTCGGGGTAGGGTTCGCGCCATGTTCGCGCACTCGATCCAGAACTGGTGGTGGACCGCTCCCCCGGCGGCCCACTGACTGCGCGTACGCACTGCTTCGCGAAGGCCGCCCGAGGGCGGCCTTCGGTGTTTCCCGCGGCCGTTCCTCACCGGCACCCACCGAGTCCCGTACCGGAAGAGGAACCATGGATCTGGCCCAGCTGGTGACCGACACCCGCCCCTTCGCCCTGCTCAGGCGCCGCACGCCCGGCCGCGCCGAGAACACGGTGGAGCTGCTGGTCGGCCCCGTCGCCGCGTACGACCGGCTCGCCGACCTGCCCGAGGAGGCGCTCGCGCTGGTACCGTTCCGGCAGATCCGCGAGCGCGGCTTCGACGTCCGCGACGACGGCACCCCACTGCTGGCGCTCACGCCCGAGGAACGGTACGACGTGCCGCTCGCCGAGGCGCTGGAGCGGCTGCCCGGCCACGCGGTGCGGGTCGAGGACGGCGGCTTCGACGTGGCCGACGAGGAGTACGCCGCGATCGTCGGGCGGGTCCTGGAGGAGGAGATCGGGCGCGGCGAGGGCGCCAACTTCGTGATCCGGCGGACGTACGGGGGCACGGTCCCGGGGTTCGGGCGGGCCGACGCGCTGGCGCTGTTCCGGCGGCTGCTGGAGGGCGAGCGGGGCGCGTACTGGACGTTCGTCGTGCACACCGGGGAGGGCGGGCGGACGCTGGTCGGGGCGAGCCCCGAGGTGCACGTGCGGATGTCGGGCGGCACGGTCGTGATGAACCCGATCAGCGGGACGTACCGCTATCCCGCCGAGGGGCCGACGCCGGAGAGCCTGCTGGACTTCCTCGCCGACACCAAGGAGATCGAGGAGCTCTCGATGGTGGTCGACGAGGAGCTCAAGATGATGTGCGCGGTCGGCGACATGGGCGGGGTGGTGGTCGGTCCGCGGCTGAAGGAGATGGCGCACCTCGCGCACACCGAGTACGAGCTGCGGGGCCGCTCGTCGCTGGACGTGCGGGAGGTCCTGCGGGAGACCATGTTCGCCGCGACGGTGACCGGCTCGCCGGTGCAGAACGCCTGCCGGGTGATCGAGCGGCACGAGCGCGGCGGGCGCGGGTACTACGCGGGCGCGCTGGCGCTGCTCGGCCGGGACGCCGGGGGTGCGCAGACCCTGGACTCCCCCATCCTGATCCGCACCGCCGACGTGGACGCGGCCGGGCGGCTGCGGGTGTCGGTCGGCGCGACGCTCGTTCGGGGCTCGGACGCGGCCGGGGAGGTGGCGGAGACGCACGCGAAGGCGGCGGGTGTGCTGACGGCACTCGGGGTGCGGCCGGGACGGCCGCGGGACGAGCGGACACGGCCCCGGCCGGCGGACGACCCGCGGGTGCGGGCGGCGCTGGACGGGCGGCGGGCGGCGCTGGCGCCGTTCTGGCTGCGGATGCAGGAGCGGACCGAGCCGCCGGCGGGGCGGGCGCTGGTGGTGGACGGGGAGGACACGTTCACGGCGATGCTCGCGCACGTGCTGCGCTCGACGGGCCTGGAGGTGACGGTACGGCGCCACGACGAGCCGGGGCTGCGGGAGGCGGTGCTCGCGCACGAGGGGCCGGTGGTGCTGGGGCCGGGACCCGGTGATCCGTCCGACCTCTCGGATCCGAGGATGCGGTTCCTGCGGGGGCTGACCGCGGATGTCGTGCGGGAGCACCGGCGCGGGGTGCTGGGGGTGTGCCTGGGGCACGAACTGCTGGCGGCGGAACTGGGGTTGGAGATCGTCCGCAAGGAGGTGCCGCACCAGGGGGCGCAGAGCACCGTCGACCTGTTCGGCAGGCCCGAGACGGTCGGCTTCTACAACAGCTTCACGGCCCGCTGCGACGACGAGGCGGAGCGCGAACTGGCCGCCCACGGCGTCGAGGTGAGCCGCGCGTCCGACGGTGAGGTGCACGCCCTGCGCGGCCCCGGTTTCGCGTCGGTCCAGTTCCACCCGGAGTCGGTGCTGACCCTGAACGGCCCCACGATCCTCGGGGACCTCCTCCGCGTCCCGCCGGCCCGGGTGGCGGCGGGTCAGCCGAAGAAGACCGAGATCTCCTCGTAGAGCTCGGGGCCGACCGTCTTCAGGCGGGACGTGGCGTCGGCGATGGGGACACGGACGATGTCGGTGCCGCGCAGGGCGACCATCTTGCCGAAGTCCCCGTCGTGGACGGCGTCGATGGCGTGCAGGCCGAAGCGGGTGGCGAGCCAGCGGTCGAAGGCGCTCGGGGTGCCGCCGCGCTGCACGTGCCCGAGGACCGTGGTGCGGGCCTCCTTGCCGGTGCGCTTCTCGATCTGCTTGGCGAGCCATTCCCCGACGCCGGACAGCCGTGCGTGCCCGAAGGAGTCCAGCGACTCGTCCTTGAGCACGATGTCGCCGTCCTTCGGCACGGCACCCTCCGCGACGACCACGATCGGGGCGTACGACGCCTTGAACCGGGAGGTCACCCAGGCGCAGACCTGCTCGACGTCGAAACGCCGCTCGGGGACGAGGATGACGTTGGCGCCGCCGGCGAGCCCGGAGTGCAGGGCTATCCAGCCGGCGTGACGGCCCATCACCTCGACGACCAGGACGCGCATGTGGGACTCGGCGGTGGTGTGCAGCCGGTCGATGGCCTCGGTGGCGATGCCGACGGCGGTGTCGAAGCCGAAGGTGTAGTCGGTGGCGGAGAGGTCGTTGTCGATCGTCTTCGGCACGCCGACGCAGGGCACCCCGTATTCGTCGGACAGCCGCGCGGCCACGCCGAGGGTGTCCTCGCCGCCGATGGTGACGAGGGCGCCGATCTCCTGCGCGGCCAGGTTCTCCTTGATCCGGGCGATCCCGTCGGTGGTCCTGAGGGGGTTGGTGCGGGAGGAGCCGAGGATGGTGCCGCCGCGGGGCAGGATGCCGCGGACGGCGGGGATGTCGAGGCGGACCGTGTCCCCTTCGAGGGGCCCGCGCCAGCCGTCCCGGAACCCGACGAACGTGTAGCCGTACTCCTGCACGCCCTTGCGGACGACGGCTCGGATCACGGCGTTGAGCCCGGGGCAGTCGCCGCCTCCGGTCAGTACTCCCACCCGCATGGAAATGTCCCTTCGCCGCGGTGACTTGAGGCTCACTCACAGTAGAGGTGAGATGCGTCACACAGCGAGAGGTGGGCGGGCTGATTCCGGTGGATTGTCGGGACACCGCTACGGCGCCCGGTCTCACTCCTCGTCGAGACCGCGCTCTATGGCGTACCGGACCAGTTCCACGCGGTTGTGCAGCTGGAGCTTGCCCAGGGTGTTCTGGACGTGGTTCTGGACCGTGCGGTGCGAGATCACCAGGCGCTCGGCGATCTGCTTGTAGCTCAGGCCCTTGGCCACCAGCCGCAGCACCTCGGTCTCACGCTCGGTCAGCCGGGGCGTCTCCGGCTTCCCGGCGTCCGGCGCGGACCCGGGCTCGGCGGCCAGCCGTCGGTACTCGCCGAGGACCAGTCCGGCGAGGCCGGGCGTGAACACCGGGTCGCCGACGGCCGTACGGCGCACCGCGTCGAGCAGTTCCCCGGTGGAGGCCGACTTCAGCAGATAGCCCGTGGCGCCCGACTTCACCGCCTCCAGGACGTCCGCGTGCTCCCCGCTGGCCGACAGCACCAGCACCCGCAGCGCCGGGTTGGCGCCGACCAGTTCCTTGCAGACCTGCACACCGGGCTTGGCGGGCAGGTTGAGGTCCAGGACGAGCACGTCGGGCCCCGCGGCCAGGGCCCGGCGCACCGCCTGCTCGCCGTCCCCCGCGGTCGCGACCACCTCGAAGCCCGCCTCGGCCAGGTCGCGGGCGACCGCGTCGCGCCACATGGGGTGGTCGTCGACCACCATGACCCTGACCGGACCCTGTTGCTGCGTCATCCCCGCTCCGCCTTCCCCCGCGCCCCGTCGGCGTCCTTCGGTACCGTCAGTTCCACTTCCGTGCCCTGTCCGGGCACCGAGATCAGCTCGGCGCCGCCGCCGAGGTCGCGCAGCCGGCCGCGGATCGACAGGGCCACCCCTAGCCGCCCCTCCCCCTCGGCCTGTGCGAGCCGCCCCTCGGGGATGCCGGGGCCGTCGTCCCGCACGGTCACCACCACCGTGTCCGGCTCGTCCTCGACCAGGATCCACGCGCGGGCGTCGGCCCCGGCGTGCCTGCGCACGTTGTCCAGGGCGGCGCCGACGGCCGCGGCCAGTTCCCGTGCCGTGCCGGGCGCGAGCGGCACCGGGGCGCCGGGCTCGGCGAGGCTGACCCGGGAGCCGGCGTAGGGGGCGAGCAGGGTGCGCAGGTCGACGGGGGCCGCGGGGTCGCCGTCCGGCTCCCCCGCGGGCGGTGCGCCGGTGCCCGACGCGGCGGGCAGCGCGGCGCGCGGGACCGGGACCAGGCCGCCGGAGACCAGGGTGCGCAGCGCGACCTCCTGCTCCCCCGCCATGCGCCCCAGTTCGGCCGCCTCCCCGCCGAGCACGGCACCGCGCCGCTGCACCATGGCCAGCACCTGGAGCACGCCGTCGTGGATGTCCCGGGCGAGGCGCTCCCGCTCCCGGGTGGCGGCCTCGATCTCCAGGGCGCGGGCGAGGGTGCGCTCGGAGGCGCGGGCGACCTCGACGACGTACCCGATGGCGATGGAGGCGACCCAGACGAGGATCACGTTGTGCACGGTGTCGCGGGCCGGGGTGCCCCGCTCGACGAGGTTGCCGACGGCGACGAGGGTGGAGGCGAGGGCCGCCCAGCGCCAGCCGCCCTTGATGGCGAAGGCCAGCACGGAGCCCGCGGTCCATATGGACGGCAGCGTCGGGCCGCCGTGGGCGACCTGGTGGACGTCGGCGAGCGGGGTGAGCAGGATGCCGGTGAGCGCGACGGTGAGGTCGGCGGCGAGGAAGCGCCGGGTGCAGCTCGCCGCGTTGGCCACCCGCGGGAGCGTCGCCAGGGTCCACGCGAACAGGACGGCGTAGTAGGCGATGGCGACGCCGGGGCGGGCGTAGCGGTCGTAGGCGCTGGCGAACAGGCCGATGGCGTACAGCATCGTCAGGACGCGGTAGCCGGCGAGCGCACGCCACAGCGGCTGCTCGACCGACATCCTCATGCCCCGCTCGCGTTCGGACATCTCCCCCACCCCCCGGGCCCCGCGGTGCCGCGTCTACGACTCGGTCCGCTGCCCCTCGGCCTGGTCCTTCTGCTCCTTCTCGGCGGCTTTCGCCGTCTTCGCGGCCTTCGCGGCCTCCGCGATCTGCCGTTTGGCGGCGGTCGCGTAGATGTCGACGTACTCCTGCCCGGAGAGCTTCATGATCTCGTACATGACCTCGTCCGTCACCGCGCGCAGCACGAAGCGGTCCTGTTCCATGCCCTGGTAGCGGCTGAAGTCCAGCGGCCTGCCGATGCGGATGCCGGGCCGCATCAGCTTCGGCATCACCTTGCCCGGCGGCTGGATCTTCTCGGTGTCGATCATGGCGACGGGGATGACGGGCGCCCCGGTGGCGAGCGCCACGCGCGCGAGGCCGCCGGGCTTGCCCCGGTAGAGGCGGCCGTCGGGCGAGCGGGTGCCCTCCGGGTAGATGCCGAACAGCTCTCCGCGTTCGAGCACCTCTATGCCGCTCCTGATCGCGGCCTCGCCCGCGCCGCGTGCGCCGGAGCGGTCGACCGGGAGCTGTCCGACGCCCTTGAAGAAGGCCGCCGTCAACCGTCCTTTGACCCCGGGTGTGGTGAAGTACTCGGCCTTCGCGATGAAGGTGACCTTGCGGTCGAGGACCACGGGCAGGAAGAACGAGTCCGAGAAGGACAGGTGATTGCTCGCCAGGATGGCGGGGCCCTCGGCCGGAACGTTCTCCAGACCCTCCACCCACGGCCGGAAGGCGACCTTGAGCGGTCCCCCGATGGCGACCTTCATCGTGCCGTACAACAACCGAGTGCCTCCTGTTTCCGTCGGTCAGACCATAACCCGCGCCATGGACGAAGGCCGACGGCCCTGGTCGGGGTCGGTGGGGTCGCGTACGGTGAAGCACATCCGGAGTCGTCGGTCTCGGCGTGGTGGCCGTCCGGCCGGAACACAGCGACCGCGCGGCGACGTTGGACCAGGAGCGGACCGGACCTTCGGAGGGAGCCTCGCCTTCGTGGGCGGCCCGCACCCCGTGTCGGCTAGGAAGGGACGGCCTCAGTTGGCTGAGCACGACTCCGACCGCGAGGACCGCGAGCCGGACGAGAAGGGTGTGCCCTTCGACGAGGATGCGGCCTGGCGGGCGATCGTCGCCGGGTACGGTGACGAGCCCCCGGACCCGCCGGGTGCCAAGCCGTTCAAGCCGGTGGAGGACCTCGCGCTGCCCGAGACCGGGCCGAACGAGGACGACGCGCAGGAAGAAGAACCGGAGCCGGCCGCGCCGGTGGGCAGCTCGGTCTCCTTCGCCCCCGGTGTGGGACCGCGCGACTACACGGCGCCAGAACCGGTCGAGGACGACTTCGACGAGGACGACGAGGGCCACTTCGTGCCGCCCGAGCCACCTCCGCTGCCCACCGGCGACACGACGGCCAGGTTCGCCTGGCTGGGGGTGGTCGGCGGGCCGATCCTGCTGGTGCTCGCGGTGGTGCTCGGCTGGGACATGACGTGGTGGCTGGCGACGCTCGGCATCGGCGGCTTCCTCGGCGGGTTCGTCACGCTGGTGACGCGCATGCGCACGGACGACGACGAGGACGGCGACCCGGGGCGCGGCGCGGTGGTGTGAGCGACCGCGCCACGCCGGCGGGACACCGCGCTACGCGGACGGGATTCTGAGGGCGGCCAGGACCGGGAGGTGGTCCGAGGCCGCCCTCAGGTCTGCGCCGTCGACGCCGGGCAGGTCGAGCGGGACGCCGCAGCCGAGCACCTCGACGCCCTTGGACGCGAAGATCGCGTCGATGCGCTGCCGCGGGTCGGCGGGGGTGGAGGTGTCCTCGCCGCCCCACGGCGCGGTGGCCCGGCAGTCCTGGAGCCCCTCGGCGAGGAGCCGGAAGGTGCGGCCCTCGGGTCCCTCGTTGATGTCGCCGCCGGCGAGGGTGTGCTCGGTGCCGAGTCCGGCGAGCCGGTCGAGCAGCATGCCGCCCTGCGCGCGGCGCTCCTCCCCCTGGAGGGAGAGGTGGCAGCTGAGGACGCCGAGGCGGGCCCTTCCGAAGCGGACGACGGCGGTGGCGAAGCCGCGGCGGTGCAGACCGGGGGTGAGCGGCAGCAGGACGTCCTCGGTGCGCTCGACGGTGGCGCGCAGATCGCACAGGATCGCGGGGCCCGCGGCGGTGCCGCCTCCGGTGAGGACGACCTGGCCGGAGGCCGACGCGAGGCGGGCGAGCTTCTTGCGCCAGCGGAAGAAGCGGGGGGCCTCCTGGACCAGGACGAGGTCGGGGGCGCAGGCCGTGATCACGCGGGCGAGGGCGTCCGTGTCGTCACGCATCGAGCGGATGTTGTAGCTCAGTACGCGGATGATCGCGGAGCCGTCGGGCTCGGTGCGGGAAGGGGGGAGCGCCATGTGGATCAATGTACGCCCACCGGCTCGGGGCGCGAGGACCGCGTGCGACCGACGGTGGTCGGTGGCTCGTCGCGCAGTTCCCCGCGCCCCTCGGCAGGCACGGTCGCCCCGAACCGACGAGGTGGGCGTTACATGATCGGGTCGGGCTCGCGGGCCAGGTCGGCCGCGCCCACCAGACCCGCCTCGTTGCCCAGCTGGGCCGCGATGACCTCGGCCACGGGGCGCCAGTTGCCGCCGACCAGCCAGCGCTTGTACGACTTGCGGATCGGGTCGAGGACCAGCTCGCCCTCGTCGGACAGGCCACCGCCGACGATGAACGCGGAGGGGTCGAAGAGGGAGGCCAGGTCGGCGAGGCCGGCGCCCGCCCAGCGGGCCAGCTCGCGGTAGGAGTCGACGGCGACGGGGTCGCCCTGGCGGGCCGCCATGGAGATGTGCTTGCCCTCGATGCCCTCGGGGCTGCCGTCGCCGAGACCGAGCAGCAGTTCGGCGTGCTCGGGGGTGGCGTTGGCGCGCTGCTTGGCGTATCTGACGAGCGCGCGCCCGGAGGCGTACTGCTCCCAGCAGCCCTGTGAGCCGCAGCCGCACAGCAGGCCGTCCGGGACCATCCGGATGTGGCCGAACTCGGCGGCCACGCCGAAGTGCCCGCGGCGCAGCTTGTTGCCGATGATGATGCCGCCGCCCAGACCGGTGCCGAGCGTGATGCAGATGACGTTGCGGTGGCCCTTGCCGGCGCCGAACTTGTACTCGCCCCACGCGGCCGCGTTGGCGTCGTTCTCCACGACGACGGGCAGGCCCACGCGGGCCTCGACCGCCTGCTTCAGCGGCTCCTGGCGCCAGTCGATGTTCGGCGCGAAGTAGACGGTGGAGCGCTGCCGGTTCACGTAGCCGGCGGCTCCGATGCCCACGCCGACGATCTCGTGCCCGGCCCGTGCGCCCTCGACGGCGGTGGCTATGGCGTCCACGATCGCCTCGGGCGTACCCGGAGTCGGCACCTTGTGGGTCGAGAGGATGTTGCCTTCCTCGTCGACCACCCCGGCCGCGATCTTCGTGCCGCCGATGTCGACGCCGATGGTGAGTCCCATGAATCCCTCAGTTTCGGTCGAGCCCCGCTACGGCCAACCGTACCCGAGGCCCTGTCAGTCCAAGTCGATGCGTTCCCCGGGGCCGGTGCCCTCGCCCGGCTCCCGGCCCTCGCGCGGATCGTCCTCCGGGCCGTGCGTGTCCCGCGCGCGGTCCGTCCAGCGGCGTTCCTGGGCCTGGACGGCGGAGCGGTAGGCCGCGAGCAGTTCGCCGCCGGCCGCGGCCAGGTGGTCGAAGACGTCCGGGTTGCGTTCCACCACGGGCTCGACGGCGGCCTTCGCCTGCTGCACGACCTGTCGCACCACCTGCTGGGCGGCGGGTCCCGCGACCGCGCCCAGGAGCGGGGACTGGAGGCCGGAGAGCTTGTCGGCGACCGCGTCGACGAGCTTGCGCAGTTCCTCGGCGGCCGAGCCCGGGGGCGATCCGTGGGCGGCGCGGCGGCGGGCCTTCTCCGCCGCGAGGTCCTCGGCCGCGGCCGTGGCCCAGGCGTCCGCGTCGGTCGCCCGTGCCTCGTCGGCCGCCGGGCCGTCGGGGGTGTCCGGTGTGGGGCGCTCTTCGCTCATGACGGACTCCTGACTACGGTTCGTCCCTACGACGTTACCCGAATGGGCGTACGTCCTTCACCGTGCACGCGGCCACAGGTCGGGGTCGGGCGTGAACCGGATGCGCAGTTCGCCCTCGCGCAGGGCGGCCCCGGCGACGGTGCAGCGGCGCAGGGCGGACGGCAGCGGGACGAGGCGCCGGAAGGGGCCCGCCGTGATCACGAGTTCGTCGCCGCGCCGGACCAGGTCGAGTTCGTCGCGTATCGCGCCGGGCAGCGGGATGTGCCAGACGACCACGCCGTCGTCGGCGGTGCGGTCGGTCACCGGCCACTCGACCGGGGCGGGCGCCCGGTTGACGCCGGGCGCGGCCAGCGCGGCCAGGTCGTCGGTGCCGCGGGGGTCGCGGCCGAGATGGGCGACGGGGTGGACGTCGTGGGTCTCGTGCCAGTCGGCGAGGGCCTTGCGCTGCTGGGCGGCGAGGCCGGCGAGCCAGGTGTCCCCGGCGGTCTCGGGCAGCACGCGGTTGGCGAGCACGGCCTCGGTGCGCAGGCCGCGCAGGGCGAGACCGAGGGCGCCCGTGCGGACGGCGTCGGCGCCGGCCGGGCCGGGTTCGGCGACGAGGCGCACGGCGGTGTCCCGGCCGGCAAGGACGGCCTCGACGGCGGCGAGTTCGGTGTCCCAGCGAGCGACGGTGTCGTACAGCCGCTCCGAGGGCATGGGCACGCCGGCCAGCCGGCCGAGGACGGGGCGCAGGGCGCGGGCCGCCTGGCGCTCGGGCGGGAGCAGCCGGCGCAGATAGCGGCGCAGTTCCTCGGGCAGGGCGAGCAGGGCGAGGGCGCGGGGGGTGGGCGGGAGGTCCACGACGAGGAGGTCGTGACGCTCGGAGAGGGCGGCGTCGCGCAGGGCGCGCAGCAGGGAGAGCTCCTCGGCGCCGGGCAGCGGGGTGGCCTCCTCGGCGTCGAGCCGGGAGGCTCCGAGGAGGTCGAGGAGGTCGGCGGCGCGGTCCTGGAGGGCGACGAGGTCGTCCCGGAAGCGGGCGGTGGCGTCGGGCCGCCACGCGGTGAGGTGCGGCGTGACCCGTACGGGTGTGGGGCCGGTCGCCGTGCCGAGCGCCGCGCCCAGGGTGTCCTCGCGGTCGGCGCCGAGGACGACGGTCCGGATGCCGTCGCCCGCGGCGGCCAGGGCGGTGGCGGCCGCGAGGGTGGTACGACCGCTGCCGCCGGGGCCGGTGATCAGGATGGTGCGCATGAGGGTGAACGGTAACGGAGCCGCGGACGCGGGCGTGCCCGCGCGGGGCCCGGGGCCGGGGTCACGCCTCGCCGGACTCGACCCTCTTCTTGAGGCCCGCCAGGGCGCGGTCGATGATGACCTTCTCCGCCTTGCGCTTGATCATGCCCAGCATGGGGATCTTGACGTCGACGGTGAGCCGGTAGGTGACCTCGGTCGCGCCGGCGCCCGCGGGCTTGAGGAGGTAGGAGCCGTCCAGGGAGCGCAGCATCTGGGACTTCACCAGCGTCCAGGACACCTCGTGCTCGCCGGTCCAGGTGTAGGCGAGCGTCTGGTCGTCCTTGATCGCCCCGGCGTCCATGACGAGCCTGACCTGCTCGGCGCGGTCCTGCCCGTCGGTGGCCAGGACCTCCGCCTCCTTCACCTCACCGGTCCAGTCCGGATAGCGGGCGAAGTCGGCGATCACCGCCATGACGTCGGCCGGTGCCGCCTCGATCGTGATGCTCGAGCTGGTGTGTTCCGCCATCGCCGTGGCTCCTCCGGATGCGGGCCCGTCGTGCTGCAAGTCGTGTGCGCACGTGTGTGCAGCGTGAAGGCTACCGCGCACGCGACCTGCCGGGTTCACCCCGCCCGGCGGGGCTCACCATTCGAGCGCCCAGGGCCGCCCGGTGCCGGCGAAGTGCCCGACGTTGACGCACTCGGTGGCGCCGATGCGCATGCGCCGCACCAGCGGCTGGTGGACGTGTCCGAACAGGGCATAGCGGGGCCGGGTGCGGCGGATGGCGTCCAGCAGGGCCCGGCTGCCCCGTTCGAAGCGCCGCGCCACCGTGTCGTAGACCAGCTCGGGCACCTCGGGCGGGATGTGCGTGCACAGCACGTCGACCTCGCCGATCGCCTCGATCTTCGCGGCGTACTCCTCGTCGCCGATCTCGTAGGGGGTGCGCATGGGGGTGCGCAGTCCGCCGCCGACGAAGCCGAAGGTGCGGCCGCCGATCTCGACGCGCTCGCCGTCCAGGACGGTGGTGCCCGGTCCCGCGTACTCCGCCCAGAGGGGCGGCATGTCGACATTGCCGTACGTGGCGTACGTCGGGGTGGGGAAGGCGGCGAACAGCTCGGCGTACTGCTTGCGCACCGCTTTCTCGATGGCGGCGGCCCGGTCGCCGGCGATGCCGGCCCACAGGCTCGCCCCGAACGCGCGCGCCTCCTCGAAACGCCGGGCGGTGCGCAGTTCGACGATGCGGTCGGCGTTCTCCACTCCGAACAGGTCCGGGAAGATGCCGCGCGCGTGGTCGGCGTAGTCGAGGAAGAGCACGAGGTCGCCCAGACAGATCAGGGCGTCCGCCCCCTCGCCGGCCCGGGCCAGGTCACGGGCGTTGCCGTGCACGTCGCTGACCACGTGCACGCGTGTCCTTCGGTTACCGGCGGGTGTGGGTGCCATGGTGATCAAGGGTAGGTCGGGCACGCCCCTGGTGAACAGTGCCGGACGCACCCGCCGTTACTGGCCAGTCAGGAAAGGCGTGGACTACTGTGCGCCAAGGAACAGCCCCCCGTCCGTCCCCATCCGTGTGACGCAGCGAACATCTCGCCGGATCCCCCTGTCGAAGACACCATACCGACGGGTAACGTCCGGGCAGTCCAGTCGTGCTCCGGATTTCGGTCACCGGGACCGAGACCCACGGTGGGTCGCCCGGAGCATCCGCCCGCCGTGGACCGGACCGTCGCATCACACGACGTCGTGGCGCCGGCGCCCTATGAGGAGCAGCAGTCTTGCGCGAGTTCAGCCTTCCGGCTTTGTACGAGGTCCCTGCGGACGGCAATCTGACCGACATCGTCCGCAGAAACGCCGCGCAGCACCCGGACGTGGCCGTCATCGCCCGCAAGACGGGCGGTGTCTGGCAGGACGTGACGGCCCGTGACTTCCTGACCGAGGTGCACGCCGCCGCCAAGGGGTTCATCGCCTCCGGAATCCGGCCGGGCGACCGGGTCGGCCTGATGTCGCGGACGCGCTACGAGTGGACACTGCTCGACTTCGCGATCTGGAGCGCGGGCGCGGTCACCGTACCGGTGTACGAGACCAGTTCGCCCGAGCAGGTGCAGTGGATCCTCGCGGACTCCGGCGCCACCGCCTGCGTCGTGGAGCTGGACGGGCACGCGGCGGCCGTCGAGTCGGTGCGCGACCGGCTGCCCGAGCTGAAGCACGTCTGGCAGATCGAGGCCGACGGCGTGGGCGAGCTGGGCCGGCTGGGCAGCGACGTCGCCGACGCGACCGTCGAGGAGCGCGGTTCGCTCGCCAGGGCCGACGACCCCGCGACCATCGTCTACACCTCGGGCACCACCGGCCGTCCCAAGGGCTGTGTGCTCACCCACCGCAGCTTCTTCGCGGAGTGCGGCAACATCGTGGAGCGGCTGCGCCCGCTGTTCCGCACCGGCGAGTGCTCGGTGCTGCTGTTCCTGCCGCTCGCGCACGTCTTCGGGCGGCTGGTGCAGATCGCTCCGATGATGGCGCCGATCAAGCTGGGCAACGTCCCGGACATCAAGAACCTCACCGACGAACTGGCCGCGTTCCGGCCGACGCTGGTCCTCGGCGTGCCGCGGGTGTTCGAGAAGGTCTACAACTCGGCGCGCGCCAAGGCGCAGGCCGACGGCAAGGGCCGGATCTTCGACAAGGCCGCGGACACCGCGATCGCCTACAGCAAGGCGCTGGACACCCCGTCGGGTCCGTCGCTGGGCCTGAAGATCAAGCACAAGACGTTCGACAAGCTGGTCTACGGCAAGCTGCGCGCGGTGCTCGGCGGCAAGGGCGAGTACGCGATCTCCGGCGGCGCCCCGCTGGGCGAGCGGCTGGGCCACTTCTTCCGCGGCATCGGCTTCACGGTCCTGGAGGGCTACGGCCTGACCGAGTCCTGCGCGGCCACCGCGTTCAACCCCTGGGACCGGCAGAAGATCGGCACGGTCGGGCAGCCGCTGCCGGGTTCGGTCATCCGCATCGCCGACGACGGCGAGGTGCTGCTGCACGGCGAGCACCTGTTCACCGGCTACTGGAACAACGAGGCCGCGACCGCCGAGGCGCTCGCCGACGGCTGGTTCCACACCGGTGACATCGGCACCCTCGACGAGGACGGCTATCTGCGGATCACCGGCCGCAAGAAGGAGATCATCGTCACCGCGGGCGGCAAGAACGTCGCCCCGGCCGTGATCGAGGACCGCATCCGGGCGCACGCGCTGGTCGCGGAGTGCATGGTGGTGGGCGACGGGCGGCCGTTCGTGGGCGCGCTGGTCACCATCGACGAGGAGTTCCTGGGCCGTTGGGCCGCCGAGCACGGGAAGCCGGCCGGCGGTTCTGTGGCGTCGTTGCGTGAGGACCCGGACCTGATCGCGGCGATCCAGACGGCCGTGGACGACGGCAACGCGGCGGTGTCCAAGGCGGAGTCGGTGCGCAAGTTCCGCATCCTGGGGGCCCAGTTCACGGAGGACTCCGGGCATCTGACGCCGTCGCTGAAGCTGAAGCGGAACGTCGTGGCGAAGGACTTCGCCGGGGAGATCGAGGCGATCTATTCGAAGTAGGTGCGCCTTCTGGGGTGCCACTTGATCAGCGTTCGCGGGTGCGGATGCGTTGTGGCACACCGACACGGCCCCGCGCCCCTGACGGGGCGCTGCATCACAGCAGGGTTTTCAGGTTCTCCGCCAGTCGGTCCCAGCGCCACTTCTCCTCCACCCAGCGCCGGCCCCGCTCCCCCATGCGGTGGCGCAGTTCGGGGTCGTCGAGCAGTGCGACGATCCGGTCGGCGGCCTCCTCGGGCGAACCGCCGCGCACGACCCAGCCGGTCTCCCCGTCGAGCACCGCGTCGGGCGCCCCGCCGGAGTCACCGGCGACCACGGGCAGCCCGGTCGCGGACGCCTCCAGGTAGACGATGCCGAGCCCTTCGACGTCGAGTCCGCGGCGCCGGGTGCGGCAGGGCATGGCGAAGACGTCGCCCGCCCCGTAGTGCGCGGGCAGCTCCGCCCAGGGCACCGCGCCGGTGAAGCGGACCGAGGCGGCGAGACCGGTCTCCGCGACGAGGCGGCGCAGGTCCTTCTCGTAGGGGCCGCCGCCGACGATCAGCAGCACCGTGTCGGGGTGCCGGGCGAGGACGCGGGGCAGCGCCCGGATCAGGGTGTCCTGGCCCTTGCGGGGCACCAGCCGCGAGACGCACACCACCACGGGCCGCTCGCTCAGCCCGAGCCGGGCGCGCACCTCGGCGCCGCCCGAGTCGGGGTGGAAGGTCTTCTCGTCGACGCCGGGCGGCAGGTGCGCCATGCGCGCGGCGGCGGCCGGGGTGAGCGCGTCCGCGATCCGGGAGCGGGTGTACTCGCCGAGGTAGGTGATCGTGTCCGTGGACTCGCCGATCCGGCGCAGCAGCCCGCGCGCGGCGGGCAGTTGGGCCCAGCCCGCCTCGTGGCCGTGGGTCGTGGCGACCAGCCGTCCGGCGCCAGCGGCACGCAGCGCCGGTGCCATCAGCCCGAGGGGGGCCGCCGCGCCGAACCACACCGACGTGCACCCGTGCTCGCGCAGCAGCCGCACAGCCGTGCGGGTCGCGGCGGGCGTGGGCAGTAGCATCGTGGTGCGGTCCCGTACGACGGTGAAGGGCTGCTCGGCGTCGAACGCGGCCGTGGCCTCGGCGCCCTCCCGGCCGCGCTTCCACGTGGAGGCGTAGACGACCAGCCGCTCCGGGTCGAGGCGCAGCGCCATGTTGTGCAGGAACGCCTGGATGCCGCCGGGGCGGGGCGGGAAGTCGTTGGTCACGATCAGGGTCTTGTGCATCGCCGCCGACCCTACCGGTCGGCCCGTGTCCGGGGCGCTCGCGGTCGCCGCCCGGGTGCGTCTGCGGGCCGTGCGCGGCCCGACGGGACATCATGGCCCGCGGGACCGGACACGAGGGCGAGGGACTGGGGGCTCAGGTGGACGTCGCGGGTGCGCGCGGGACGCCGGCGGGACCGGTGGCGCTCTGGGTGCCGACCAGACTGGTGCTGCTGCTCCTCGTGCTGCGGGTGTGGGTCTTCCCGGGCGCGGACGTCACGACGGACGTGTCGGTCATCTACCGGGGCTGGTACGAGGTGCTGCGCCAGGGCACGTTCCCGCTGGACGACGTGACCTGGCAGTATCCGCCCGCCGCCGCGCTGGCGATCCTCGCGCCCGCCCTGCTGCCCTTCCTCGCCTACCCCACCGCGTTCTCCGTGCTGGTCTGTCTCGCCGACCTGACGGTGCTGGTGCTGCTGTGCCGCACGGGCCGCCGCCCGGGCAGGGGCCTGCGCGGCGCGTGGCTGTGGGCGGCCGGGCTGCCCCTGCTGGGGCCCACCGCCTACGCCCGCTACGACGTGCTGGTGACGGCCGTGGCGGTGGCCGCGCTCCTCGCCGGCGCCCGGCGGCCCCGGCTCCTCGGCGCGCTGGCGGGTTTCGCGGCGATGGTGAAGGTGTGGCCGGCGCTGCTGCTGGTGGGGGCGGTGCGGCGCCGGGCGTGGACGTCGGCGGCGCTGGCGGCGGCCGGGACGGCGGCGCTGTTCGCGCTGGCCATGCCGGGCGCGTTCGCGTTCCTCACCTTCCAGCGGGAGCGGGGCACGGAGGTCGAGTCGCTGGGCGCCCTGGTCTTCCACGTGGCCCGGCACACCGGCTGGCGCGGCGAGGTGCTGCTGAACTACGGCTCGGTGGAGTTCGTCGGCCCGTACGTCGGTGTGGTCAGCGACGCGGCGCTGGCGCTCACGGGGGCGGCGTTCGGCTGGCTGCTGCTGTGGCGGTGGCGGGCGACGCGGTTCGCCCCGCACACGCTCGCGGACGCGGCGTTCACGGCGGTGCTGCTGTTCACGGTGACCAGCCGGGTGATCAGCCCCCAGTACCTGGTGTGGCTGCTGGGCCTGGGCGCGGTGTGCCTGTGCTCGCGGGCGAGCCGGATGACCGTGCCCGCGCTGCTGCTCCTGCCGACGGCCCTGGTCACGACCCTGGAGTTCCCGCTGGGCTTCACCCATGTGGTGGCGAGCGACGGCTACGGCGTCACGCTCCTGTTCGTGCGCAACGGCCTCCTGGTGGCGGCGGCGATCGCCGCGGCCCGTCTGCTGTGGCGCTCCACGGTCGCACGGCCGTCCGCCGAACCCGCGGCGGAGGGGCCGGCCCGCGCCGAGGAGACCCCGGTGGTCCCCTGACGGGGAGCGCTCAGCCGAGCTGGTCGCGGAGGTAGGCCCGCCACTGCTCCCGGAACCGCTCCGGGGTCGTCCCGAGGACGGTGCGCAGGGCGTCCTCGACGGCGCCCGCGCGCCGACCGTGGGCGCCCACGGCCCGGTAGAAGGCGGCGAGCCGGGCCTCGCCCCACTGCCCGGCGATCATCCGGCAGGCCAGCCAGCCGCCCTCGTAGGCGCGGGCGAGGCGGCCGGCGTCGGTGGTGAAGCCGAAGTCCCCGTCGGCGGGCAGGTCCTCGGGCAGGTCGCCGTCGCGCACGGCGCGGGACAGCTCGGGGGCGGCCTGGACGGGGGTGCGGTCGCTGCCGAGGTAGCCGATCCAGTCGGCGTAGCCCTCGGACAGCCACAGCGGGGTGGCCGCGTTCGTGTGGGTGCGGGTGGCCACGTGGGTGGTCTCGTGGGTGAGGACGAGCTGTTTGCCGGCGTCGCCGAGGAGGGCGTACGCCTCCGGATTGACGATGATCCGGTCCGCGGGTGTCGTCCCCGAGGTGCCGACCTCGCCGGTGGTGACGGCGGCGATCCCGCGGTACGAGGAGGCGTGCGAGCCGAGGAGCCCGGCCATGCCGTCGAGGGAGCGCGGGACGAGGACGACGACCCGGCGGGCCCAGTCGGTGCCCCAGGCCCCGGACACCGCCGGGACGGCGCGGTCGGCGAGCCGCTCGTAGGCCCGCAGCGCGGAGGTGGACTGCCCGACGCCCAGGACGAGGCCGTACGTGCCCCGGACGGCGCTCACCGTGCCCTGGTCCCACAGTTGCTCGCCCGTACCGCCTGCGGGCCGGTCGGCCGTGACGTACCAGTGCCCGTCGGCGGTGGTGCGCAGGGTGAGGCGGCGGGCGGTGGTCACGGGGGCCCGGTCGTAGCCCCGGACGCGGTAGCTGAGCCGGGCGTCGGCGGTGGCGGAGGCGCCGTCGCGGCGCAGCGCCGTCAGCCGGTACGACCAGGACTCCAGCGGCACCGCGCGCAGCCGGTCGTAGGTGTCCCGGGTGCCCGTCGTGCCGTACGCGGCCGGGTCGTGGCGCAGGAGCGCGGCGGACCGCACGTCGAGCACGTGCTGGACCTCGGCCCGCGCGGGGTCGGCGGTGCGCGGTCCGCCGCATCCGGTCAGCGGGACGAGCAGCAGACCGAGCAGCAGACCGAGTCCCGCGACCCCGGGGCGCCCCGCCCGCCGACGACCAGCCATTCGCCGATCGTACGGCCCCCGGCCCGCGCTCAGACCCGGGTCACCGAGGAGATCGGCATCATGCCGACCGGGTCGTAGCGCACGGGGGCGCCCGGGTGGGGGGCGTGGATGACCTGGCCGCCGCCGACGTACATGCCGACGTGGCTGGCGTCGGAGCGGTAGACGACCAGATCGCCGGGGCGGGCCTGGGAGAGGGGGACGCCGTGGCCCGCGTACCGCTGTTCCTGCGAGGTGCGCGGCAGCTGGACGCCGGCCTGTCCGTACGCCCACTGCATCAGGCCGGAGCAGTCGAAGCCGGAGGGGCCGCTGGCGCCCCAGACGTAGGGCCGGCCGAGGGCGGAGCGGACGGCGGCGACCGCGGCGGCGGCCCGGGAGTCGGGGGCGCCCGCGCCGAGGCCGGGCAGGCCCTGGCGGCCGTCGCGGGAGGCCCGTGCGTAGGCGGCGCGCTCCGCCCACGGCAGCGAGTCGAACAGCCGGCGGGCCTTGGCGAGCTTCTTCTCGACGGTCCGCTTGTGGGCGGCGACGGCCGTGCGGCTCTCCTCCAGGTCGGCCAGCTTTCCGGTGGCCTCGGCGCGCTCCTGGGCGAGTTCGCGCAGCGCCGACCGCAGGTCGCGCAGTTCGCCCGCCTCGTGGGCGCCGATGCGGTCGAGCAGGGCGGCCCGGTCGAGCCAGTCGTCGGGGCGGGCGGACAGCAGCAGGGCCACGGACGGATCGACGCCGCCCGAGCGGTACTGCGCTCCGGCCAGTGAACCGAGCTTCTCCCGCAGGGAGTTGACCGTGAGCTGCCGGCGGGCGATGCGGTCCTGGGCGTGGCCGATCTGCTCGCGCAGGGTCTCGGCGTGCTCGGCCGCCTTGTTGTACGCCTCGGTCGCGTTCTCGGCCTCCTCGTAGAGGCGGTCCACCTCGGCCCGGGTGTCGGGGTGCGGGGCGGCGGTGGCCGGGACGGCGCCGAGCGCGGCTGCCGCCGCGGACAGCACGCTGAGGGCTGCCGCGCCGGCGCCCCGCTCGAACCCGGACGGTGCAAGGCGACGATGAGACCCCACGGGAAGCCGCGTTCCTTCCGCTGGCGGACAGTTGCCGCTTCCCGGCGGCCGGACAGGGGGCCCGGCGTGAGGGGAGCGCGCCAGACAGTAACCGCGCGGACACGCGGCGGCCAAAGACCTCGGCGGCCACGCAACGTGACGCCCCGCCGCTGACGCAGGTCACCGGCGGGGCGTGGAGTCAGTTCCGGTTTCCGCGATTCGCCCGTTCGGGCGCTTCGCGATCCGGTTTCAGGGGGTCGTCAGACGCGGACGCCGAACATGAACGGGCCGCCGATGGTGCTCATCGACTCGTAGCGCACGACGGTGCCGGTGCGCGGCGCGTGCAGGACCTGGCCGTTGCCCGCGTACAGGCCCACGTGGTGGATGTCGTTGAAGAAGAAGACGAGGTCGCCGACGCGCAGGTCGCTCTGGCTGTAGATGCGCGTGCCGATGTTGGCCTGGGACTCGGAGGTGCGCGGGATGCTGACGCCGGCCTGGGCGTAGGCCCAGGAAGTCAGGCCCGAGCAGTCGAAGGTCGCGGTGCCGGTGGCGCCGTAGCTGTAGGGCCTGCCGATCATGCCCTGGGCGGCGGAGAAGGCCGCGGCGGCCCGGCCGGAGGCGGAGGGGACGTTGCCGAGGTCGACGCGCTCGGCGGAGGAGCGGCTGGCGCGGCTCTGCTCCTCGGCGAGGGCCGCCTTCTCCTTGGCCGTCAGGGTGTTGAGCGTCCGCTGGGCCTCGGCGAGCTTGCCCTGGACTTCCTTCTTCTTCTTGTTCAGCTCGGTCCGGGTGGTGGAGAGGTCCTTGAGCTTCTCGGTGGCCTCTGCCCGCTCCTGGGCGAGTTCGCGCTGTTTGTCCTGGATCTTCTTCAGGGCCTCGACCTGCTGGCCGCTCAACTGGTCGAGCGTGGACGCCTTGTCGAGGTAGTCGTCCGGGTCGGACGACAGGAAGAGCTGGACGGACGGGTCTATGCCGCCCGAGCGGTACTGGGCGGTGGCCATCGAACCCAGGCCGTCGCGCAGCTCGTTGAGCTCCTCCTGGCCGCGCGCCACGTTGTCCTGGATGGTGGAGATCTCCTTCTGGAGCTTCTCCTGCTTCTCCTTGGCCCCGTTGTACTTCTCGGTGGCCTGCTCCGCCTGCTCGTAGAGCGTGTCGACCTTTGCCTTGACCTCGTCCTTGCTCAGCTTCTCGCTGGGCGCGGCGTTGGCGGCCTGTGCGCTCAGCGCGACGGCGGCGGCTGCGGCGGTGGTCAGCACGGTCACGCGTGTGCGGCTCGGCTGCTTGGGTCGACGGTGGGACGCCACGGAGACGGGCTCCTTCTTTTGAGTGATCACCCGTGTGGAGGTTCGAGGCCAGACCCTAGTGACCTCGCTGTGATCAGTTCAAATCCTCACGCGAAAAATCTCGTCACACCAGCCATTCTTTGCCCACAACTCACATGGCGTGACGCCCACTTGACAGGGGGTGGCGCAACGGAAGGGCCAATTCGGGCAAAACCCGCGCACCTTCGCCTTTCACGACAGTCGCTTGAGAAGCACCGCAGAGGCGACGGGCCGGGCACCCGCCTTCGCGACCCCGTCGGCCACCTCGCGGTCGGTCGAGGCGACGATCACCGGCCGCCCCGGCGGCTCGGCGCGCACCAGCTGGCGGATCAGCTCGTCGGCGGTCACGCCCGGCTTGGAGAACAGCACCCGCACCCCGCGCGGGGGCGCGAGCAGCACGGGCGCGGCCAGTTCGGCGCCGTCGAAGACGCAGGTCACCTCGGCACCGGTCTGCGCGGCGAGCTGCGAGAGCTGGCCCAGCAGCCGCAGCCGCTGCTTCTCCAGCGGCATCTGCGGATAGCCGGTCTTGGTGACGTTGTAGCCGTCGACGACCAGGTGCGCCTGCGGCAGCGCGAGCAGTTGGTCGAGGATCGCGGGGTCGTGTTCCGACAGCGCCCGCGCGGCGATGTCCTTCGGGGTCATCCGGCCCGGCTCGACGGCGTCCACCGTCTCCGCGGGGCGCACGGAGACGGGCGGCAGCGCCAGTTCCCGGCGCAGTCCCTGGGCCGCGTCGAGCATCGTGTCGAGCAGCAGCCGCATCCGCATGTCCTCGACGCTGCGCCCCTCGCGGGCCGCCCGCCGGGTCGCCTCCAGGGCCGCCTCGGCCTCCCCCAGACGGGACTTGAGCCGTCTGGCCTCGCTCTCCGCCGTGGAGACCTGCGCCTGCGCCTCGGTCCGTACGGCCTCGATCTCGCCCTGCACCTTGCGCAGGGCGGCCTCGCCGCGCTTGACGTCGCTGAGGGCGGCGCGCAGTTTGCGGTGCAGCGCCTCGGTCTCCTTCTTGGCCGATTCCAGCTCCCCGCGCAGCCGTTCGGTCTCGCCGCGGATCTGCTCGCGGGCCCGGTCCAGCTCCTCGCGCAGCCGCTCCAGCTCCGCGCGGCTCTCCTCGTCGGCGCGCTCGGCGTCGGCCCGCATCGCCTCCTCGCCGGCGGCGGTCACGAGCTTCACCCAGCCGACGGGACGCAGCACGTAGGCCGCGGCCGCCACGTCGAGCGGATCCGCGGCCGGGGGCGGCGAGCCGGAGTCGAGGGCGCCGGCCAGCTCCGGCTGGGCCTCTCTGAGCTTCTCGCCGATGCGCTGCCGGAACAGCGTGTCGGTCTCCAGCGCCGCGGCCATGGCGTTGCCGGCGAACTTGGCCCGGCGGTTCGGGGCGAAGCGGGCGTACTGCCGCAGCTGGGCGGGCAGTTCGGCGACCGTCAGGCCGCCGAAGCCGTCCGAGACGATCTGCACGACACGCCGGCGCACACCGTCCGGCAGCGGACGGTCAAGCACCTCAGCGGTGCCGTCGCCCGGCCCCCCGCCTGTGGTCTCCACCATCCGTCACACCCCATCACCTGTGCGGGGCCGCTCCCTGGCTCAGGAGTCGGCGCCCGGCCTGTCCACGAGTTCCACCTGGTCCACCGCGTTGCACCAACGGCAGCGCACCGAATCGATGGTCTCACTGAGCACCTCGCGCTCCTCGACCTTCGGCTCACCGGCCAGGTCGAGGTGGACGTACTCGACGACCTTCGAGGCGCGCGTCACGTCGAAGCGCGTGAGGTTGCCGCAGAGGGTGCAGCGCCACCGCGTCGCGGCGGTCGGCAGGGGAACCGGCATCGTGGCTGTTCGCTTCCTTCTAGTGTCCGTGACGCGCCGTCTCCCCGGCGCGTGTGGCTCGTAACCCTACGGCCTGGCGGGTACTCGCCGCCCGTCCGTCCACGGCGGCGAGGCGGTCTGTAGGACTGCATCCCGTTACGTCATGCTCTGTGTTCATGATCAGCAACTGGAGCAGGGTGGCCGGCAGGACCCTTCTGAGCCCCCGGGGCGCCTCGGCGCCGATGACGTACACCCTGATCGGCCTGTGCTGTCTGATCTTCGTGATGGGCCCGGCGGCGGGGCTCAATCCGGCGTACGGCTCCGGCGACGCGCTGGTGGCGGCGCAGCGGGCGTACTTCCACCGCTGGGGCGTGGTCCCCGCGAACCTCTTCGACGGACCGGCCCGCGAGGCCCTCACCCCGGCCACGGCACTGTTCGTGCACGGCAGCTGGGTGCATCTGCTCGGCAACATGCTCTTCCTCTACGTCTTCGGCGCGATGACCGAGGAGCGCATGGGCCGCGTGCGGTTCACCCTCTTCTACGTCGGCTGCGGCTATCTGGCACTGCTCGGCTACGCGGCCGCCAACGACACCTCCCAGCAGTCGCTGGTGGGCGCGTCCGGGGCGATCTCGGCGGTCCTCGGCGCGTTCCTGTACCTGTTCCCCGGCGCGCGCGTCACCAGTCTCCTGCCGTTCCTCTTCTTCCTGCCGCTGCGGTTCCCCGCGTGGGTGGTGCTGCCGATCTGGGCGGCGCTCCAGTGGCTGGCCGCGGGGCGGGCGCCGTCCGGGCCCAGCGTCGCCTACCTCGCCCACCTCGTGGGCTTCTCGCTGGGCTTCGTCTTCGCCTGGGGACGGTTCGGGCGGGCGACTAGAGTGAAGGCCGCCCCAGCTCCGGCTCCCGAGGGAGAGAACCAGCCGTGATCACCGCGATCGTGCTCATCAAGACCAGCGTGGACCGGATTCCCGAGATCGCGGAACAGATCGCCTCGCTGGAGTCGGTGAGCGAGGTGTTCTCCGTGACCGGGACGTACGACCTGATCGCCATGGTGCGGGTGCGGCAGCACGAGGATCTGGCCGATGTGATTCCCGGGCGGATCAGCCGGATTCCGGGGGTGGAGGCGACGGACACGCATGTCGCTTTCCGTACGTATTCGCAGCATGACCTGGAGGCCGCGTTCGCCATCGGGCTGGATTCCTAGGAACCCGGGGTTGCGGCGCCCGGTCGCCTGCGGGGCGCGCTGTGCTCACGTCGCCGGGACGCAGCGGCCGTTTTCTGTCCTGTACGTCCACCTGGCGCCGTTGGTGACGAGTTCGTGGACCGCCGTCAGGAAGCGGTCCACGTGTTCGTCGGGGGTGCCGGCGCCGAAGCTGGCCCGGACGGCGTTCAGGGGGTCGGCGCCGCACTCGGCCGGGGTCCGGGGGGCCGTGTCCAGGAGGGTGCGGAGCAGGGGGTGGGCGCAGAAGAGGCCGTCCCGCACGCCGATGCCGTACTCGGCGGAGAGCGCCGCGGCGAAGTGGGAGCTGTTCCAGCCGTCCACGACGAAGGAGATCACCCCGACCCGGGGGGCGTCGTCCCCGAACAGGGACAGGATCCGCACCCCGGGCACCTCGGCCAGGCCCGCCCGCACCCTGGCGATGAGCTGCCGCTCGCGGGCGACGAGCGAGTCGAAGCCGGCCTCCGTGAGCGCCTTGCAGGCCGACGCGATGGCGTGGGCGCCGATGACGTTCGGGGAGCCGGCCTCGTGGCGGGCGACGCCGTCGTGCCAGTCCACCTCCACTCCCCCGTCCGCCCGCCGGGCGACCCGCCGGCTGGCGCCGCCGCCCGCGAGGTAGGGCTCGGCCGCCCCGAGCCAGTCGGCGCGTCCGGCGAGCACGCCGGAGCCGAACGGGGCGTACAGCTTGTGCCCGGAGAAGGCGACCCAGTCGACGTCCAGGTCCGTGACCGACACCGGGTGGTGCGGGGCGAGCTGGGCCGCGTCGAGGACGATCCGGGCGCCGTGCGCGTGGGCCGCGGACGCCAGCTCGCGCACGGGCCACAGCTCGCCGGTGACGTTCGAGGCGCCGGTGACGCACACCAGCGCGGGGGTGCGCGGGTCGTGGGCGGCGAGGGCGCGTTCCAGGGCGCTGACGGCCTGCTCCGGGGTGCGCGGGGCGTCCAGGACGGTGACCCGGGCGTCCGGCCAGGGCAGCAGCGAGGCGTGGTGCTCGGTCTCGAAGACGTAGACCCGGCAGTCGTCCGGGAGCACGGCGGCCAGCAGGTTCAGCGAGTCGGTGGTCGAGCGGGTGAAGACCACCTGATCGGCGGGCCGGCAGCCGAGGAACTCGGCGACGGTGGCGCGGGCGCTCTCGAACAGGTCGGTGGACAGCTGCGAGAGGTGACCGGCGCCGCGGTGGACGCTGCCGTAGTACGGCGCGTACGCGGCGACGTCGTCCCAGACCCGCTGGAGGGCCGGGGCGCTGGCCGCGTAGTCGAGCGCGGCGTAGGTGACCTCGCCGCCGGTGACGAGCGGGACGGTGACGTCCCGGCCCAGGACGGGCAGCGGGGCGCACACGGACGGGTCGGCGGCAACGGTGGAGACGGACATGGCGGACTCCCGTGAGAGGCGAGGCGAAAGCACCGTGCGAGCGCGGAGGGCTCCAGCACGGAGAAAGGGGAAAAGGGGTGCGCGGAGGCGGGGCTCGGCGGCCCTAACGCATTCGCTTGCTCACGGAAGGCTCCCTCGACGACCAGGACCCCTGGTGAACACGAGGGGTCCGCGCTTGCCGCAGACCTCGCTGCCTGCGGCCTGGTCCTCACCCGGGGCACCCCGCCACGGACGGAGGGTTGCCGGACAGCCGGCCGGGGCCGAATGGCTGTCGCTCATGACCTGCCGGACATCCTGCCACACGATCTCGACGCGCGAGGCGCGGTCCGGATGGTGGACCGCGCCTCGCGCGCGAGCGTGCCGGTGTCAGGCGTTGCTGGCCGCCACCCAGCGCTCCAGCGTCCGCCCGGCCGCCCCGGAGTCGATCGACTCGGCGGCCTTCGCCATCCCCGCGCGCAGCTGCTCGGCGAGGCTGCCGGGGCCGGGGTCGAGGGCGACGAGGGCCGCGGCCGAGTTGAGCAGCACCGCGTCGCGCACCGGGCCCGTCTCGCCGGCCAGGAGCCGCCGGGCGACCTCGGCGTTGTAGGCGGCGTCCGCGCCCCGCAGCGCCTCCACGGGTACCAGCTCGACGCCGACGTCACGCGGGTCGAAGACCTCCTCGCTCACCTTGCCGTCGCGCACGACCCACACCCGGGAGGTGGCGGTGGTGGTCAGCTCGTCGAGCCCGTCGTCGCCCCGGAAGACCAGGGACGAGTTGCCGCGCTCGGCGAAGACACCCGCCACTATGGGCGCCATCCGGGGGTCGGCCACCCCGACCGCCTGGGCCCGCACCCGCGCCG
Source organism: Streptomyces sp. NPDC026672 (assembly GCF_040638185.1). Lineage (NCBI taxonomy): Bacteria > Bacillati > Actinomycetota > Actinomycetes > Kitasatosporales > Streptomycetaceae > Streptomyces > Streptomyces sp. NPDC026672. The sequence goes on from NZ_JBEZXS010000013.1 coordinate 146,421, forward strand.
GGTTGGTCAGCGGACCGAGCACGTTGAAGGTCGTACGGATGCCCAACTGGCCGCGGGCGGCGGCCACGTGGCGCAGCGCCGGGTGGAACTTCACCGCGAAGCAGAAGGTGATCCCGGCTTCTTCGGCGACCTCGGGGACCCGCGGCAGGGGCAGGTTCAGATTGACGCCGAGCTTCTCCAGGACGTCCGAGGAGCCCGACGCCGAGGACGCGGCGCGGTTGCCGTGCTTGACGACCTTGGCGCCCGTGCCGGCGACGACGATCGACGACATCGTGGAGATGTTCACCGTCTTCGCGCCGTCGCCGCCCGTCCCGACGATGTCGATGGTCCGGCCGGGCACCTCGATCACATTGGCGTGCTCGTACATCGTGCGGACGAGTCCGGTGATCTCCTCCACCGTCTCGCCCTTGGCGCGCAGCGCCACCACGAACCCGGCGATCTGCGCGTCGGTCGCCTCGCCGCGCAGGATGCTGTCCATCGCCCAGGCGGTCGCGTCCGCGCTCTGGTCGTGGCCGTCGAGCAGGGCGTTCAGCACTCCGGGCCAGGAACGGCCCGCCGCGGTGTCGCCTCCAGCGGGGGTCACAGCGCTCATCAGCCGCTCCTGGGTGGTGTCGTCCCGCGCGTGTGGGTGCGGGACAGGGTTCCTGACGGCTCCACCCTATCCAGGCCCGGACACGGCGAAGGGCCCCGTCCGGTGTTCGGACGGGGCCCCTGCCGTGGTGTGGCGATGCGGACGATCAGTGGTGGCCGTGGCCGCTGGTGATCTCCTTGTACTCCTCGACGGTCGGCTTGGGGATCTGGCTGTCCTCGCCGTAGAGGGCGTCACCGAGCTTGGCGCGGAGCTTCTGCGAGCCCTTCACCTTGCGCTCGACACCGTTCTCGTCGACCGTCGGACCGATCGCGGCCGGCTCGTACTGGTGGTGGGCCGTGAGCGTGTGCAGTTGCTCCTGGCTGAGCGGCTCGTGGACCTCGATGAACTCACCGTGCGGCAGCCGCTTGATGATGCCGGTCTCGCGACCGTGCAGCACCTTGTCGCGGTCGCGGCGCTGGAGGCCGAGGCAGATCCGCTTGGTGACGATGAACGCGAGGACCGGGCCGACGAAGACGAAGATCCGGACGAACCAGGTGACCGCGTTGATCGACAGGTGGAGGTGCGTGGCCCACAGGTCGTTGCCGCCGCCGACGAGCAGCGTCAGGTACACCGTCATCCAGGCGACACCGAGGCCGGTGCGGGTCGGGGCGTTGCGCGGGCGGTCCAGGATGTGGTGCTCGCTCTTGTCGCCGGTGACCCAGGACTCGATGAAGGGGTAGACGGCGATCGCGACCAGGACAAGGGGGAAGATCACCAGCGGGATGAACACGCCCAGGACGAGCGTGTGGCCCCAGAAGTTGATCTCCCAGCCCGGCATGAAGCGGATCAGGCCCTCGGAGAAGCCCATGTACCAGTCGGGCTGGGCGCCGGTGGACACCTGGTCCGGACGGTAGGGGCCCATGGCCCAGATCGGGTTGATCTGCGCGACGGCCGCGATGGCCGCGATCACACCGAAGACCAGGAAGAAGAAGCCTCCGGCCTTGGCCATGTAGACCGGCAGCAGGGGCATGCCGACGACGTTCTTCTCGGTCTTTCCGGGGCCCGCGAACTGCGTGTGCTTGTGGTAGAAGACCAGGATCAGGTGGCCGACCACCAGGCCGAGCATGATGCCCGGCAGCAGCAGGATGTGGATCGAGTAGAAGCGGGCCACGAAGTCGCCGCCCGGGAACTCGCCGCCGAAGAGGAAGAACGACAGGTACGTGCCGACGATCGGCACGGACAGGATCGCGCCCTCCATGAAGCGGACACCGGTGCCGGAGAGCAGGTCGTCCGGGAGCGAGTAACCGGTGAAGCCGGTGAACATGCCCAGGACGAACAGCAGGAAGCCGAACAGCCAGTTGATCTCACGCGGCTTGCGGAACGCGCCCGTGAAGAACACGCGCATCATGTGCACGAACATGCCGGCGAGGAAGATCAGCGCGGCCCAGTGGTGGATCTGCCGGATGAGCAGGCCACCGCGCACGTCGAAGGAGATGTGCAGGGTCGAGTTGAACGCCTCGGACATCAGCTGTCCCTGGAGCGGGACATAGCTGCCGTGGTACTCCACCTCGTTCATCGACGGGTGGAAGAACAGCGTCAGGTACACACCCGTGAGGATGATGATGATGAAGCTGTAGAGGCAGATCTCGCCCAGCATGAACGACCAGTGGTCGGGGAAGATCTTGCGCATGTTGGCCTTGGCCAGGGAGTAGATCCCGAGCCGGCCGTCGGCCCAGTCGGCGACGCGCTCGCCGGCCGGTGCCTTCCCGCGTGCGCGGGACTCGGTGTTCTGGTTGGTGCTCATCCGCGCTCCCAGAAGGCAGGACCGACGGGCTCCTCGAAGTCGCCGAGCGCCTCGAGGTAGCCCTCGTCGTTCACGCCGATGCGCAGCTGCGGCAGGGCGTGACCGGCGGGGCCGAAGATCACTCGGGCACCGTCGGCGAGGTCGAAGGTGGACTGGTGGCACGGGCACAGCACGTGGTGCGTCTGCTGCTCGTACAGCGAGATCGGGCAGCCCACGTGGGTGCAGATCTTCGAGTACGCCACGATGCCCTCGTGCGACCACTCGAGTTCGCGCTTGTCCTTGATGTTGTCCGGCTGGAGCCGGACGATCATCACGGCCGCCTTGGCGATCTCGGTCTGGAACTCCTCGTCGGCCTCCTCCAGGCCCTCGGGCTTGACGAAGGTCAGCGAGCCGACGGCCACGTCCGAGGGACGCAGCGGCTCGTTGGTGTTCATGTTGACGAGGAGCTTGCCCTTCGACCACAGCGTGTGGCGCAGCGAGGTGCCGGGCAGCGGGCCGAGGTCGCGCAGCAGGACGACGCCGGACAGCGGCACCAGGGTGAGCGCGCCGAACATCGTGTTGCGGATCAGCTTGCGGCGGCCGAGCGCCGACTCCTTGGCGCCCTGCCGGAAGTCCTCGTGGACCTTGGCGCGGACGTCCGGTGCGGCCTCGATCGCGTGCCGCTCGTCGGCGATCTCCACGTCGGACATCAGGGTGCGAGCCCAGTGGACCGCGCCCGCGCCGATGCAGAACAGCGCCAGGCCGAGCGTCAGGCCCAGCGCGAAGTTCAGCGCGCTGATGTGACCGATCGGGAAGACGAAGATCGACTTGTCGTGCGGGATCGTCACGTACGAGGCGATGAAGCCGACGGTGGCCAGCATCGACACCGTGAACAGCAGGGCGACGGTGCGCTCGGACCGCCGGGCGGCCTGCTCGTCGATGTCCTGGATCCGGTGCTCGTGGGGCGGGAGTCCCGGGTCCGCGAACGGGTCCTTCTCGTCCGCGACGCTCACCGCGCCGTGCGCGGCGGCCTGCTCAGCGGGCAGGTTCTCTTCTGGAATGTCTTGGCTACTCATGACTTCTTGGCCTTTGCGGTCCGAGCGGCGACCCAGACGGCGACCGCGACCAGTGCGCCCAGTCCGAAGATCCACGCGAACAGACCCTCGCTGACCGGCCCGAGGCCGCCCAGTTCAAGACCGCCGGGGTTCACGGTGTTGTCGCTGTTGACCGCGTTCAGGTACGCGATGATGTCCTTCTTGTTCTTCTCCGACATCGTGGTGTCGGGGAAGGACGGCATGTTCTGCGGGCCGGTCTGCATGGCCTCGTAGATGTGCTTCGGTGCGACGTTCTCCAGGGTCGGCGCGTACTTGCCCTTGGTGAGGGCACCGCCCTTGCCCGTGAAGTTGTGGCACTGCGCGCAGTTGGTGCGGAACAGCTCGCCGCCCTTGGCGATGTCGGCGCCCTCGGGGCCGTACTGCTCCTTCGTCGGCACCTCGGGGCCGGCGCCCAGGGACGCGACGTAGGCCGCGAGCTGGTCGATCTGGGCCTGCGAGTAGATGTTCTTCTTGCTGGGGACCTGCGCGCCCTGCGAGGTGGAGGCCGGCATACGGCCGGTGCTCACCTGGAAGTCGACCGCAGCGGCGCCCACACCCACGAGGCTCGGGCCGTCCGAGGAGCCCTGCCCACCGGTGCCGTGGCAGCTGGCGCAGCCGACCGAGTAGAGCTTCTTGCCCTCCTCGATGGTCAGGGACTGGGAGGTTTCATCGGCCTGCGCCTTGCCCGCGGGCGCGAACGCGGCGTACAGCCCCCCAGTGGCCGCCAGCGCGAAGAGTAGGACGACGACCGCCGCCAGCGGATGGCGTCGTCGTGCGGAGAGCTTTTTCACGGATTACCCCGGTGTCAGGATCTTCTGCGTCGATGCTTCAGGGATGGATCGGTGGCCGTCGTGCGGCGCGCCGATTACTTGATCAAGTAGATCGTGGCGAAGAGGCCGATCCAGACGACATCGACGAAGTGCCAGTAGTAGGACACGACGATGGCCGCGGTCGCCTGCTCGTGAGTGAACCTCTTGGCCGCGTAGGTGCGGCCGAGGACCAGCAGGAAGGCGATGAGACCGCCCGTCACGTGCAGGCCGTGGAAGCCGGTGGTCAGGTAGAACACCGAGCCGTAGGGGTCGGAGGACAGCGAGATGCCGTCCTTCTTGACCAGCTCGGTGTACTCGTAGATCTGACCGCCGATGAAGATCGCACCCATGATGAAGGTGACGATGAACCACCCGCGGAGCTTCTTCACATCACCGCGCTCGGCGGCGAACACGCCGAGCTGGCAGGTGAGCGAGGAGAGCACCAGGATCGTGGTGTTCGTCGCGGAGAAGGGCACGTTGAGCGCGTGCGCCATCTCCTTCCAGTGATCCGGTCCGGTCACCGAACGCAGGGTGAAGTACATCGCGAAGAGGGCCGCGAAGAACATCAGCTCGGAACTCAACCAGATGATGGTTCCGACGCTGGTGAGGTTCGGCCGGTTGACCGACGGGTGCGCGTGCCCGGTTTCTACTGTCGTTGCTGTCGCCACGACCGACATTATGTCGGTCGCTTATCCCGCCCTCACTCCGGGGGGTGCCGTTCGGAGTGTCTCTGCCCGCCGGACCGGTGTTGACGTGGGGTTCGTGGGAGTAACATCCGCCTCGAACGGGCCCTGTCCGTAGGACGCCGACGTCTCGGAGGAACAATGCAGCCGACCGCCACGGTGCTGGTCTACAGCGACGACTCCAATACCCGCGAGCAGGTGCGGACGGCCACCGGGCGCAGGCCGGCACCTGACGCCCCGTTGGTCGAGTTCGTCGAGTGCGCCACCCCGGCCGCCGTCCTCCGTGAGCTGGACAAGGGCGGGATCGACCTCTGCGTCCTGGACGGGGAGGCCGTGCCGATGGGGGGCATGGGGATGTGCCGGCAGATCAAGGACGAGGTGTTCAACTGCCCGCCCGTGCTGCTGCTCATCGGGCGGCCGCAGGACGCGTGGCTGGCCACGTGGAGCCGGGCCGACGCCGCCGTGACGTCGCCCGTGGAGCCGGTGGAGTTCGCGGCTTCCCTCGCCTCTCTGCTGCGGAAGAAGAAGTTGCAGAGCGCCTAAGGGGTAGGGGCGCGGGGTTCGCCTGCGAGTGCCGGTTCGTCGTGGCTGATCGCGCCCACGCGGCGAAGCTGCACATCGATACAGCCCCGCGCCCCTACGGGCGCTCTACATGGCCGTCGGCTGGAGCCTCGCCGTTGCCTGTTCCGTTGCCGTGTTCGGGGTTGCCGCGCCGGTGAGGGCGCTGCCCGTGCGCCATTTGGCCCAGTCGAGGTTCCAGTCGCCGAAGCCGTTGCCGAAGGGCTCCATCGTGTCGCCGTACGAGTTGACGACCTTCACGACGTCGCCGGCGCGGACGGTGTCGTAGAACCACTCGGCGTTGCTCGTGTTCATGCCGGTGCAGCCGTGGCTGACGTTGGCGTAGCCCTGGGAGCCGACGGACCAGGGGGCGGCGTGGACGTACTCGCCTGACCAGGTCACCCGGGTCGCGTAGTAGACGGGCAGGTCGTACGACTCGGAGGTGCCCTCGGCGATGCCGACCGTCTCTCCGCGCATGCGTACGAAGTACTGCTTCTCCAGGACGACCTTGACGCCGTTGCGGGTCTCGAAGCCGGGCTTGCCCGTGGTGACCGGGATGGTGTTGATCTCGGCGCCGTTGCGGTAGACCGTCATCGAGTGCGTGGCCGCGTCCGTGACGGCCTCCACGCGGTCGCCCGTGGTGATCTTCAGGTCCTTGGCCTTGCCGCCCCGCAGCCGGTCGCCGACCTTGATGCCCTCCAGGTTGCTGTGCGCCGTGATGGTGGCGTGGGCGGGCCAGTACTCCTGGGGGCGGAAGTGCAGCTGCTTGTCGTCCACCCAGTACCAGGAGCCCTGGACGGCGGGCACGGAGTCGACGCGCAGGGCGCGCTCCACCAGGGCGCGCTGGGCCTTGTCCTTGACCGGCTGGTTGAGCTCGGCGGTGATGGGCTGTCCGACGCCGTACTCGCCCGCCGTGGGCCCGAAGGTGACGTCCAGCGTCTTCTTGGTGGTGACCTTGCTGGTGTCGAAGGCGAGGACCTTGCGGCCCTGGGCTCCGTCCTCGTCCTCCGTGCTGATGCGCACCGTGTAGTGGGCGTCGGCGGCCAGCGGGGAGGTGCTGTGCCAGCGGCTGCCGTCGGCGGCCAGTTCGCCCGCCACATGGCGTCCGGTGGCGTCCACGGCGGTGACGTCGATGATGCGTCCGTCGCCGTTGGACGTGACCTCCAGGGGCTTGTCCGGATCGGCCCTCTTCCCGTTCTCGGTGGGGCCGTTGAAGGTGACCTGGCCCGCCGCGTCGTACGGCTTGGCCGACAGGGGGTTGCCGTCGGAGCCGCAGGCGGTGACGCCCGCGCCGAGGGCGGTCACCAGCAGAGTGCAGCCGAGGACGGCACGGGTGCGCGGAGTGTTGCTCATGCGCCTCACGCTAGGGAGGTTCGTCAACCGGGGCGCGTTGGGCGACCCGTACGAGTGAATGTCCGTACGGAGGCGGCGGAGGCGGAGGCGTACGCGGCGCGGCAAAGCAAGGAGCCCGGACCTCCTGGTGGAGGGTCCGGGCTCCCTGGTGGTTCCGCGGGTGCTACTGGGTGCGGCTCTCACCGTGGTAGTACTCGAACACCCAGCCGAACAGGCCGATCATGATGATCGGTGCGGAGAAGTACAGCAGCCACCAGCCGACCGCGATACCGAGGAAGGCCAGCGCGCCGCCGATGCCGAGGGCGAGCGGCTGCCAGCTGTGCGGGCTGAAGAAGCCCAGCTCGCCCGCCTCGTCCGCGACGTCGGCCTCCTTGTCGTCCTGTGCGCCCGCGTCGACCCGCCGGGCGGTGAAGCCCAGGTAGAAGCCGATCATGATGCACAGGCCGAAGGCCAGGAAGAGTGCCGTGGTACCGGCCGGCTCCTTCGACCACACGCCATAGACGACCGCCATGACGAGGACGAAGACGCTCAACCAGATGAACATCCGGCCCTGGATCTTCACTTGCCGGCCTCCTTGCTGCCCGCGATGACGCCGTGACCGGCGTGCTCCAGCTGTTCGAGAGCGGCGATCTCGGGGTGGTGCAGGTCGAACGCCGGGGATTCACTGCGGATGCGCGGCAGGGTGAGGAAGTTGTGCCGCGGCGGCGGGCAGGACGTCGCCCATTCGAGCGAACGGCCGTAGCCCCACGGGTCGTCGACCTCGACCTTCTTGCCGTACTTGGCCGTCTTCCAGACGTTGTAGAGGAACGGCAGGATCGACAGGCCGAGCAGGAAGGAACTGATCGTCGAGATCGTGTTCAGGGCGGTGAAGCCGTCGGCCGCGAGGTAGTCCGCGTACCGGCGGGGCATGCCCTCGGCGCCCAGCCAGTGCTGGACCAGGAAGGTGCCGTGGAAGCCGATGAACAGCGTCCAGAAGGTGATCTTGCCGAGGCGCTCGTCGAGCATCTTGCCTGTCATCTTCGGCCACCAGAAGTGGAAGCCGGAGAACATCGCGAAGACGACCGTGCCGAACACGACGTAGTGGAAGTGCGCCACCACGAAGTACGAGTCGGAGACGTGGAAGTCCATCGGCGGCGAGGCCAGGATGACACCGGTCAGACCACCGAAGGTGAAGGTGATCAGGAAGCCGGTGGCCCACAGCATCGGTGTCTCGAAGGACAGCGATCCCTTCCACATCGTGCCGATCCAGTTGAAGAACTTCACACCGGTCGGTACCGCGATCAGGAAGGTCATGAAGGAGAAGAACGGCAGCAGCACACCGCCGGTGACGTACATGTGGTGCGCCCACACGGTCACGGACAGACCGGCGATCGAGATGGTCGCGGCGATCAGGCCCATGTAGCCGAACATCGGCTTGCGTGAGAAGACCGGGATGACTTCGCTGATGATGCCGAAGAACGGCAGGGCGATGATGTACACCTCTGGATGGCCGAAGAACCAGAAGAGGTGTTGCCACAACAAGGCGCCGCCGTTGGCCGCGTCGAAGACGTGGGCACCGAACTTCCGGTCGGCCTCCAGCGCGAACAGCGCGGCGGCGAGGACCGGGAAGGCGAGCAGGACCAGGACACCGGTCAGCAGCACGTTCCACACGAAGATCGGCATGCGGAACATCGTCATGCCGGGCGCGCGCATGCAGATGATCGTGGTGATGAAGTTGACCGAGCCGAGGATGGTGCCGAAGCCGGACATGGCCAGACCCATGATCCACATGTCGGCGCCGATGCCGGGCGAGCGGACCGCGTCGGACAGCGGGGAGTAGGCGAACCAGCCGAAGTCGGCCGCGCCGTCGGGCGTGAGGAAGCCGCCGACCGCGATGAGCGAGCCGAACAGGTAGAGCCAGTAGGCGAACATGTTCAGCCGCGGGAAGGCGACGTCGGGCGCGCCGATCTGGAGCGGCATGATCCAGTTCGCGAAGCCGGCGAACAGCGGCGTCGCGAACATCAGCAGCATGATCGTGCCGTGCATCGTGAACGCCTGGTTGAACTGCTCGTTCGACATGATCTGCAGGCCGGGGCGAGCGAGCTCGGCGCGCATGAGCAGCGCCATGACGCCGCCGATCAGGAAGAACACGAACGATGTGACGAGGTACAGCGTGCCGATCGTCTTGTGGTCGGTGGTCGTCAGCCACTTCACCACGACATTGCCGGGTTGCTTGCGCCTGACCGGCAGCTCGTTCTCGTACGAGTCCTCAGCTGCCGCGGCACCCTGGGGTTCGTTGAGGATGCTCACAGGTTGTTCGTCTCCCGGTTCTTCTCGTGGCTCGTCTGCGCGATGCCGGCGGGAATGTAACCGGTCTGCCCCTTCTTCGCGAGGTCCTTGAGGTGCTGCTCGTAGCGCTCCGGGGAGACGACCTTCACGTTGAACAGCATCCGGGAGTGGTCGACACCGCACAGCTCGGCGCACTTGCCCAGGAAGGTGCCCTCCTGGTTGGGCGTCACCTGGAAGGCGTTGGTGTGGCCCGGGATGACGTCCTGCTTCATCAGGAACGGCACCACCCAGAAGGAGTGGATGACGTCACGCGAGGTGAGGACGAAGCGGACCGTCTTGCCCTCGGGGAGCCAGAGGGTCGGACCGGGGTTGCCCGTCTGCGGGTTGCGCGTGCCCGGTGTACCGACGTCGTAGACACCGCCGGCGTTCGCCGGGAAGTCCTTCTTGAACCGGTCCGGAATGGCGTCCAGGTTCCCGTCGGTCTTGGCGTCGCCGGTCGAACCGTCGACGCTCTCGATGTAGTTGAAGCCCCAGCTCCACTGGAAGCCGACCACGTTGACCGTGACGTCGGGCTTCTTGGAGAGGTCGAGGAGCTTCGTCTCGTCCCGGGCCGTGAAGTAGAACAGCACCGAGATGATGATGATCGGGACCACCGTGTACAGCGCCTCGATCGGCATGTTGTACCGAGTCTGCGGAGGTACCTCGACCTTGGTGCGGCTGCGCCGGTGGAACATGGCGCTCCACAGGATCAGGCCCCACACCAGCACGCCGACGGCGAGCGCGGCAGCCCAGGAGCCCTGCCACAGGGAGAGGATCCGCGGAGCCTCTTCCGTGGTCGGGGTGGGCATGCCAAGGCGGGGGAAGTCCTTGTATGTGCAACCGGTTGCGGTCGCCAGGACCAGGCCCGCGGTCATTGCCATCAGCAGCTTCCGCCGCATCGGGCGCCGCGGCGAGCGGTCGGAGCCGTTGGGACTCACGTAGCGCCTTCCCGAGAGTCTCGCCCGCGCGGTCGGCTGCGGCCTTCTCGCTGGTCGGTCGCCGCCCTGCGTCGGGCAGGGGTTTGGATGTTTATGCGGACCAAACCCTAGCCGACGCCCTACAGGGGTTCGCGGGGAGGGTGCTGTACGCGTCGCCGGGTCACTCTGGAGGGGGTTGACGGCGCCTGATGGGGTGCGGCGACGGTTCGTCGGCGAGTGCGGCGGCATCGTGGCTTGTCGCGCCCACGCGGCGGAGCCGCACATCGGCACGGTCCCGCGCCCCGGTGAATTCCACCGGCGTTCTAACGTTGCGGTATGGCCTACTTCGACGCCGCTTCCGCCGCTCCCCTTCATCCCGTCGCCCGTCAGGCGCTGGTGGCCGCTCTCGACGAGGGCTGGGCCGATCCCTCGCGGCTGTACCGGGAGGGACGGCGGGCGCGGATGCTGCTCGACGCCGCCCGCGAGGCCGCCGCGGAGGCCGTGGGGTGCCGGCCGGACGAGCTGGTCTTCACCTCCTCCGGGACGCGGGCCGTGCACACCGGTGTGGCGGGGGCGTTGGCCGGGCGGCGGCGGATCGGACGTCACCTGATCGTGTCAGCCGTCGAGCACTCCTCCGTACTCCATTCGGCGGAGGCGCTGGAGGCGGACGGGGGTTCGGTGACCCGGGTGCCGGTGACGCGGACCGGCGGGGTGAGCGCCGCGGTGTTCGGGAGCGCGCTGCGGGAGGACACCGCGCTGGCGTGTCTCCAGTCCGCCAACCACGAGGTGGGGACCGTGCAACCGGTGGCGGAGGTGGCCGAGATGTGCCGGGCGGCCGGGGTGCCGCTGCTGGTGGACGCGGCGCAGTCGCTGGGGTGGGGTCCGGTCGGGGGCGACTGGTCGTTGCTGACGGGCAGTGCGCACAAGTGGGGCGGGCCGTCCGGGGTCGGGCTGCTCGTCGTGCGCAAGGGGGTGCGGTTCTCGGTCCGGGGGCCGGTGGACGAGCGGGAGTCGGGGCGGGCGGCCGGGTTCGAGAACCTGCCGGCGATCGTCGCGGCGGTGGCCTCGCTGCGGGCGGTGCGGGCCGGTGCGGAGCAGGAGGCGGTACGGCTGCGGGAGCTGACCGCGCGGATCCGGGCGCGGGTGCCCGGATCGGTGCCGGACGTGGAGGTGGTGGGCGATCCGGAGCGGCGGCTGCCGGGGGTCGTCACCTTCTCCTGTCTCTACGTGGACGGGGAGAGCCTGCTGCACGAGCTGGACCGGGAGGGCTTCTCCGTGTCGTCCGGATCGTCGTGCACGAGCAGCACCCTGACGCCCAGCCACGTGCTGGAGGCGATGGGGGTGCTCAGCGAGGGGAACGTACGGGTGTCGCTGCCGCCGGGGACACCCGCGGAGGAGGTCGAACGGTTCCTCGACGTGCTGCCGGGGGCGGTGGCGGGGGTGCGGGAGAAGCTGGGGGCGCCGGCACCCGCGCCGGTGACACGGGCGCGGGCGGCGGAACTCCTCGTGGACGCCCTCGGGAAGCGCTGCCCGATCCCGGTCATCGAACTGGCCAAGGTCATCGGCGACGTCCCGGTGGGCGGCACGGTCCGTGTCCTCTCCGACGACGAGGCGGCCCGCCTGGACATCCCGGCGTGGTGCGAGATGCGGGGCCAGGAGTACGTGGGAGAGGAGGGGGCGGAGTCCGGGGTGGCGTACGTGGTACGCCGGACGACCTGACAGGACGCCTCCCGCGGACCCGCGCCCGGCGCCTCAGACCAGGTGCTCCTGCACTTCGGCGGCGGCGTCGTGGCCGTACGCCTTGGTGAAGCGGTCCATGAAGTGCGCCCGCCGCAACTGGTACTCCTGAGTGCCGACCGTCTCGATGACGAGCGTGGCGAGCATGCAGCCGACCTGCGCGGCGCGCTCGTGCGAGACGCCCCACGCGAGCCCGGACAGGAACCCCGCGCGGAACGCGTCGCCGACACCCGTGGGGTCGGCCTTGCGCTCCTCCTCCGGGCAGCCGACCTCGATCGTGCCCTCGCCCTGGCGCTCGATGCGGACGCCGCGCGAGCCGAGCGTGGTGACGCGGTGGCCGACCTTGCCGAGGATCTCCTCGTCGCTCCAGCCGGTCTTGGACTCGATGAGCCCCTTCTCGTACTCGTTGGAGAAGAGGTAGGTCGCCCCGTCCAGCAGTATCCGGATCTCCTCGCCGTCCATGCGGGCGATCTGCTGGGAGAAGTCGGCGGCGAACGGGATGGACCGCGAGCGGCACTCCTCGGTGTGCCGGAGCATCGCCTCCGGGTCGTCCGCGCCGATGAGGACCAGGTCGAGGCCACCCACCCGGTCGGCGACGGTCTTCAGCTCGATCAGGCGGGCCTCGCTCATCGCGCCCGTGTAGAAGGAGCCGATCTGGTTGTGGTCGGCGTCGGTGGTGCACACGAAGCGGGCGGTGTGCAGGGTCTCGGAGATGCGGACCGATTCGGTGTCCACGCCGTGCCGGGTCAGCCAGGCGCTGTACTGCTCGAAGTCGAAACCCGCGGCGCCGACGAGGATCGGGCCGGTGCCGAGCTGGCCCATGCCGAAGGCGATGTTGGCGCCGACACCGCCTCTGCGCACGTCCAGGTTGTCGACCAGGAACGACAGCGAGACCGTGTGCAGCTGGTCCGCGACGAACTGGTCGGCGAAGCGGCCGGGAAACGTCATGAGGTGGTCGGTGGCGATGGAGCCGGTGACTGCGATGCGCACGGCGGGGACTCCTGGAGGGAGGGGGTTGACGGTTCACGCTACCCGCTCACGACGGGCCTCTGAAGTCGGCAAAACTACCCGATAGTAGATCTTTCTTCGCACGCCCGGGCGTGCTTACGGTTCCACTATGACGAACCTTAAGGTCCACGCCCCCGCTCCGGCCGACCTCGAAGGCGATCTCGCGTCGCTGCGCGGCGACTGCGCGCGGATGGCGCCCCACTGGACCGCCCCCGAGACCACCACCGCCCGTCCGGTGCCCCCGTCGCTGATCCACGGGGTGAGCGTCCCGGTCCAGTCGGCCCGGCTGCTGGACGCGATGTCTGACTACGGCGACTGACGACCGCCCGTCCGGCGGGAACCGTACGCTCCCCCGTCGCGTCCCATCGCCGTCCCCCGCTGGGGAGGCGGGACACGATCAGCGAGGAGCGATGCGGTGAACACCGAGCGACCCGATGAGCCGGAGCGGCCCGAGGCGGAGCCGCCCGAGGAGACGGCCGCGGACGACCGCCGCGCCCGCCGGCCGTCGCCGGTGGTCGTGCTCTCGGTGGCCGCCGCGGTGCTGCTGGTGGGCGGGGGCGGCGCCTATCTCGCGACGACGGCGGACGAGGACGGCGCGGACGGCCGTACGGGCGCCTCGGCCGGGGGTGCCGGCACTCCCCCGCCGCTGGTCCTGGACGGCTACGCGGGCCGGGGGGCGACCGGTCCCGCGAACGGTGTCGCGCCCGGCGAGCCCGATCCCCACGGCATGACCTACCGGGCGCGCGGACCGCTGCCGGGCGGACCCGGCTCCGCGGCCGTGTACCGGCCGGCCGGGGACGTGACCCGCGCAGAGGTCACCCGGCTGGCGGACGCGCTCGGGGTGCACGGCACGCCCGTCACGGACGGGCCGGTCTGGCGGGTCGGGCCGGAGAAGGACGGGGCCGGTCCGGTGCTGCGGGTGAACCGGCAGGCACCGGGCAGCTGGACCTTCGAGCGGTACGCGCCCGGGACCGACGACTGCCGGAAGGTCGCCGTCTGTCCGCGCACGCCCGCCGATCCGGTCGCCGACCCGGTGAGCCCGGCGGCGGCGAGGAAGGCGGCGGCACCGGTCCTCGCGGCGCTGGGGCAGGGGAACGCGACGCTCGACACCGGACAGGTCATGGGCGCGCGGCGGGTGGTCAACGCCGATCCCGTGGTGGGCGGACTGCCGACGTACGGCTGGTCGACCGGGCTGAGCGTCGACCGGCAGGGCGAGGTCGTGGACGGGAACGGGCTGCTGAAGGTGCCGGTGAAGACGGACACGTACCCCGTGCTGAGCGCCGCGCGGACGCTGGAGCTGATGAACGCGGCGCCGCGCGCCGACCACCGCATGGGCATCGGGGGCTGTGCGAGTCCCGTGCCGCTGAAGGACCGGTTCGAGCAGCCCTGCGGTTCGCCGAAGGCATCGGCGGCGCCCGGGACCGCCACGGTGGAGAAGGCCGTGTTCGGGCTGGCCTCGCGCTCGGCCGGGGGGCGGCAGACGCTGGTGCCGTCCTGGCTGTTCGACGTGCGGGCGCCCGGGGCGGGGGACGCGTTCACGGTGACGTATCCGGCGCTCGACCCGAAGTATCTGGCGCCGGCCGGGACCCCGGCGGACCCGGCGCCCACGCCCACCGGAACGGCGCCCACCGGGTCCGCGCCGACCGGGAAGCCGACGACCCGTGACGTCCGGCCGAGCGGCTACACCGCCGAGGGCGACGAGCTGACGGTGAGCTTCACGGGCGGGGTGTGCTCCGAGTACCGGACGAAGGCCGTCGAGAAGGGCGACCGGGTCGAGGTGACCGTCACGGAGACGTCGTGGCCGGACAAGGTGTGCATCCTCATCGCCAAGGAGTACCGGCAGACCGTGCGGCTGGACGAGCCGCTGGGCGCCCGGAAGGTGGTCGGCCCGGACGGGAAGGGCCTCACGCTGACGAAGCCGGGGGCGCGGCTGCCGGGGTCGGCGCCGTCACTGGCGCGCTAGTACGGACGCGTGGAAGGCGGCGGCCCCCGGTGCGGGGGTCGCCGCCTTCGTGGTCACACCTGGTGCCGGCGCGCTCCGTGCGCACACGTGGCGCCGGCGGTGGGGCTCAGCTGAAGGAGTCGCCGCAGGCGCAGGAGCCGGTCGCGTTCGGGTTGTCGATCGTGAAGCCCTGCTTCTCGATGGTGTCCACGAAGTCGACGGTGGCGCCGCCCAGGTACGGAGCGCTCATGCGGTCGGTGACGACCTTGACCCCGCCGAAGTCCTTCTCCACGTCGCCGTCGAGCGAGCGCTCGTCGAAGAAGAGCTGGTAGCGCAGGCCGGAGCAGCCGCCGGGCTGGACGGCGACGCGCAGCGCCAGGTCGTCGCGGCCTTCCTGGTCGAGCAGCGCCTTGACCTTGGACGCGGCGGCGTCGGTCAGGATGATGCCGTCGGCGACGGTGGTGGTCTCGTCCTGTACGGACATCTACATCTCTCCCGGGTTGTACGGAGACTGCTTGCCGACGAGTGCAACCGGCGGGTCCGCGGATTCATTCCGGGCCGGGCAATCGCGTTGTCGCGTTTTTCCTTACCTCCTTCATGCTCGCACACGCCCCAGGACACGAACACCGCCCTGTGGACGGGCTTTGGGGATTCACGTCACATGGACGCTATGGCCGTCGTCAAAGTGACGTGAACCGGTTATGATAGATAGCGTCATTTAGACGAGAAGTCCGCCGGTCCGGTGAATCCGGGTCGGCGAGCCGCAGAACAGAAAGGGTGCGTGTCGTGACCACCGCCCAGACCCAGGAGCTCGACGTACAGCCGACTCCCCTTGCCCTGCTGCTCCTCGGCCGGGAGGCCGACCCGAAGAGCGAGCGCGGCGTCGAGTGTCCCGGTGACCTGCCCTCGCCCTCCGACCCGGACCTCGTGGCACGCGCCCGCGCGGCCAAGGAGAAGCTCGGCGACAAGGTCTTCGTACTCGGCCACCACTACCAGCGCGACGAGGTCATCCAGTTCGCGGACGTCACGGGCGACTCCTTCAAGCTGGCCCGGGACGCGGCGGCGCGGCCGGAGGCCGAGTACATCGTGTTCTGCGGTGTGCACTTCATGGCGGAGTCGGCGGACATCCTGACCTCCGACGAGCAGAAGGTCGTCCTGCCCGACCTCGCCGCCGGGTGCTCCATGGCGGACATGGCGACGGCCGAGCAGGTCGCCGAGTGCTGGGACGTGCTGACCGAGGCGGGCGTCGCCGACCGGGTCGTACCGGTCTCGTACATGAACTCCTCCGCGGACATCAAGGCGTTCACCGGCCGGCACGGCGGCACGATCTGCACGTCGTCCAACGCCCGGCGGGCCCTGGAGTGGGCCTTCCAGCAGGGCGAGAAGGTGCTGTTCCTGCCCGACCAGCACCTCGGGCGCAACACCGCGGTCCGGGACATGGGGATGTCCCTGGAGGACTGCGTGGTCTACAACCCGCACAAGCCGGGCGGCGGCCTCACGGCGCAGCAGTTGCGGGACGCGAGGATGATCCTGTGGCGCGGGCACTGCTCGGTGCACGGGCGGTTCGGCCTGGACTCGGTGAACGAGGTGCGCGAGCGCATCCCCGGTGTGAACGTGCTGGTGCACCCGGAGTGCCGGCACGAGGTGGTGGCCGCGGCCGACCACGTCGGCTCGACGGAGCACATCATCAGGACGCTGGAGGAGGCGCCGGCCGGGTCCAAGTGGGCCGTGGGGACGGAGCTGAACCTCGTACGGCGGCTGGCGAACCGTTTCGCCCCGGAGGACAAGGAGATCGTCTTCCTGGACCGCACGGTGTGCTTCTGCTCGACGATGAACCGCATCGACCTGCCGCACCTGGTGTGGACCCTGGAGTCCCTGGCCGAGGGCAAGCTCGTCAACCGCATCTCGGTGGACCCGGAGACGGAGAAGTACGCCAAGCTGGCCCTGGAGCGGATGCTCGCCCTGCCGTAGGGCCGCGAGGCGGTGTGCAACGGAAAAGGGGCCCGGCGCCTGACGGCGACGGGCCCCTCCGGGTGTGCGGGGAGCGTTACACGCCCACCGGCTCCCTGATCTCGGGCTCACCGCTGGCGGCCGCCCGCTTGGCCTCGCGCTTCGCCGCGCGGCGCTCCTTGCGGAGCTCCAGCATCGTGTAGAGCGTCGGCACGAGCAGCAGCGTGAGCAGCGTCGACGTGATCAGACCGCCGATGACGACCACCGCGAGCGGCTGGGCGATGAAGCCGCCCTCGCCCGTGACGCCCAGCGCCATCGGGAGCAGCGCGAAGATCGTCGCCAGGGCCGTCATCAGGATGGGCCGCAGCCGGTGCCGGCCACCCTCGATCACGGCCTCCACGACGCCGTACCCCTGGTTGCGGTACTGGTTGATGAGGTCGATAAGGACGATCGCGTTCGTGACCACGATGCCGATCAGCATCAGCATGCCGATCATCGCCGGGACGCCCATCGGGGTGCCGGTGACGACCAGCAGACCGAGCGCGCCCGTCGCCGCGAACGGGATGGACACCAGCAGGATCAGCGGCTGGATCAGCGAGCGGAACGTGGCGACCAGCAGCATGAACACGATCGCGACGGCGGCCAGCATGGCGAGGCCCAGGTTCTTGAACGCGTCGTCCTGGTCGGAGGTGACACCGCCGATCTCGGCCGTGGTGCCCGCCGGGAGCTTCAGCGCCTTGATCTCGGCCTGGAGCTTGGTGCTGACCGCGCCGGTGTTGTCACCGGTCGGCTTGGCGGTGATGGTCGCGGCGCGCTGACCGTCGATCCGGGTCATCGACACCGGCCCGTCGACCAGCTTCACGGTGGCGATGTCGCTGAGCCTGGCCGGGCCCACCTTGACGTTCCGCAGCTCGGCGAGGGTGGTCGCGGGCCTGGCGGAGCGCACCACGATGTCGCGCTCGGTGCCGTCCAGGACGACCTTGCCCGAGGTGGTGCCCCGCACCGCCTGGGCCACGGCTCCGCCCAGCGTCTGGTCGTCGAGGCCCGCCGCGGCGGCCTTGGCGTTGGCCTTGACCGAGATCCGCGGCACGCTGCGCGCCAGGTCGCTGGTGACGTCGGTGACGTCGTCGAGCCCGGCCACGGCCTTGCGCACCTGCTCGGCGCCCTTGCGCAGGGCGTCCGCGTCGGACGCCTTCACGACGACGCTGAGGTCCTGGTTGCCGAAGCCGCCGCCGGAGGAGATGGTGGTGGTGCCGACGCCCTTGAGGTCGGCGAGCCCGTCCTCCAGGTGCTTCTGCACGTCTTCGTAGGCCGACGCGTCCTTCAGCATGACCTGGTAGGTCGCCTGGTTGGTGCCGGTGCCGCCGCCGAAGGCCGCGAGGTAGCCGGAGCCACCGACGGTGACCTGGTAGTCCTTGACGCCGTCGATCGAGGCGATCAGCTTCTCGACGCGGCGGGCCTGCTCGTCGGTGGCGGCGAGGCTGGTGCCGGGCTTCAGCTCCTGCTTGACGCTGAGGACCTCCTGGTCGCCCTGGTCGAAGAAGTTCGTCTTGAGCAGTCCGCTCATGCCGAAGGTGAGGATCAGGACGACGACCGCGATGAGCACGCTGGTGAGGCGGCGGCGGGTCGCGAAGCGCAGGACGGGGACGTAGACGCGCTGGAGACGGCTGCGCTCCTCCTTCTCCTCGGCCTGGCGGCGGGCCTCGTCGGCGTCCTCGGGGGTGCCCTTCGGGGCGCGCAGGAACCAGTACGACAGGACCGGCACGACCGTCAGCGAAACGAGCAGCGAGGCCAGCAGGGCGGCCGTCACCGTGAGGCTGAACGAGCCGAACAGCGCGCCCACCATGCCGCCGACCAGGCCGATCGGCAGGAAGACGGCGACCGTGGTGAGGGTGGAGGAGGTGACCGCGCCGGCGACCTCGCGGACGGCGGTGATGATCGCGGACTGGCGCTCCTCGCCGTAGCCGAGGTGGCGCTTGATGTTCTCCAGGACCACGATCGAGTCGTCGACGACACGGCCGATGGCGATGGTCAGCGCGCCCAGCGTCAGCATGTTCAGGGACAGGCCGCGCGTCCACAGGACGATCAGGGCGAGGACCACGGACAGCGGGATGGACACCGCGGTCACCAGCGTCGAACGGATCGACGCGAGGAAGACCAGGATGATCAGGATCGCGAAGAGCAGGCCGAGCGCGCCCTCGGTGGTGAGGCCGTCGATGGACTTGGAGACGGCCGGGCCCTGGTCGCTGACGACGGTGAGCGTCGCGCCGGAGCCCAGGTCCTCGCGCAGGCCGGGCAGCTTGTCCTTGACCGCGTCGGAGATGGAGACGGCGCTGCCGTCACGGTCCATGGTGACGTTGACGGAGAGGCTGGGCCGCCCGTCGGTGCGGGTGATGGAGGTGGCCGGGGCGGGCTGCTGGCGCACGGTGGCGATGTCGCCGAGGCGCGCCGGCTTGCCGCCCTGCGCGCCGGTGACCCGCAGGTCCTCGATCTGCTGCACCGAGGTGAAGCCGCCGCCGACCTGGACGGTGCGGTTGGCGCCGTCCTCGTCGAAGGAGCCGGCCGGGACGGTCGCGCCGCCCGCCTGGAGTGCCTTGCCGAGGTCCGCGGAGGTGAGGCCCGCGCTCGCCAGTTTCCCGTCGTCGGGGGTGACGGCGACCTGGAGCTCACGCACGCCCCCGACCTGGACGCGGCCGACGCCTTCGATGTTCTTGAGGGCGGGGACGACCGTCGTGTCGAGCTGGTCGGCGAGGGCCTGCTGGTCCTTGTCCGAGGTGACCGCGAGGACGACGGCGGGCAGGTCGTCGGTGGAGCCGGAGACGACCGACGGCTCCACGTCGTCGGGCAGCGACGGGCGGGCCCTGTTGACCGCCTGCTGGACGTCGGTGACGATCCGCTTGGTGTCGTTGCCGTAGTCGAAGGACACCATGATCACGGCGGTGCCTTCGGAGGCGGTGGAGGTCACGCCGGTGACCCCGTCGACACCCTGGATGTTGCTCTCCAGGGGTTCGACGACCTGCTTCTCGACGACGTCGGGCGAGGCACCCTGGAAGGGGGCGACCACCGAGACGATCGGCAGGTCGATGGTCGGCAGCAACTGCTGCTTGATCTGGGGTATCGCGATCGCCCCGAAGACCAGCACGATGAGGGACATCAGCCCGATCAGGGCCCGTTGCGCGAGGCTGAATCTCGACAGCCAGGACATGGGTCAGCGTCTCTCTTCTGTGAGCGGCGGCAGAACGGGCACGGATGAGCACCCACCCCAACACCATGGGCCATGCGGGGCCGCGGAATCGTAGGCCCCAGGTCCATTTCCGACCGGGGGGCCTACTCCGGCCGCAGTATGCCGAGGTGGAGGTCAGTCCATCCTCGGGCGTACCAGTCCCGACTCGTACGCGATGACCACCAGCTGGGCGCGGTCGCGGGCGCCGAGCTTGGCCATGGCCCGGTTGACGTGCGTCTTCACGGTGAGCGGGCTGACTTCGAGGCGTTCGGCGATCTCGTCGTTGGAGTGGCCGCCCGCGACCTGGACCAGGACCTCGCGCTCACGGACGGTGAGCGCGTCGAGGCGTTCGGAGCCGACCGGTCCCGGGCCGTCGAACCCGTCGCCCTGGGCGAGGAAGCGGGCGATGAGGCCCTTGGTGGCGGCCGGGGAGAGCAGGGCCTCGCCGCCGGCGGCGACCCGGATGGCGCTGAGGAGTTCCTCGGGCTCGGAGCCCTTGCCGAGGAAGCCGGAGGCGCCCGCGCGCAGCGCCTGCACCACGTAGTCGTCGACCTCGAAGGTGGTGAGGATGACGACGCGGACGTGGGCGAGGGAGGGGTCGGCGCCGATCATGCGGGTGGCGGCGAGACCGTCGGTGCCGGGCATGCGGATGTCCATGAGGACGACGTCGGCGCGGTGCTCCTTGGCCAGTCGCAGCGCCTCGGCGCCGTCGGACGCCTCGCCGACGACCTCCATGTCGGGCTCCGAGTCGACGAGCACGCGGAAGGCGCTGCGCAGCAGGGCCTGGTCGTCGGCGAGCAGGACACGGATGGTCATGCGGTCTCCCCGGGGGCGGTGGTGCGGACGGTCGTGCGGGCTCCTCGGCCGGGGCGGCGCGCGCGACGGCGCGTCACCCGGGCTCCCCCGTCACGCCGGTTCTCCGCTCGTGGCGGTGCGGGTCTTGACGGGCAGGATCGCATGGACGCGGAAGCCGCCCCCGTACCGGGGACCGGTGGTGAGGGTGCCGCCCAGGGCGGTGACGCGTTCGCGCATGCCGAGCAGCCCGTGTCCGCCGCCCGCCGCCGGGGCGCCGTCCGCGTCGTACGGGCCGGCCGCGCCGTGGGGGCGGTACGCCGCGTCGCCTCCGGCCGCCGCCGCGCCCTTGTCCCCGCCGGGGCCGTCGTCGAGCACGGTGACCTCGACGTTCGCTCCGACGCGTACGACGCTGACCTCGGCGGTGGCGTCCGGCCCCGCGTGCTTCTGCACATTGGTCAGGGCCTCCTGGATGATCCGGTAGGCGGCCAGGTCGACGGCGGCGGGCAGGGTGGTGTCCTGGTCGGCGCGTGCGACCTCGACGTGGTAGCCGGCGCTGCGGAAGGTGCCGGCGAGTTCTTCGAGGCGGTTGAGGCCGGGCGCGGGTTCGGTGGGGGCCTCGGGGTCACCGGACTGGCGCAGCAGGCCGACGGTGGCGCGCAGTTCGTTGAGGGCGGAGCGGCTGGCCTCGCGGACGTGGGCGAGGGCCTCCTTGGCCTGGTCGGGGCGCTTGTCCATGACGTGGGCCGCGACCCCGGCCTGGACGTTGACCAGCGCGATGTGGTGGGCGACGACGTCGTGCAGGTCGCGGGCGATGCGCAGGCGTTCCTCGGCGACGCGGCGGCGGGCCTCCTCCTCGCGGGTGCGTTCGGCGCGTTCGGCGCGTTCCCGGATGGCCCGTACGACGGCGCGGCGGCTGCGGACGGCGTCCCCCGCGGTGGCGCCGATGCCGGTCCAGGCGGCGATCGCGAGGTTCTCCTGCGCGTACCAGGGCAGGGGCCCGGCGAGCATGGCGGCGGCGGTGAGCACGACCATGGTGATCAGGGTGACGCGCCAGGTGGTGGAGCGGTCGGTGGTGGCGGCGACCGTGTAGAGGGCGATGACGGCGGACATCGCGACGGGGGCGCGGGGGTCGCCGGTGACGCTCTCGACGAGGGCGACACCGCCGGTGACGGCGAGCACCGTGCGCGGGAACCGGCGCCGGAGCACGAGGGCGGCGGCGCCGAGGGTCATCAGGACGAGGCTGAGCGGGTCGGGCGTGCGGACGCCCCAGGTGACGCCGTTCTCGCCGCGGGGCACGACGAAGGAGCCGACGACCATGCACACCAGGACGGCGGCCGCGATGCCCGCGTCCAGGGCGAGGGGGTGGGCCTTCACACCGCAGCGGGCGCGTTCCAGAGTGCTCACGTCCTGCACAGTACGGCGCCGGGCGGGTGGCGGTCAGCCGTGTGCGGGGGTGCCCGGCCGGACCGCCCTGGCCTGGGCGCCCGTCACCGGGCGCGGCCGGACGGGCGTCAGGTGTCGGACGCTGTTCGCGATCATGACGTGTACAGGTCGCCTCTTGTTGGCCCGGTGTGCTCAGCCTTCTCGACGGCGTCCGCGCCACCCCGGCCGGCCGCTCCCGTCGACGAAAGGCAGCCACCGTGCGCCCTCATTCCTCGCCCTCCCGCCGGGTGCTCTGGCCGGCCGTGGCGGTCGCGCTGGCAACGGCAACGGGCCTGGTCTCCCCCGCGCAGGCAGCGACGCCCGGCACCCCGACCATCAAGCTGTCGGCCGCCTATCTGTCGGGCGCCGTGGGCAGCACCGGTGACCCCACGGTCACGGTGACCGTCGCGCAGAGCGGAGCGGACGTCTCGGCGCTGACCGTCACGGCCACCAAGAGCAGCAAGACGTCGGTCGCGGCCACCACCGACGTCCAGGTCACCGGCACCGGCGCCGCCCGCACCCTGGCGGTCACCGCGCACACCCGGGGCTACACCGACCTCACCCTCAAGGTGACCGGCGCCGGCGGCAAGACCGCGACGACGACCCTGCACTACGCCGCCTCGCCCGCCGTGCAGCGCTCGGCCGACGCCCGCTACCTCACCGGCGCCTCGGACGCCTCCGCCGCGGTCGACGTCGGCGGCGGTTACGTCGTCGTCGCCAACGACGAGGACAACACCCTGCGCCTCTACGACGGCTCCGCCTCCGGCGCCCCGGTGAAGACCTGGGACCTGGACGGCAAGCTGGACGCCGACAAGGAGGTCGACATCGAGGGCGCGGCCCGCGTCGGCGACACGATCTACTGGACGGGTTCGCTCGGCAACAACAAGGACGGCGAGTACAAGGCCGACCGCAACACCGTCTTCACCACCAAGGTGTCCGGCTCGGGCGCGTCCACCGCGCTGACCTTCGGCACCGCAGGACACCGGCTGCGCGACGACCTGGTCGCCTGGGACAAGGCCAACGGCAACCGCTACGGCTTCGCGGCCGGCACCGCCGACGGCGAGGTGCCCAAGCAGATCGACGGCTTCAACGTGGAGGGCCTGGAGTTCGCGCCGGGCAGCACCACCACCGCGTACGTCGGCTTCCGGGCGCCGCTGGTCCCGCCGAAGGCGGGCGGCAAGGCGCTGATCGTGCCGGTCACCAACTACGACAAGGTCGCGCAGGACACCAAGGCCACCTTCGGTACGCCCGTCGAGCTGGACCTCGGCGGACTGTCGATCCGGGACCTGCGCCGGAACGACCAGGGGCAGTTCCTGATCCTCGCCGGTTCCTGGGCGGCGGACGACAACAGCGACCCGTACGCCGTCTACTCCTGGGACGGGACGGCCGGCCACCAGCCGGTGAAGGTGCTGGACCTGCCGACCTCGGACGCGGGCGGCTGGGAGTCCATCGTGTCCGTGCCCTCGGGCGGTACGTCGGGCGCGCGCGTGCAGCTGATCACCGACGACGGTGACGCCGACCTGTACGGCGACGGCGTCCAGGCGAAGGACCTCTCCCACCCGGAGTGGCAGAAGTCGCGCAGCACCTGGTTCACCCTGGGCTGACGCCGTCACCGCTCCCGGGCCGGCCGTGCGGTCAGCCCGGGATCAGTCCGTCGTCGCCGAGCAGGGAACGCACCTCGTCCAGTGTCGCGTCCGGCGACGGCAGGATGAGGTCCGACGGTTCGAGGGCGTCGTCCGGCAGGGGCTCGCCCAGGTCGCGGACCTTGGTCAGCAGGGCCTGGAGGGTGCGACGGAAGCCGGGTCCGTCGCCGTTCTCCATCTCGGCCAGGAGTTCGTCGTCGAGTGCGTCGAGCGCAGCGAGGTGGCCGGCGGCCAGCCTCAGCTGTCCCTCCCCCATGATCCGTACGACCATGTCGGCCATCTCGCCCTCCAGGCGGTCGGCTACTGCTTGTCGAAGCGGGGGGTGTCCTGCGGCTGCTGCTGCGGGGACTGCTGCTCGCCGGAGCCGCCCTCGATGGCCTGCTGCTGACCGGAGGTGCCCCCGGCCAGCTCCGCCTTCATGCGCTGGAGCTCCAGCTCCACGTCCGTGCCGCCGGAGAGGCGGTCCAGCTCGGCCTGGATGTCGTCCTTGGCCATGCCCGAGGGGTCGTCGAGGGCGCCGGAGGCGAGCAGTTCGTCGATCGCGCCGGCCCTCGCCTGGAGCTGGGCGGTCTTGTCCTCGGCGCGCTGGATGGCCAGGCCGACGTCGCCCATCTCCTCGGAGATGCCGGAGAACGCCTCGCCGATGCGCGTCTGGGCCTGGGCGGCGGTGTACGTCGCCTTGATCGTCTCCTTCTTCGTACGGAAGGCGTCGACCTTGGCCTGGAGTCGCTGTGCCGCCAGGGTGAGCTTCTCCTCCTCGCCCTGGAGGGTCGAGTGCTGCGTCTCCAGGTCCGTCACCTGCTGCTGGAGGGCGGCGCGGCGGGACAGCGCCTCTCGGGCCAGATCCTCACGGCCCAGAGCGAGCGCCTTGCGGCCCTGGTCCTCCAGCTTGGAGGACTGCTGCTGGAGCTGGTTCAGCTGGAGTTCGAGGCGCTTGCGGGAGGTGGCCACGTCGGCGACGCCGCGGCGGACCTTCTGGAGCAGCTCCAGTTGCTTCTGGTACGAGTAGTCGAGGGTCTCGCGCGGGTCCTCGGCCCGGTCAAGGGCCTTGTTCGCCTTCGCGCGGAAGATCATCCCCATACGCTTCATGACACCGCTCATGGGCTTCGCGCGCCCCCTTCTGACGGACTCCGGCTCACCGATCTGCGACAGAACCCACAGTACGGGCCCTGCCTCCATTACCGCACTGTTCGGGGACGGATGCGCTCATCCCCAAGGACGACTGCGTACGTTCCCGCTCCGGCGTGAGGAGTAGGTGCCTCCCGGGGTACCGGCGGGCGAACCGTCTGCAACGTCCCCTCTGTCCCCCTACAGACGAGCGGTGTTGCCGGATCGTTCCCCGCCTGGCTGGGGTCGAACCCCGGCCACCCCGTACCCTTGGGTTTTGTGTTCCGTAGCCGTGCCAAGGAAGAGAAGGCCCCCGCCTCGAAGGCGGCGGTGACCGACTCCAAGCAGACCCGTGACCCGCAGGCCCCCAAGGGCCGCCCCACGCCCAAGCGCAGTGAGGCCCAGTCCCAGCGCCGCAGCGTGGCCAACACGTCGGTGACGCGCAAGGACGCCGCCCGGCGCCAGCGCGACGAGCGGCGTGCCCAGATGGAGCGCCAGCGCCAGGCGCTGGCGGGTGGGGACGAGCGCCATCTGCCGGCCCGGGACAAGGGACCGGTCCGCAAGTTCGCGCGCACCTGGATCGACTCCCGCTTCAACGTCGCGGAGTTCTTCCTGCCGCTCGCCGTGGTGATCCTGGTGCTCAGCGTGGTGCCGGCGCCGGGCGTGCAGAGCATCGCGCTGCTGCTGTGGCTCATCGTGATCGTGCTCATCGTGCTGGACTCGGTCGTCACCGGCGTCCGGCTGCGCAAGCGGCTCACCGAGCGGTTCCCCGACGAGAACCGCCGTGGCGCCGTGGCGTACGCCCTGATGCGCTCCCTCCAGATGCGTCGGCTCCGGCTGCCGAAGCCGCAGGTCAAGCGCGGAGAGCGGCCCTGAGCGCAGCGTGCTTCCCCGAGGACGCCGCGCGGGTTCCGTCGGCCGGGCAGGACGCGCTGCGTGATGTCGTCCGGCGGGAGCTGGTGCCCCGGCAGCTCGACGAGCAGATAGCCGGGCGCTTCCCGGTCGGGCGGCGGCTGCGGGTGCTCGACGTGGGGATGGGCCGGGGGGCGCAGGCGCTGCGGCTGGCCCGCGCGGGACACGAGGTGACCGGCGTCGAGCAGGACCCGGGGGTGATCGCGGCCGCGCGGAAGACGCTGGCCTGCGAGCCGGAGGGCATCCGCGAGCGGGTGCGGATCGTGCAGGGGGACGGGCGGGACACGGGTGTCCATTTCCTGCCGGGGAGTTTCGACCTCGTGCTGTGCCACGGGGTGCTGATGTACGTCGAGGAGCCCGATCCGCTGCTGGCGGGGCTCGCGCGGATGCTCGCGCCCGGGGGGCTGCTGTCGCTGCTGGTGCGCAACGGGGACGCGCTCGCGATGCGGCCGGGGCTGTCCGGGGACTGGGACGGGGCGCTGGCCGCGTTCGACACGGACGTGTACCGCGGCGGGTCCGGGGCCGAGGTCCGGGCGGACCGGCTGGCGGCGGTGACGGCGACGCTGGCCGGGATCGGGGCGCCGCTGCACGCGTGGTACGGGGTGCGGGTGTTCACCGACCTCATGGACGTCGTTCCCGCGGAGCTCGGCCCGGTGATCGAGGCGGAGGAACGCGCCGGCCGCACGGACCCCTACCGGGGGGTGGCGGCGCTGCTGCACATCTGCGGGGTACGAGGCTGACCTGACGCTGCGCGTCGGCCGAGGGCCGCTCGGCACCGCCGAATGGGTGGTGAGTGGCTGGGCGCCGTCGCGGCGGGTTCGTGGTTTGCCGGGGTGACGAGTGGCCGGGGTGGCATGTGGCCGGGGTGGGGGCGGCCTGTTGGGCCGCCCCTCCGGGGGGGTCAGGACGCTTCGGCGTGCAGGCTCATCGGGCCGTAGATCTCCGTGGTGTCCTCGAAGAGTCGTACCTGGTCGGCGCCGCCTGCCGTGAGGTCCTTCCAGTGCTCCCCGAGCCAGGACTCGGCGTCCCCCTGCGTGGTGAACTCCTCGGGCTGCACCGCCGGCTGGACCTCCGTCCCGTCGGCCTTCTCGAACCGCCACGTCCACGCCGCCATGTACGCCTCCCTGGTGTCAGCACGTGCAGAGCCGAGACGGACCTTGATCCGGCTCCTGCCCGCAGCCTAGTCGGATGCGCAAGACCTGCGGCGACAGGTGAAAATCGGTGCGTGGAACTGACACTCCTCGGCACCGGTGCCCCCGCGGGCCTGCCCCGCCCCGACTGCCCCTGCGCGGCCTGCGCGACCGCGCTCGGGCCCGACGCGCGCGCGGCGACCGCGCTGCTCGTGGACGGGGCGCTGCTGCTGGACCTCACGCCGGGCGCGGCGTTCGCGGCGGCGCGGTCGGGCCGTTCCCTGGGCGGGGTGCGGCAGGTGCTGCTGTCCCACCCGCACGACGGCCCCGCGGTGGAGGTCCCGGCCGGGCTGCCACAACCCGTACGGGTGCCGGACGGACGGGAGTTGACGCTGCTGACGGGCCACCGGGTGCGGGCGGTGGCGATGGACGCGGGCGGCACCGGGTACGCGGTGACCGGTCCCGGCGGGCAGCGGCTGCTGTATCTGCCGCCGGGCGGGGCGCCTGCCGGTCTGGAGGAGGGGTCCGCGGAGACGTACGACATGGTGCTCGCCGACGTCGTGGGCCGGCCGGACGCGGTGGCCAGGCTGCGCGCGGTGGGCGCGGTCGGGCCGACCACGGACGTCGTCGCGGTGCACCTCGACCACGACGTGCCGCCCGGCGCGGAGCTGCGGCGGCGGCTGGCGGCGGCCGGTGCGCGGGCGGTGAGGGACGGGACGACGCTGGCGGTGGGGGCGTACGAGGAGGTGCCGGACGTGCCGCGGCGGACACTGGTGCTGGGCGGCGCCCGCTCGGGCAAGTCGGTGGAGGCCGAGCGCCGCCTCGAATCCTTCCCGGACGTGCTGTACGTGGCGACGGGCGGCGCGCGCAACGGGGACACGGAGTGGGCGGCGCGGGTGGCGGCGCACCGGGAGCGGCGGCCGGGTTCCTGGCGTACGGAGGAGACCTGCGACCTGGTGCCGCTGCTGGCGCAGGACGGGCCGCCGCTGCTGATCGACTGTCTGTCGCTGTGGCTGACGGACGCGATGGACGCGGTCGGGGCGTGGGACGACGCCGAGTGGTCCACGGGCGGGGAGCGGGCGCTGCGGGCGCGGGTGCGGGAGCTGACGGCGGCGGTGCGCGCGACCCGGCGGACCGTGGTCGCCGTGTCGAACGAGGTGGGGTCGGGGATCGTGCCCGCGACGGCGTCCGGCCGCCGCTACCGCGACGAACTGGGCCGTCTGAACGCGGCGTTCGCCGACGAGTGCGAACACGTCCTCCTGCTGATCGCCGGCCAGGCCCTCCCCCTGCGCGCCTGACCACCACCCGACCGTAAGCACGCCCCGCAGAGGAGCGCCCCGCACAGGAGCGCCCCGAAGGGGCGCGGGGCTGTCATCGATATGCGGCTCCGCCGCGCGGGCGCGACCAGCCACGACAAGCCCGCGGACGACGGACGACACCCAGCGGCACCCCCCGTCACGCCGCCCCCAGCGGAGCGCCCACCCGGGCGATCAGGCGGTACGTGTTGGCGAAGCGGGTGCGGCTGAGGAGGGGGGCCAGCGCGTGGTCGAGGGCCGTCGCGGCCGCGATCAGGGGGGTGGCCGCCCGCAGCAGAGGTCGGGGCAGGGTGTGGGTGAGGGCCAGGGAGAGCGCGGCGGCCAGGTCGTAGGGGGTGTGGGCGGCGCGGCGGTCGGTGGCGACGATCGTGCAGCCCCGGGTCTCCAGTTCCGCGCGGAGGTTGGCCAGCGGCATCAGGTGCAGATGGCGTGGCTGGCCGTGCGGGAGCCACCACTTGCCGAGCAGGGCGCCGAACGCGCTGTGCGGGTCGGGGAGTTCGACGACGAGGTGGCCGCCGGGGCGCAGGACGGCGAGGGCGGCGTGGATCTCCTCGCGCGGGTCCGGGGTGTGTTCGAGGTGGTGGAACATGCTGACGACGTCGTAGCGGGCGCGCAGCCGGGCCGTCAGCCGGGGATCGGTCAGCCGGCCCACGTACGCCTCCTCGATCCGCCCGGCCGCGCGCGCCTTGGTCACGCGCGGGGTGGGGTCGACGCCGTCGAAGGAGGTGTACGGGAACAGTTCGCGCGCCGCCTCCGGGAAGCGCCCGTGCCCGGTGCCGACGTCGAGCCAGCTCTCCGGCTCGGGGAAGCCGGGTGAGCGGAGCACCGCGCGGGCGGCGCCCCGGTGGCGGCGGGCGGAGCGGATGCGCTCGGCGAGGGGTTCGAGGTGCTCGTCGTAGAAGTCCCGGTGGTGGAAGGCGAGGCCCTCCGGGGTGAGGCGGGGGTTCTGGAAGGCGTGGGCGCAGTCGCGGCACTCGTCGACGACGAAGGTGCCGGGGGCGCGGTAGCGCAGGTCGGGGGTGCGCAGCCGGGTGCGCAGGCGTCGGGAGCCGCACCAGGGACAGTCCTCGCGGCGCGGTTCGTGGAAGGGGGCGGTGGTCCGCCGGGCGGGTGGCGTGGACGGCTCCGGCGGCATGGACGGCTCCCGATCTCGTACGACAATCCACTGCAAAACGGAACGTATGGGATCGCGATCTTGGCTGCAAAGAGGCCGTACGGGTGTGGTGCGGATGTGCCGGGAAAGCGTTCGTGCGCTGCCGGTACTGTTCGGCGAATGAGCTCGCTTAATCTCGACGACTTCTCCGATCTGATCGAGCGCCCCGACGGGGGCGTGCGCCGTGACGCCGAGGCGCGGCGGGAACGTCAGGTCGTGCCGCCCGGGTCCCTGGGCCGGCTCGACGACCTGGGTGAGTGGCTGGCGGCGGCACAGGGCGCGGTTCCGGTTCGGCCCGTGGAGCGGCCGCGGGTGGTGCTGTTCGCCGGGGACCACGGGATCGCCGAGCTGGACGTGTCCGCGCGGCCCGCGGGCGGTGCCGAGCAGCTGGTGCGGGCGGTGCTGGAGGGCGGCAGCCCGGTGGCGGTGCTCGCACGGCGGCTCGGGGTGCCGGTGCGGGTGGTGGACATGGCGCTGGACTGCGCGCCTGACGCCTTTCCCGAGGAGGTCGTACGGCACCGGGTGCGGCGGGGCAGCGGGCGGATCGACGTGGAGGACGCGCTGACCCCGGAGGAGGCCGAGGCGGCCTTCCGGGCGGGGGTCGCGGTGGCCGACGAGGAGGCCGACTCCGGTACGGACCTGGTGGTGCTCGGCGATGTGAGCGTGGGCGGGACGACGGCGGCGGCCGTGCTGGTCGCGGCGCTGTGCGGGACCGACGCGTCGGTGGTGACCGGGCGCGGCGGCCGGCCGATCGACGACCTGGCGTGGATGCGCAAGTGCGCGGCGATCCGGGACGCGCTGCGGCGGGCGCGGCCGGTGCTCGGGGACCAGTTGCAGCTGCTCGCGACGGTGGGTGGGGCGGACCTCGCGGCCATGACCGGGTTCCTGTTGCAGTGCGCGGTGCGGAAGCTGCCGGTGATCCTGGACGGGGTGGTGAGCGCGGCGTGCGCCCTGGTGGGCCAGCGGGTGGCGTTCCGGGCGCCGGACTGGTGGCTGGCGGGGCACGACAGCGGGGAGCCGGGGCAGGCGAAGGCGCTGGACCGGATGGCGCTGGAGCCGCTGCTCGACCAGGGTGTGAAGGTGGGCGAGGGCGCGGGCGCGCTGCTGGCGCTGCCGCTGGTGCAGGCGGCGGCATCGTTGTCGGCGGAACTGCCGGAGGTGCCGGAGACACCGGAGGTGCCGGCGGCGCCGGAGAAGTCCGACTGACCTGGTCCAAGGGGCCACGAGTCCTGCCGCCCGGGCGGCAGGGCTCTTTTCGTGCGTGCCGTCGCGGCGGGGGAATCACACCGAGCGATTGACGCTTTTGCCTACTTTGCGGGCCTATGATCACTTTTTATGGGTGATGGGCGTGCGAGGCGGAGTGCCGGTGAGTGGGGGGCCTCGGCCGCCGTCTGGTACCTGCGGGCGGTCGCCTTCGTCAACTTCCTCAGCGCCGTGTGGGTCTCGCTCGGACAGGACGTGCGGCGCCACAACCAGGCCGACTTCTTCACGCCGTACCTGCTGACCGCCGGCTTCGCCTCCGGTGTGTTCACCGCGTTCCTCGCCATCACCATGCGCCGCCGCAAGCGCGCCGCCTGGATCCTCAACCTGGCTCTGAGCGGAGCGTTCCTCGTCCTGTTCGCCGCCGCCATGACGTACCCGGAGATCCGCGCGTACGCCCAGAACTGGATCTCCTTCGTCCTCACCGCCGCTTTCGTCGCCGCCCTGCTCGTCGGCCGCCGCGAGTTCTACGCCAAGGGCGACCGTTCCAACCCCCGGCTCGCCGCCACCGTGGCCCTCGGCGGCGGACTCGCCGCCTCCCTGTTCGCGGCCCTCCTCGTCACGCTCACCAACCGCGCCCCGGACGCCGGGAGTTCGACCTTCGCCGAGCGCTGGCACTACGGCACCCTCCGCCTCGTCTCCGTCGCCGCGGACGAGACCCGCTTCCCCGCCGTCTCCACCCCCAACTGGGTCAACGTCGTCATCAACGTGCTCAGCACGGTCCTGGTCCTCGCCGTGTTCTACGCCGCCTTCCGCTCCCGCAGGGCCGTCGACCCGCTGACGGCGGAGGACGAGAAGCACCTGCGCGAACTGCTCGACCGGCACGGCGAACGCGACTCGCTCGGCTACTTCGCACTGCGCCGGGAGAAGAGCGTGGTGTGGTCGCCGACCGGCAAGGCGGCGGTGGCGTACCGCGTCGTCGGCGGGGTCTCCCTCGCCTCCGGCGACCCGCTGGGCGACCCCGAGGCATGGCCGGGCGCCATCGCGCCGTGGCTCGCCGAGGCCCGCGCGCACGGCTGGATCCCGGCGGTGATGGGCGCGGGCGAGGAGGCGGGCACGGTGTACGCCCGGCACGGCATGGACGCGCTGGAGCTGGGCGACGAGGCGGTCGTCGAGGTCGCCGAGTTCACCCTGGACGGGCGGGCGATGCGGACCGTGCGGCAGGCGTACAACCGGGTGAAGCGGGCCGGGTACACGGTGTGTGTCCGGCGGCACGAGGACGTGCCGGCCGACGAGATGGCGTGCTTCGTGGAACGGGCCGACGACTGGCGCGACGGGGCCACCGAACGCGGGTTCAGCATGGCGCTCGGCCGGCTCGGCGACCCGGACGACGGGCGCTGCGTCCTGGTCGAATGCCGGGACGCCGAGGGCGGGTTGAGGGCACTGCTGTCCTTTGTGCCGTGGGGTCCGCACGGGCTGTCCCTGGATCTGATGCGGCGTGACCGCGCGTCCGACAACGGGCTGATGGAGTTCATGGTCATCAACCTGCTCCAGGGGGCGCCGGGCATCGGGGTCTGCCAGGTCTCGCTCAACTTCGCGATGTTCCGGTCGGTCTTCGAACGTGGCGAGCGCCTCGGCGCCGGCCCGGTGCTGCGGCTGTGGCGGTCGCTGCTCGGCTTCTTCTCACGCTGGTGGCAGATCGAGTCGCTGTACCGGGCCAACGCCAAGTACCGGCCCATCTGGGAACCGCGTTTCCTGCTGTTCGAGAAGAGCGCGGACCTGCCGCGCATCGCCCTCGCCTCGGCGCGTGCCGAGGGGTTCCTGGAGGCACCGGGACTGCCGAAGTGGCTGCACCGCACGCACCTGGAGACGCGTCGATGAGGACCACCGGATGAGACGGCCGGGCCGCTGGGCCCGCACCGAGTGGGGGCCGCTGTACGCCGCCGTGCGCGAGCCCCTGCTGCGGCGGCGCGCGGCGGCGGTGCCGATGACCCTGGCGGCGGTCGGTCTGACGGCGGTGCTGCACGTCGCGCAGCACCGGTCGTGGGGGTACGGGTTCGTGCGGGACGTCGGCGCGGTGTGCGCCGCCGACCCGTTCTGGCTCGCCCTGCTGCGCACTCCCCTGTCGCTGTTCGTCCCCGCGCCCGACCTGCCGGTGTGGGGCGCGCTCGCACAGGTTCTGCTGGTCTTCGGGATCGCCGAGGTGTGCCTGGGCCGACGGCGCACCCTGGCCGTGGCGTACACGACGACGCTCGCCGGAACGCTGTACGCGCGCGTGGGCGTCGCGCTCGGGCCGGACCTTCCGCCGGGTCTGCCCGCCTCGGACGCCCACGTCGTGGACACCGGTCCGTCGGCCGCCGTGGTGGGCCTCGCCGTGTACCTGGGGTGGTGCTACGGCGCCCGGGTCACGGCCGGCGCGGTGGCCCTGGCGATGGTGGCCGAGGTCCTGGTGAAGGACAACCTCGCGGGCCGGGAACACCTGGCCGCGCTGGTGGCGGTGGCCCTCCTGTACGCGGCGGCGGAGCTGCGCGCCCGCGTGCGGACCTCCCCGGTGGCCGGACCCGGTCAGCGGCGCTCCGGGACGCGCACCGGATCGGGCTTGCCGCCGATCCAGTCCTGGAACGCGCGGGCCCGGCCCGTCCAGCGCCGGTCGTGGCGGTAGGCGCGCAGCAGGGCGCGGGAGCGGGCCCGGGGGCGGCGGCGGTAGAAGCGGCGGGCCCACGGGGAGCCGGGGCGGGCCAGCCGCAGGGCACCGACCAGGGCGACGACCGGGATGATCACACCGAACAGCGCGGTGCGGGTCTTGCCCTTGCCGAGGGCGAGCAGGGCGAAGAGGAAGTTGGCCACGACGCCGACAATGGCGGTGCCGCGGTCCTGGAGCTCGTCCTGCGAGAGGTCGTTGACGCCGAAGGGGGCGAACCCGGCGAGGAGCAGCCCGACCAGCGCCGCGGTGAGGACGACGACCTCGACGCTCTTGCGGCCCTCCTCGGTCCAGTAGACGTCGTCGAGGTGCAGGATCAGCGCGAACTCGTCGAGGACCAGGCCGGCACCGACGCCGAACACGACGGCGGAGCAGGAGGCGCCGAAGCCGTGCCGGCCGCTCGCGACGGCGCCGAAGCCGCCGATCACGGTGAGGACGACACCGGGGACCACGTGGTGGATGTGCAGCCCGCCCGCCCTGACATTGCCGAACGGACCCCGGCCGGCCCGGATCAGCCGGGTGACGACACGGGTGGCCACGAAGGTGAGGACGAACGCGGCGAGGGCGAGGAGCAGCGGGAGCTTGCCGGGTTCAATGATGTTCCGGTACAGCCACGGTCCCATATGCGCACTTTATCCTCAGGGCTCGGACGCCCCCCTCCTGACCGCCGGGTAACCTGCGCCGGTGTCCAAGACCCCCTGGCCCGACGGCCTGCGCTTCGCCTTCGGCACCCTGACCGTGCTGCCGGTCGGTGTCACCCGCTGGGACCGCGCGGCGGCCCGCGGCGGCATGCTCTGCGCCCCGCTGGCCGGCCTCGTGGTCGGCGGCTGCGCGGCGGCGCTGGGCGGGCTGCTGCTGTTCCTCGGCGCGGCCCCGCTGCTCGCCGCCGTCGCGACCGCCGCCGTACCGGCCGCCCTCACCCGGGGCCTGCACCTCGACGGGCTCGCGGACACCGCCGACGGGCTGGGCAGCGGGAAGCCCGCCGAGGACGCGCTGCGGATCATGAAGCAGTCGGACATCGGACCGTTCGGGGTCCTCACGCTGCTGTTCACGCTGCTCGCGCAGGTGGCGGTGCTGGCCCAGGCGTACGGCGGCTCCTGGGCCCGGGGCGCCGTCGCGGCGGTCGTCGCGGCCGCCGCCGCCCGGCTGGCGCTGACCCTCGCCGCCCGCGCGGGCGTGCCGGCCGCCCGGCCCGAGGGACTGGGGGCGGCGGTCGCCGGAGTGGTGCCGAGGGGCGGCGCGGCGGCGGCGACGGTGGCCGTGCTCGCGGCGGCGGCCGGCCTCGGCACGGCGCTCGGCGCGTACGACGCCGTCCGGACCGTCCTCGCGGTCGTGGCGGCCGTCGTCGCCGCCGAACTCCTCCTGCGCCACTGCGTCCGCCGCTTCGGCGGAGTGACCGGCGACGTCTTCGGCGCGCTCGCGGAGACCGCGGCGACCACCGCGCTCGTGGTGCTGTCGCTCGGCCGGGGGAGCTGACAACTGCGCGACGGCAAAGGGGTGTTCGGAACACGGGCCGCCGGACCGCGACACCGCGTGGGCGGAACGTTGCCGCTGCGCCACACGCAGGTGAACGACCGCAGCAACGAGCGGGCCCGCACACCCGCGTAGGCTCGTCCCGGGTGTTCGCCGACACAGTGAAGGCCCCGGTGAGGACGCACCCGCGCGACAGCTCTAGGGTCGGCTCCCGGGCCCGGTCGACCCACCCGCTCGACCACAGCAACTTCACATTGGAAGCGAGATTTCACCACCGTGACTGCTCTCACTCTCAGCACCGCCGCGGCGCCCGGCCTGCGGGCCGACGCGATCGTCGTCGGCGTCTCCAAGGGCGCCGCGTCCAAGTCCGGGGGCCTTGTCGTCGCGCCCGGCGCCGAGGCCGTGGACAAGGCCTACGACGGCGGCCTCGCCGGCGTCCTGGAGACCCTCGGCGCCTCCGGTGCCGAGGGCGAGGTGACCAAGCTGCCCGCCCCGGCCGGTTTCAAGGCCCCCCTCGTGGTGGCCGTGGGCCTGGGCGCGGAGCCCGCGAAGGACGCCGCCCCCGACACCGAGGCGCTGCGCAGGGCGGCCGGTGTCGCCGCCCGCGCGCTCGGCGGGACCAAGAAGGCCGCCTTCGCGCTGCCCCTGGCCGACGCCGCCGCGGTCGGCGCCGTCGCCGAGGGCGTGCTCCTCGGCGCCTACTCCTTCGACACCTACAAGGAGAACGGCACCCCGAAGGCCAAGAACGGCAAGGCCCCGCTCGGCGAGGCCGCGCTGCTCGGTGGCAAGCCCCGCGACGCGGCCCACAAGGCCGCCCTGGAGCGCGCCACCGCGGTCGCCGAGGAGCTCAACCGCGCCCGCGACCTGATCAACACCCCGCCGAACGACCTGGACCCGGCGGCGTTCGCGGCCGTCGCGCAGACCGCGGCCAAGGAGCACGGGCTCAAGATCCAGGTGCTTGACGAGAAGGCCCTCACCAAGGGCGGCTACGGCGGCATCCTCGGCGTCGGCAGCGGCTCCGCGTCCGCCCCGCGCCTGGTCAAGCTGTCCTACACGCACCCGAAGGCGACCAGGAGCCTCGCCTTCGTCGGCAAGGGCATCACCTACGACTCGGGCGGCATCTCCCTCAAGCCCGCCGGGCACAACGAGACGATGAAGTGCGACATGAGCGGTGCCGCCGCCGTGTTCGCCGCGGTCGTCGCCGCCGCCCGGCTGGGTCTCCAGGTCAACCTCACCGGCTGGCTGGCGCTGGCCGAGAACATGCCGTCGGGCTCCGCGGTGCGCCCCGGCGACGTGCTGCGCATGTACAGCGGCAAGACCGTCGAGGTCCTCAACACGGACGCCGAGGGCCGGCTGGTCCTGGCCGACGCGCTGTGGGCGGCCTCCGCGGAGAAGCCGGACGCGATCGTCGACGTGGCGACGCTGACCGGCGCGATGGTGCTGGCGCTGGGCAGCCGGACCTTCGGCGTCATGGCCAACGACGACGCGTTCCGCGCGACGATCGTCGACGCCGCCGCGGAGGTCGGCGAGGAGTCGTGGCCGATGCCGCTGCCCGAGCACCTGCGCAAGGGCATGGATTCGGCCACGGCGGACATCGCCAACATGGGCGAGCGGATGGGCAGCGGGCTGGTCGCCGGACTGTTCCTGCGGGAGTTCGTGGGCGAGGGCATCACCTGGGCGCACCTCGACATCGCCGGCCCGGCCTTCAACGAACAGGGACCCTTCGGCTACACGCCCAAGGGCGGTACGGGGTCCGCGGTGCGGACGCTGGTGCGGCTGGCCGAGCTGGCGGCCGACGGGGCACTCGCCTCCTAGCCAGGGAACGACGGAGCGCGGGCGACTGCGGGCCTGTTGTGGCTGATCGCGCAGTTCCCCGCGCCCCTTCGGGGCGCTCCGGTTGGCTCTAAAGCGATGCTTGACAGGGGGACGTGGGGTGTCTCACACCCCGGCCCGGCGTCTCGATCGCCTCCGACAAGTGCGAAGATGGGGCTCGGCAGGACAGGGCCCCCACCACAGGGCCGAAGACAGAGCGGCCGGACACCAGCCGCCGACCGGTCACCGACGACCGGCGTGGCGCACATGCATGGAGGACGTGACGTGGCGAACGACGCCAGCACCGTTTTCGACCTAGTGATCCTCGGCGGTGGCAGCGGTGGTTACGCCGCGGCCCTGCGCGGAGCGCAGCTGGGTCTGGACGTCGCCCTGATCGAGAAGGACAAGGTCGGCGGCACCTGCCTGCACCGGGGTTGCATCCCCACCAAGGCCCTGCTGCACGCGGGCGAGATCGCCGACCAGGCCCGCGAGAGCGAGCAGTTCGGCGTCAAGGCCACCTTCGAGGGCATCGACGTACCCGCCGTCCACAAGTACAAGGACGGTGTCATCTCGGGCCTGTACAAGGGCCTCCAGGGGCTGATCGCCTCCCGCAAGGTCACGTACGTCGAGGGGACGGGCCGGCTGTCCTCGCCGACCTCCGTCGACGTGAACGGGCAGCGCATCCAGGGCCGCCACGTCCTGCTGGCGACCGGCTCCGTGCCGAAGTCGCTGCCGGGCCTGGAGATCGACGGCGACCGCATCATCTCCTCCGACCACGCCCTCGTCCTGGACCGCGTGCCCAAGTCCGCGATCATCCTCGGCGGCGGTGTCATCGGCGTCGAGTTCGCGTCGGCGTGGAAGTCCTTCGGCTCGGACGTCACCGTCGTCGAGGGCCTGAAGCACCTCGTCCCGGTCGAGGACGAGAACTCCTCCAAGCTGCTGGAGCGCGCCTTCCGCAAGCGCGGCATCAAGTTCAACCTCGGCACCTTCTTCTCCAAGGCCGAGTACACCCAGGACGGCGTCAAGGTCACCCTCGCCGACGGCAAGGAGTTCGAGGCGGAGGTCCTCCTCGTCGCCGTCGGCCGCGGCCCGGTCTCCCAGGGCCTCGGCTACGAGGAGCAGGGTGTCGCCATGGACCGCGGTTACGTCCTGGTCGACGAGTACATGCGGACGAACGTCCCCACGATCTCCGCGGTCGGCGACCTGGTCCCCACGCTCCAGCTCGCGCACGTCGGCTTCGCCGAGGGCATCCTGGTGGCGGAGCGCCTGGCCGGTCTGAAGACCGTCCCGATCGACTACGACGGTGTCCCGCGGGTCACGTACTGCCACCCGGAGGTCGCCTCCGTGGGCATCACCGAGGCCAAGGCCAAGGAGATCTACGGCGCGGACAAGGTCGTCGCTCTGAAGTACAACCTGGCGGGCAACGGCAAGAGCAAGATCCTGAACACCTCGGGCGAGATCAAGCTCGTCCAGGTCAAGGACGGTGCCGTGGTCGGCGTCCACATGGTCGGCGACCGCATGGGCGAGCAGGTCGGCGAGGCCCAGCTGATCTACAACTGGGAGGCGCTGCCGGCCGAGGTCGCCCAGCTCATCCACGCCCACCCGACGCAGAACGAGGCGCTCGGCGAGGCCCACCTGGCCCTGGCCGGCAAGCCCCTCCACTCGCACGACTGACCCCTCGGTCGACGAACGCGACGACACAGACTTCCGCAACTCGTAAGGAGCAACCGAAACCATGGCGGTTTCCGTAACCCTTCCGGCGCTCGGCGAGAGCGTCACCGAGGGCACTGTCACCCGCTGGCTGAAGGCCGAGGGTGAACGCGTCGAGGCCGACGAGCCGCTGCTCGAGGTCTCGACCGACAAGGTCGACACCGAGATCCCCTCCCCGGTCGCCGGTGTGCTGGCCTCCATCAAGGTCGCCGAGGACGAGACCGTCGAGGTCGGCGCCGAGCTGGCCCTGATCGACGACGGCACGGGCGCCCCGGCCGCCGCTCCCGCTCCGGCCACCGAGCCCGCCGCGGCTCCGGCGCCCGCCGCCCCGGCCCCCGTGGCCGAGGCCCCCGCCGCGCCCGCCCCGGCGCCCGAGGCTCCGGCCGCCCCCGCGGCCCCGGCCGGCGGCGCCACCGGCACGGACGTGGTCCTGCCCGCGCTCGGCGAGTCCGTCACCGAGGGCACCGTGACCCGCTGGCTGAAGTCGGTCGGCGACTCCGTCGAGGCCGACGAGCCGCTGCTCGAGGTCTCCACGGACAAGGTCGACACCGAGATCCCCTCCCCGGTCGCCGGTGTGCTCCTGGAGATCGTGGTCGCCGAGGACGAGACCGCCGAGGTCGGCGCCAAGCTGGCCGTCGTCGGCGCTCCCGGCGCGGCCCCCGCCGCAGCTCCGGCCCCGGCCGCTCCGGCGCCCGCCGCCGCTGCCCCGGCTCCCGCCGCCCCGGCCGCCCCCGCGGCTCCCCCGGCCCCGGCTCCCGCCCCGGCCGCTCCCGCCGCCGCCCCGGCCCCGGCCGCTCCGGCTCCGGCCGCCCCGGCGCCCGCGCCGGCCGCTCCGGCCCCGGTCACCCCGGCTCCGGCGCCCACCGCGCCCGCCGGTGACGACGGCGCGTACGTCACCCCGCTGGTGCGCAAGCTCGCCGCCGAGCACGGCGTCGACCTCGCCGCCGTCAAGGGCACCGGCGTCGGTGGCCGCGTCCGCAAGCAGGACGTCGTCGCCGCGGCCGAGGCCGCGAAGGCCGCCGCCGCTGCCCCGGCCCCGGCTCCGGCCGCCGCCGCGCCCGCCGCGAAGAAGGCCCCGGCGCTGGAGGTCTCCCCGCTGCGCGGCCAGACCGTGAAGATGCCGCGGATCCGCAAGGTCATCGGCGACAACATGGTCAAGGCCCTGCGCGAGCAGGCCCAGCTGTCCTCGGTCGTCGAGGTCGACGTCACCCGCCTGATGCGCCTGCGCGCCCAGGCCAAGGACTCCTTCGCCGCGCGCGAGGGCGTCAAGCTCTCCCCGATGCCGTTCTTCGTGAAGGCGGCGGCCCAGGCGCTGAAGGCCCACCCGGTCATCAACGCCCGGATCAACGAGGCCGAGGGCACGATCACCTACTTCGACTCCGAGAGCGTCGGAATCGCGGTGGACTCCGAGAAGGGCCTGATGACCCCGGTCATCAAGCACGCGGGCGACCTCAACATCGCCGGCATCGCGAAGGCCACGGCGGAGCTGGCCGGCAAGGTCCGCGCCAACAAGATCACCCCGGACGAGCTGTCCGGCGCGACCTTCACCATCTCCAACACCGGTTCGCGCGGCGCGCTGTTCGACACGATCATCGTGCCGCCGGGCCAGGTCGCGATCCTCGGCATCGGTGCCACGGTCAAGCGCCCGGCCGTCATCGAGACCGAGGAGGGCACGGTCATCGGCGTCCGCGACATGACGTACCTGACCCTGTCCTACGACCACCGCCTGGTCGACGGCGCCGACGCGGCCCGCTACCTGACGGCCGTCAAGGCCATCCTGGAAGCAGGCGAGTTCGAGGTCGAGCTGGGTCTGTAACAGCCCGCGGCGACTGACTGTTCGATGCCCTTGCCCGGAATCCCCGGGCAAGGGCATCGATCTTTTGAGGGCGCAGCCCGAAAAAAAGGGGGCGCGGGGAACTGCGCGAGCGACCACGACGGCGCCGCACCCGCGCAACAACACAACGCACCGAGCCATTGTGTAACTCTCATCTCACCTGCACGGCAGCCCCGTCTCAGCCCCCCACCCCGCGGAGCGACCCCCGTATTGTCTAAACGTCAATCGCCTCGACCGAGGAGCCCTCATGACCGCGCCCGTCGTCCACTCGCTGCGCGAACAGATCCGCGAGCACATCGTGGAGGGGATCGTCAGCGGGCGCTGGCAGCCGGGCGAGCGCATCGTGGAGCGCCGTATCGCCACCGAGCTGGAGGTCAGCCAGACCCCCGTCCGGGAGGCCCTGCGCGAGCTGGAGTCGCTGCGCCTGATCGAGTCCGCGCCGAACAAGGGCGTGCGCGTCCGCAATCTGACCGCGGCCGACCTGGAGGAGAGCTACCCCGTGCGCGCCGGTCTGGAGGCCATCGCGGCGGAGCTGGCGGCCGGCCACCTCGCGGAGGACTGCTCGGCCCTGGAACCGCACGTGACGGCGCTGTACGACGCCGACCGCAGGTCCGACGGGACGGCCCAGGTGCGGCACACGGTGGCCTTCCACCGCGAACTGGTCCGGGCCGCGGGCAACTCGGTGCTGCTGCACACCTGGGAGGGCCTGGGCATCGAGGTCTTCACGGCCCTGTCCATCCGCTGGCTGGGCACGGTCCAGCAGTCGTACGCCGAGGAGCACGAGGAACTGGTGGCCGCGTTCCGGCGCCGCGACCCCCGTATCGCGGACATCGTGAAGGCCCATGTCCTGGGTTGCGCGCCCCGGGCATGAGGACCGGCCTCGACGCAGCTCACCTGCGAAAATCTAGGAAAAACACGTCACTCGGTGCCATTTCCCAAGGCACGCCGTGCCGACTTTCTCGTGATCAAGAGGTTTTGCCCCTCAACCCTTTGATCGATCATCGATCAGGGAGTTACAGTCGCCGACGGACTTCCACCCGAGTCCACCGCCCTGTCCTGCCAAAGACCAAGGGCACCCCGAACCCTTACCGATGAGGGAACCCCCTTCGACTGAGGAAGGCGGCGACATGACCGACCCCCACGCCATCCAGCCGAGCGAGCTCGACCAGCTCCCGGACCGCGACCCGGAGGAGACCGCCGAATGGCGGGCCTCACTGGACGCCGTCGCCAGGGAGGCCGGCCCGCACCGCGCCGCGTACCTGATGCGCCGCACGCTGGAGAGCGCCGAGGCGGGCGGCATCGCGCTGCCGAAGCTCCTCGAGACGGACTACGTCAACAGCATCCCCACCGCCGCCGAGCCCGCCGTACCGGGTGACGAGGCGATGGAGAGCCGGATCACCGCGTGGAACCGCTGGAACGCGGCCGCGATGGTCACCCGCGGCAGCAAGTACGGCGTCGGCGGCCACATCGCCACCTTCGCCTCCGCGGCCTGGCTCTACGAGACCGGCTTCAACCACTTCTTCCGGGGCAAGGAGGGCGACGGCTCGGGCGACCAGCTCTACGTCCAGGGCCACGCCTCCCCCGGCATCTACGCCCGCGCCTTCCTCGACGGCCGGCTGACCGAGCAGCACCTCGACCACTTCCGTCAGGAGGCCGGCGGCAACGGCCTGCCCTCCTACCCGCACCCGCGCCGCCTGCCGTGGCTGTGGGAGTTCCCGACGGTGTCGATGGGCCTCGGCCCGCTGTCGGCGATCTACCAGGCGCGGTTCAACCGCTACCTCACCAACCGCGGCATCAAGGACGTCTCCGACTCCCACGTCTGGGCGTTCCTCGGCGACGGCGAGATGGACGAGCCCGAGTCGACGGCGGCGCTCGCGCTCGCCTCCCGCGAGGGCCTGGACAACCTGACCTTCGTCATCAACTGCAACCTTCAGCGCCTCGACGGCCCGGTCCGCGCCAACTTCAAGATCGTGCAGGAGCTGGAGGCCCAGTTCCGCGGCGCCGGCTGGAACGTCGTCAAGTCGCTGTGGGGCTCGGCCTGGGACGAGCTGTTCGCGCTCGACACCACGGGCGCGCTGGTCCGCCGGCTGCGCGAGGTGCCCGACGCCCAGGTGCAGACGTACCAGACGCGTGACGCGGCCTACATCCGCCAGGACTTCTTCGGCAAGGACCCGGCGCTCGCCGAGATGGCGAAGCTGCTGAGCGACGACAAGATCCTGGAGTGCTTCCACCTCTCGCGCGGCGGCCACGAGGCGCGCAAGGTGTACGCGGCGTACAAGGCGGCGCTCGACCACAAGGGCGGCCCGACCGTCATCCTGGCCCAGACCGTCAAGGGCTTCACGCTCGGCGAGGGCTTCGCGTCGAAGAACGCCAACCACCAGATGAAGAAGCTGACGGTGGACGAGTTCCGGACCATGCGCGACCTGCTGGAACTGCCCATCCCGGACAGCGCGTTCGCCGACGGCCAGGTGCCCTACGGCCACCCCGGCGCCGACTCCCCCGAGGTCCGCTACCTCCAGGAGCGCCGCGCGGCCCTCGGCGGTCCGGCCCCGGCCCGCCGCACGCACGCGCTGCCGCCGCTGCCCGCGCCGGCCGACAAGGCGTTCGCCTCCTTCGACAAGGGCTCCGGCACGCAGAACGTGGCGACCACCATGGCCTTCGTCCGCCTCGTCAAGGACCTGGTCCGCGACAAGGAGACGGGCAGGCGCTGGGTGCCGATCGTCCCGGACGAGGCGCGCACCTTCGGCATGGAGTCGCTGTTCCCGTCGCTCGGGATCTACTCGCCCAAGGGCCAGACGTACGAGCCGGTCGACCGCGACCAGCTGATGTACTACAAGGAGGCCAAGAACGGCCAGATCCTCAACGAGGGGATCACCGAGGCCGGTTCGATGGCCGACTTCATCGCGGCGTCGACGTCGTACGCGACGCACGGCGAGGCGATGATCCCGTTCTACATCTTCTACTCGATGTTCGGCTGGCAGCGCACGGCCGACCAGATGTGGCAGCTCGGCGACCAGCTCGGCCGCGGCTTCCTGGTCGGCGCGACGGCGGGCCGCACGACGCTGACGGGCGAGGGGCTCCAGCACGCGGACGGGCACTCGCCGGTGATCGCGGCGACGAACCCGGCGGCGCTGTCCTACGACCCGGCGTTCGCGTACGAGATCGCGACGATCGTCAAGGACGGTCTGCGGCGGATGTACGGCGCGGCGGGACCCGACGAGGACCAGAACGTCTTCTACTACCTGACCGTCTACAACGAGCCGCTGCCGCAGCCCGCGAAGCCCGCCCTGGCGGACATCGACGAGGGCATCGTCAAGGGCCTGTACCGGTTCAACACGGCCGAGTCGGCGGGGCTCTCGCCGACGGCCAACGCCCCGCGGATCCAGCTGCTCGGCTCGGGCACGGCGATCCACTGGGCGCTGAACGCGCAGCGGCTGCTCGCCGAGGAGTGGGGCGTCGCGGCGGACGTGTGGTCGGCGACGTCCTGGACGGAGCTGCGCCGGGACGCCATGGAGGCGGACGCGGCGCTGCTGCGGGGCGAGGAACGGGTGCCGTACGTACGGCGGGCGCTCCAGGGCGCCGAGGGTCCGGTGCTCGCGGTCTCCGACTACATGCGGCAGGTGCCGGACCAGATCGCGCAGTGGGTCGAGCAGGACTACTCGTCGCTGGGCGCCGACGGCTTCGGCCTCTCGGACACCCGTGACGCGGCCCGCCGCCACTTCGGCGTGGACGCCCCGTCGATCGTCGTGGCGGCCCTGGCCCAGCTGGCCAGGCGCGGCGAGATCAAGGCGACGGCGGTGAAGGAAGCCCGCGAGAAGTACGGCCTGTAACACCGGCCTGTGACACCACCGGGCGACCGGGCACCGGCGGCGGGCGGGGAGCGCGACACGCGCTCCCCGCCCGTCGTGCCCCCGGGCATCATGTGGGGTATGCGGGCTGCTCGGCTGATCAAGATGGTGTTGCTCCTGCAGGGGCGGGGATCGATGACCGCCGCTGAGCTGGCGCGGGAGCTGGAGGTGTCGGAGCGGACCGTCACACGGGACGCGCAGGCCCTCTCGGAGGCGGGTGTGCCGGTCTACGCCGACCGGGGC
The DNA here is from genome assembly GCF_040638185.1 of Streptomyces sp. NPDC026672. Lineage (NCBI taxonomy): Bacteria > Bacillati > Actinomycetota > Actinomycetes > Kitasatosporales > Streptomycetaceae > Streptomyces > Streptomyces sp. NPDC026672. Next base: position 190,655 of record NZ_JBEZXS010000013.1, read on the forward strand.
CGCAGCGGCGGCTACCGGCTCGTCGGCGGGTACCGCACCCGGCTGACCGGCCTGGCCCGCAGCGAGGCGGAGGCGCTGTTCCTGTCCGGTGTGCCGGGCGCCCTGCGCGAGATGGGCCTCGCGGACGCGGCCTCGGCGGCCCGTCTGAAGGTGTCCGCGGCCCTCCTGCCGTCCCTCGGCGACGCCTCCCGCACGGCCGCGCAGCGCTTCCACCTCGACGCGCCGGCCTGGTTCCAGGAACCGCGCACACCCCCGCTGCTGCCCGCCGTCGCGGAGGCCGTGTGGGACGACCGCCCGGTCACCGCCCGCTACCGGCGCGGCGACACGGAGGCGGAGCGCGCCCTCGAGCCGTACGGCCTGGTGCTGAAGGCGGGCGTCTGGTACCTGTGCGCCCGGGTCCCGGAGGCGGACGCGTTCCGCACCTACCGGGTGGACCGCTTCACCTCCGTCGAGCCCGGCGAGGACCGGTTCGCGCGTGACGAGGGGTTCGACCTGCCCCGCTTCTGGGCCGAGCGCGCCGAGGGGTTCGCGCGCTCGATCCTGCGCGCCGAGGTGGTCGTACGGCTGTCCCCGGAGGGCGTGCGCAGACTGCCGTACACCGTGGACCCGGTCGCGGCCCGCGAGGGGCTGCGCGGTGCGGGCGAGGCGGACGCGGCGGGCTGGGTCACCGCGACGCTCCCGGTGGAGTCGCAGGAGGTGGCGCACGCGCAGCTCACGGCGCTCGGCCCGGAGGCCGAGGTGCTGGCGCCCCCGGCGCTGCGCGCGCGGTTCGCGCGCGACGCGGCGCGGCTCGGTGAGCTGTACGGCACATAACGATCCGTCGCACTCCGCGTGCGCCCCACCCTTCGAGGCCCGATGCTTGACCCGTGATGGACGAGATGGAGTTCTGGGAGCTGGTCGACGCCACCCGGGAAGCCGCCGAGGGCGATCCCGAGGACCAGGCCGACCTGCTCGTGGACCGGCTCGTCCAGCTGGACCCGGAGTCGGTCCTGGACTTCGCGCGGCACTTCGAGTCGCGCTACAACCGGGCCTACCACTGGGACCTGTGGGGCGCGGCGTGGGTGCTGCTCGACGGGGCGAGCGACGACGCGTTCGACTTCTTCCGCTGCTGGCTGATCGGCCAGGGCCGGGAGGTCTTCGAGGGCGCCGTGCACGACCCGGACGCGCTGGCCGAGCTGCTGACCGACTTCGACGAGGAGATCGACGGCGACGGCGAGGAGCTGGGGTACGCGGCGGACGAGGCGTACGAGCAGCTGACCGGCACGGTCGCCCCGGACCTGGGCATCCCCCCGGCCCCGGCGGAGCCGGAGGGTTCCCCGCTGGACTTCGAGAACGAACGGGCCCTGGCGGAGCGCTTCCCGAAGCTGTGGGACCGCTTCCGGGACTGAGCCCCCGGCCGGTCCCGCGTGTGCGTGCTCCCCGGACGGTCCGTCACCGGGGGCGGCCCTGGAGGCGGGCAGCGGCCAATCTGATCCCGGGGAGTTCGGCGGTCAGGGCCGCGCCCGGACAGGTCGTCGCGTAGCCCTCGTTGTGGCCGGCGATCGCGGGCAGGACGGCGGTGGTCCCGGCGGCGTAGCGGCTGAGGCCGTTGCTGGAGACCAGCCTCGCGCGGGAGCGGGGGTCGACGTCGGCGAGGCCCAGCTTCCAGGCGGCCAGCGCGGCGATCGCGTCGGTCATCGCGCGCGGCACGGGGGTGCCCGCGGTGAAGGTGCCGATCGCGGCGATGCCGGTGGTGCGGTGGTTGAAGCCCTGGGTGTGCGCCCCGGTGACGGCCCGGTCGACGCCGCCGGCGCGGCCCTCGTAGATGGTGCCGCAGCGGTCGACGAGGAAGTTGTAGCCGATGTCGTCCCAGCTGCGGGCGCCGGTCTGGCCGGCGTACAGATGGCGGATGACGCTGGGGGTGTCGGCGCAGTCGTAGGCGTTGGGCGAGTCGGTGTGGTGGACGAAGACGGCCACGACCCGGTCGTCGTAGCGCGGCGGCGGCTGGCTGTGCCGGGCGATGGTGACGTCGATCCAGGTCGTGCGCGGCAGGACGCGGGGCGCGGGGGCGTGGTACGGGGTGGCCGCCGGGCGGGCGCCCGCGGGCTGTGCGTGCCGGGCCCGGGCGGCCACGTCCTCGGCGCCGCGGGCGCACAGCACCAGGGCGACGGCGGCGGCGAGTCCGGGCAGGCAGCCGAGGAGCACCGGCACGACCCGGGGCGGCAGGACGGCGGGGCGCCGCACCCGCCCGCCTCGCGGTCTTCGGAGGGCACACATGGCTCCCACTGTGGGTGCGCCGTCTTCCGTCCGCGATGTGTGCTGTGCCACCCGGCGGAACCATCGTCCCGGTCCGGGACGTTTCTGGGGGTACACGCCCGTGCGGCTGGTTCCGGAGGTCACACGCGTGTGTCTGATCACCGGGCTCGTCCCGCGCGTACCACTGGTTCCGGGAGAAAGGCGGCCGCGTGGATCTGCTCGATCTGGTGCTTGTGCTGGTGGTCCTCGGTTACGCGGGGGCGGGTTACCGGCGTGGTCTGGTGGCCGGCTGTGTCTCGCTGGCGGGGTTCGTGGGCGGCGCGGCCGTCGGCGTGTGGGTGCTGCCCTGGGTGATGGAGCTGGTCACGCGCGGGACGACGACCGCGACGGTGACGGCGGTGCTGACGGTGCTGGTCCCGGCGGCGGTGGCGCACGAGTTGGCGGGGCGGCTCGGGCTGCGGCTGCGCGGGGAGCTGGAGCGGGGGCCGCTGCGGGTGGTGGACGGGCTGGGCGGCGCGGTGGCCAACGGGGTCGCGGTGCTGATCGTGGCCTGGGTCGCGGCGAGCGTGCTCGGCGCCTCGTCGTCGACGCCGGTGACGACGGCGATCCGGAACTCGGCGGTGCTCGGCGCCGTACAGGACGCCATGCCGGAGACCACGCCCGCGTGGTTCTCGCGCGCCACCTCCGCGCTCACGGAGGCGGGCTTCCCGCAGGTGTTCAACCCCTTCGAGAACGAGTCGACGGCCCAGGTCGCCAGGCCCTCCGGCGACAACGTCACGGCGGCGGCGACGGACGCGGCCCGGCTGAGCACGGTGAAGATCGAGGGCGCCGCGGGCACCCAGGGCCGCGAGGGCAGCGGGTTCGTGTACGCGCGGGAGCACGTGATGACGAACGCGCACGTGGTGGCGGGCATCGACACCCCGAGCGTGCGCGTGGGCGGGGTGGGGCGGTCGTACGAGGCGCGGGTGGTGCTGTTCGACCCGGACCGGGACGTGGCGGTGCTGTACGTGCCGGGTCTGGTCGCCCCGGTGCTGGGCTTCGACGACGGTGCCGCGCGCGGCGACTCGGCGGTGGTGGCGGGCTATCCGCAGGACGGCGGCCTCGACCTCCAGGCGGCGACGGTCGCGAGCCGGATACGGGCGACGGGCCAGAACATCTACAACGACGCCACGGTCACCCGGGAGATCTATTCGATCCGTTCGACGGTCCGCCCCGGCAACTCCGGCGGGCCGCTGCTGACGACGGACGGCCGGGTCTTCGGCGTGGTGTTCGCGCGCTCCACGTCCGACGACGAGACGGGGTACGTGCTGACGGTCGACGAGGTGTCCGCCGACGCCCGGCGCGCGGCGGACGCGACGACCCCGGTGGACACGGGGGACCTCGTCACCTCGTAGGGCGGGCGGGGGCCGCGGAAGGCCCGTGGCTCACAGGAAGCGGCCCATGAGCACGTCGTCGACGTAGCGGCCCTGGAGGAAGAACTCCTCGGGCAGTACGCCCTCGACGGCGAAGCCCTCCGACTCGTAGAGCCTGCGGGCGGGGGTGTTGTGGCCGAGGACGCGGAGGGTGAGGCGGCGGGCGCCGCGTCGGCGTGCCTCCGTCCCGGCGGCGCGCAGCAGCACCCGGGCGACGCCCCGGCCGCGGGCCTCGTCCGCGACGGCGAGGCCCTGGATCTGGAGCACATGGGAGTTGGCGGCGACGGGCACCGGGCGGACCATGCGGAGGTAGCCGACGATGCGCCGGTCGAGTTCGGCCACGAGCACGTCGTCCGCGTGGTGCCGGTCGTCGAAGAACGGGGGGTAGGGCGGCCGGGGCCGGGGCAGGACGGCGTGCAGCGGGGACCAGGTGCTCCGGTCGAGGAGTGCCAGTTCCTCGTCGTCGTCGGGCAGCGCGCCGCGTATGTACGGATCGGACATGACGGTCACCCTACGGCTCACCGTCGGGCCGGCGACCCGCTGTTCCGCGGTGGTCGGGCGGCATGCTGGGGGCATGGAACCTTCGCGAATCGCGGTGACCGGCGCGTCCGGTCTCATCGGCGGCGCCCTCGTGCGCTCCCTGACGGCGGACGGGCACCGGGTGGTGCGTCTGGTGCGGCGCGCTCCCCGGGGGGCGGACGAGGTCCGCTGGGACCCCGGGAGGGGTCAGGTGGACGCGGCGGGGCTCGCCGGCTGCGACGCGGTGGTCAACCTGGCCGGCGCCGGCATCGGCGACCACCGCTGGACGGACGCCTACAAGCGGGAGATCCGCGACAGCCGGGTGCTGGGCACGGCCGCGCTGGCGGAGGCGGTCGCCGGCCTGCCGGAGCCGCCGCGGGTCTTCGTGAACGGCAGTGCGATCGGCTTCTACGGCGACACCGGACAGCGCGCCGTCGACGAGGACGCGCCGCCCGGTGAGGGCTTCCTGCCGTCGCTGTGCGTGGAGTGGGAGGCGGCGACGGCGCCCGTGCGGGAGGCGGGCGTGCGGACGGCGTTCGCCCGCACCGGGCTCGTGGTGGCCCGCGGGGGCGGTGCCTGGGCCAAGCTGTTCCCGTTGTTCCGGGCGGGGCTGGGCGGGCGGCTGGGGGACGGCCGGCAGTACTGGTCGTACGTCGCGCTGCACGACGAGGTCGCCGCGATCCGTCATCTCCTGGACACCGACGGCCTGTCCGGGCCGTTCAACCTGACCGCGCCGCACCCCCTGACAAACCGTGAGATCACGGCGGCCATGGGCCGGGTGCTGCGCCGGCCGACGCCGTTCCCGGTCCCCGCGGCGGTGCTGCGGGCGGCGCTCGGCGAGCTGGCCGGGGACGTGCTGGGCAGTCAGCGGGTGCTGCCGAAGCGACTCCTCGAGTCCGGTTTCACGTTCGCGTTCCCGGGGGTCGAGGACGCGATCCGGGCCGCCCTGGAGTGAGCGCGGCCGGGTGCGCGGGCGGCGCCGCGAGGAGCGGGTGGGGAGCGCGGGACCGTATGCGACCGGCGTGCGACCGTGCCCTGCCGATGCGCGTCTGACCGGCGCCGGTCACGGCCCTAACCTCGATCCGAACTCGGGTATCCCTGGTGCCGGTTGGGGGCATCGCGTCCCCGCCGGCAGCGCAACGTCGAGGAGGGGCCTCGTGCTTGAGCCCGCGTACCAGGCGGACGTCGTCGTCGTGGGGGCCGGCGTCGCCGGACTCTCGGCGGCCCACCGGCTGACCAGCGCCGGAGTGACGACCGCTGTTCTGGAGGCCGCCCCGTACGTCGGCGGCCGCATGTCGACGGAGCAGGTCGACGGCTTCCGGCTCGACCGGATCGGCCAGCTGCTGTCGACCTCGTACCCCGAACTACGCCTGACCAAGGGGCTCGACGCCCTCGTGCTGCGCCCGTTCGCGCCGGGTGTGCTGCTGCACCGCGACGGGCGGCGGCACCGTGCCGCCGCCCCGGGGAGCGGAGGGAGCGCGAGGGGCGCACTCCATGCCGTGCGCGCCCTGGCAAGCGCCCCCAGGGGGGCGGCCGCCTCGCCCGTGCGGGTGGGGGCCCCGGTGGGCGGCGCCGTCGACCAGGCCCGGCTGGGCGTCGCCCTGGCCCGGATCGCGGGGATGCCCGTGCACCGCATCCTGGCCCGCCCCGAGCTGCCCGCGGCGCAGTCGCTCGCGGCGCGCGGGGTACCGGCGCGCACCGTCGAGGGTTTTCTGCGCCCCCTGCTCGCCGCGCTGCTGTGCGACCCGGAGCTGACCACGTCCAGCCGGTGTGCCGACCTCGCGCTGCGCGCCTTCGCGAGCGGCCGGCTGTGCGTGCCGGAGGGGGGCGCCGAGTCGCTGCCCGAGCTGCTGGCCCGCGCGCTGCCGCCGGGTGCCGTGCGCACCGGGGTCCGTGTCACGTCGGTGTCGACGACGTCGGTGACCACCGCCGAGCACGGGGAGATCCGCTGCCGGGCCGTGCTGCTGGCGACGGACGCGCGTGCGGCGGCCGAACTGCTGCCCGGGTTGCGGGTGCCGGACTTCCACCCGGTGACGGTGGTGCACCACACGACGGACAGACCGCCCGTCGTCGGCGCCTCGTTGCTGCTGGACGCGGACCGCGGCGGCCCGGTGGCGCACACCGCGGTGATGAGCGAGGTCGACCCGACGCGGGCGCCGGCGGGCCGGACGCTGATCTCCTCGACGGTCCTCGGCGCTCCCCCGCAGGACGTCGACGCGGCCGTGCGCACCCATCTGTCGCGGCTGTACGGCACGCCCACGCACCGCTGGGAGACCCTCGCCGTGCACCACACCCCGCAGGCGGTGCCCGCGATGCGCCCGCCGCACGACCTGCGCCGTCCGGTGCGGCTGATGGCGGGTCTGTACGTGTGCGGCGACCACCGCGACACCAGTACGGTCCAGGGCGCGCTGCACTCGGCGCACCGGGCCGCGTCGGCGATCCTCGCGGACCTCGGCGCGGCGGGTCCGATGCACCGCGCGGACCCGTCGCCGGCCGTGCGCAAGGCCGCCTGACGGACGGTCGGGACCGGGAGGGCGCCGCTCCCTCCCGGTCACCCGAGCGCGGCCACCTTCTCCCGGTAGCCGCGCGCGGGGGCCGCGTCCTTGTACGGTTCGAGCCGGCGCTCGAAGTCGCGCACGTACTCCACGGCCCGCGCCGAGCGCATCTCCACCGCCTGGCCCGCCGCCTCCGCGGCCAGCGCGCACGCCTGGTCGAGTTCGCCGAGCCCGAGCCTGGCGGTGGCGAGGACGATCCGGCAGAACAGCCGGCTGCGGGCGTACGCGGGGGCGCGCAGTTGCAGCGAGCGCTCCGCGTGCTGCGCGGCCGCGCGGAACTGCTGGAGGTCGCGGTGGCAGTGCCCGAACTCGTCGGCGAGCTGCGCCTCGTCGAAGAAGCGCGCCCAGTGCGGCACGTCGTCCCCGGGCCGTGCCGACTCCAGGGCTCGCTCGGCCCGCACCAGCGCGGCGGTGCACGCCCGCACCTCGCCGAGCACGCCGTGCGCCCGCGCCTCGGCGCAGTGCAGCAGGGCCTGCACGACCGGCGGGGCGTTGGTGCCCACCCCCTGCTGGGCGACGCGGGTGAGCTGGACGGCCTCCCGTCCGTGGGCGAGGTAGACGGCCTGGCGGCTCATGGTGACCAGGACGTAGGAGCCGTAGGCCCGGTCGCCCGCGGCCTGGGCGAGCCGCAGCGCCTGCACGAAGTAGCGCTGGGCGAGTCCGTGCGCGGCGATGTCGTACGAGGTCCAGCCGGCGAGCCGGGTGAGGTCGGCCGCGGCGGCGAACAGCCTACGGCCGGTCTGCTCGCCGTAGACGCCGCGCAGCATGGGCTCGCACTCGTGCTCCAGATAGCGCACCAGGGCCTGGCGGGCGTGGCCGCCGCCGTACTGGTCGTCGAGCGTGCGGAAGAGTTCGCCGACCGAGCCGAGCGCGGCGATGTCGCCGGCGGTGACCTTCTGTCCGGAGCCGCGGCCCGCGGGGCGGGGCGGGGCGGGCGGGACGGGCGGGGGCCGGTCGGGGAGGACCCGGGCGGCGGGGCGGCCCTGCGCGGGCACCCGGGCCACGGCCTCGCCACGGGCCACCCGGTCGTCGGGCCTGCCGATCAGCCAGTCCCGGCTGGGCACCACGAGCCCGGCGGGGGTGAACGCGATCTTGCGCAGCTCGGCGTGGCTGCCGGAGTCCTTGCGCCACAGCCCGCTGACGATGTCGACGGCCTCCTCGGGGGTGGAGGCGAACTCGAGGCCGGCGTACACCGGCGCGCACGCGTCCAGGCCGAGATCCTGGGCGCTGAGCCGGCGCCCGAGCCTGCGGGTGAAGACCTCGGCGATCAGGGCGGGCGTGGTGCCCCGGGGCTGCTGGCCGCGCAGCCAGCGGGTGACCGAGGTCTTGTCGTATCTGAGGTCCAGTCCGTGTTCCAGACCGAGCTGGTCCACGCGGCGGGCCAGACCCGCATGCGAGAAACCCGCTTCCGCGATGAGCGCGGCGAGCTGGCGGTTGGGAGTGCGCTGCGCGGGTCGTTCCGTCATCTGCGGTGCGGTCTCCTGACTTCCGGGCTGCCGATGTGCCCGGATTGCCGGTGAGCAGCCCTTATGGCCTCGTGGACGGCGCGAATGTAGCGGAGGGTGAACAGGCAGTCGCACACTTCCCCGTTCATTCATCCGATCGTGTGAGGATTGCCCCCGGGGCTGACGTGCACGGGCCGGACGTACAGTTGCTTGGGCGCGCCAGGTGCCCGACGCACACATCGCCTAGGGAGGCGTTTGCCGTGAGTGAGCTGCGGTTCGTCCGCATGGGGTTCGGCGCACAGGCCGTGGACTACCAGGAGGCGTGGGACGAGCAGCGCCGGGTCCACGCGGCACGGTTCACCGACGAGGTCCCCGACACCGTCCTGCTCCTCGAACACCCGCCCGTGTACACGGCGGGCCGGCGCACGACGGTCGACGAACGCCCGCTCGACGGCACCCCGGTCATCGACGTCGACCGCGGCGGCAAGATCACCTGGCACGGCCCGGGACAGCTGGTCGGCTACCCGATCCAGAAGCTCCCGCGCCCGGTGGACGTGGTCGCGCACGTCCGACGCCTGGAGGAGGCGCTGATCCGCGCCTGCGCCGAGTTCGGCCTGGAGACCACCCGGGTCGAGGGCCGCAGCGGGGTCTGGGTGCTGGGCGACCCGGTCGAGCAGCGCCCGCTGCTGGGCGGCCTCTCCCTCGACCTCGACCCGCGGCTGGCCGACGAGGAGTTCGACCCCCGGCTCAACGGCCCCGAGTACGCGCCGTCCAACGCCGGCCAGCGCCGTGAGGACCGCAAGATCGCCGCCATCGGCATCCGCGTCGCCAAGGGCGTCACGATGCACGGCTTCTCCTTCAACGTGAACCCCGACAACCGCTGGTTCGACCGGATCATCCCGTGCGGCATCCGGGACGCGGGCGTGGCCTCCCTCGCCGCCGAACTGGGCCGGGACGTGACGATCGAGGAGGTCCTGCCGGTGGTCGAGCGCCATCTGCGCGACGTCCTGGAGGGCGCGGACCTCAGGCCGCGGGTGATCGAGAGGGCGACCGCCTGATCCCGGGAATGCACCCTGGGGCCTTCAGGTTGGCCTGACATCAAGGGCCTGCAATCCACGGGCGTACGCTGGTGTGGGCCGAAGAATCGAAGATACTCACAGCAACAACAGGGAGCCGGTCGTGTCCGCAGTCTCACCCGACGGACGCAAGATGCTGCGCCTGGAGGTCCGCAACAGCCAGACCCCCATCGAGCGCAAGCCCGAGTGGATCAAGACGCGGGCGAAAATGGGCCCCGAGTACACGAAGATGCAGAGCCTGGTGAAGAGCGAGGGCCTGCACACGGTGTGCCAGGAGGCCGGCTGCCCGAACATCTACGAGTGCTGGGAGGACCGCGAGGCCACCTTCCTCATCGGCGGCGACCAGTGCACCCGGCGCTGCGACTTCTGCCAGATCGACACCGGCAAGCCCGAGGCGCTCGACCGCGACGAGCCGCGCCGCGTCGGCGAGTCCGTGGTGACCATGGACCTCAACTACGCCACGATCACCGGAGTCGCCCGCGACGACCTGGAGGACGGCGGCGCCTGGCTGTACGCGGAGACCGTGCGCCAGATCCACGCGCAGACCGCGGGACGCGAGGCCGGGCGTACGAAGGTCGAACTGCTGGCCCCCGACTTCAACGCGGTCCCCGAGCAGCTGGCCGAGGTCTTCTCCTCCCGCCCCGAGGTCTTCGCGCACAACGTCGAGACGGTCCCCCGCATCTTCAAGCGCATCCGCCCCGGCTTCCGCTACGACCGCTCCCTCGCGGTGCTCACGGCCGCCCGCGACTACGGCCTGGTCACCAAGTCCAACCTGATCCTCGGCATGGGCGAGACCCGCGAGGAGGTCGGCGAGGCGCTGCGGCAGCTGCACGACGCGGGCTGCGAGCTGGTCACGATCACGCAGTACCTGCGCCCCTCCGTGCGCCACCACCCCGTGGAGCGCTGGGTCAAGCCGCAGGAGTTCGTCGAGCTGAAGGAGGAGGCCGAGCAGATCGGCTTCTCCGGCGTGATGTCCGGCCCGCTGGTACGGTCCTCCTACCGCGCCGGGCGCCTTTACCGGATGGCGGTCGAGAAGCGCGGCGCGTACGTCGCCAGCCAGGCCGTCTGACTCCTCGTCACCTCCCCGCGGCGCACGGCCGCAAGGACAGTGTGTGAAATCGCGCACAAGTGACTACCGGCCAGTAGCGGCCGGATCGACGCGGCCCTGACCGTCCTCGCAGATGAGGGCGCACGTCAGGGCCGCGTCACCGTTCCGGGCCCCCGTATCAAGGTTTCATCGGTGTTTGACCGGTGGGTCACGCCCTGGTAACACCAAGCAGTGACCCTGGACTCACGCCACGTACACCCGCCACCGAGGGGGACCCCCGTCATGCAGGCCGCGCCGGTTCGTGCCACTCCCATCCCGTCCGTCACCGACGCCCTCCGTGCCGTCGAGTCGCTGCTGATGAGCGGTGGTCAGCGCACCGCCCGCCGCAACGCCTGGACCTCCGTCCTGGAGGACCGCCGCCGCGCCAAGGACCGGGTCGAGGCCGAGCGCGTGCTGGAGCAGGCCGCCTCCGTGCGCCCCTGACACGACTCCCCGCCGCTCCCCCACGGCTCCGCCCGCTCCTCCACGGGACACTGCCGTCGTCGGCGCTCCCGGGGCCACGTAGACTTCGTGGCATGGCGAGGAAGGACACGGCAGCGGACGCTGCGAATCCAGGGCGACTGAAGCAGATCGCCCTGACCTACAAGATGACCCGCAAGGCCGACAAGAAGATCGGTCTTGTACTCGCGGCGGTCGGAATCGTCACCTTCGGTGTCTTCCTCGCGATCGGCTTCTTGATCGGTCACCCCATCTATCTCGGCATCCTGGGCCTGTTGCTCGCCTTCCTCGCGACGGCGATCGTGTTCGGCCGCCGCGCCGAGCGGGCCGCCTTCGGGCAGATGGAGGGCCAGCCGGGCGCCGCGGCCGCGGTGCTGGACAACGTCGGCCGGGGCTGGACGACCACACCGGCGGTGGCGATGAACCGCAGCCAGGACGTGGTGCACCGGGCGGTCGGCAAGGCCGGCATCGTCCTGGTCGCCGAGGGCAACCCGAACCGGGTCAAGACCCTGCTGGCCGCCGAGAAGAAGAAGATGGCCCGCATCGTGGCGGACGTCCCGGTGCACGACGTGATCGTCGGCACCGGCGAGGGCCAGGTCGAGCTGAAGAAGCTGCGCACGACCCTGCTGAAGTTCCCGCGGGTCCTGACCGGCCCCCAGGTGACCACCACCAACGACCGACTGCGCGCCATGGGCGACCTCATGAGCAACATGCCGCTGCCCAAGGGCCCGATGCCGAAGGGCATGCGGATGCCGCGCGGCGGCCCCAAGGGCCGCTAGGGCCGCCAGGTCCGCGTACCCGTACCGCACGAGAAGGGGGCGCCCGGAGTCAGGCTCCGGGCGCCCCCTTCGTCGTGGGGCCGGCTCCCCGTCGTGGGGCCGGCTCCCCCTGGACTAGATCCGCACCTCGACGGTCCGCGCCAGCCGGTCGTGCAGACCGCGGCCGTCGCGGTCCCAGATCAGGGCCGGGATCGCGAGGCACAGCAGGACCGTGCGCAGCAGGGCGCGCGCCGGGTTCACCCGGCCGGTGGCGAGGTCCACCACCCGCAGCCGGAACAGCCGCTTGCCGGGGGTGAAGCCGACCGTGCCGACGGTGAGGGCACCGAGGACGAGGAAGATCAGCAGCGCCCAGTTGCTGGTCGACGGGGTGTAGCCGTCGGTGACGAGGCCGTATGCGATCAGCACGCACAGCGCCCAGTCCACCAGCAGCGCGCCGAGCCGCCGCCCCGGGCGGGCGATCGAACCGGGCCCGTCCTCGGGCAGACCGAGCTGCTCGCCCCGGTACCCGAAGTCGGCTCCGGCGTCCTCCATGGCCGCGCGCGGCCCGGACAGCCACGATCCCACTGCTTGCCTGTTGTCCACCCGTCCACGGTACTGCGCCCGTATATGACCGGGGGACGGCGGGGTGTCCCGGGGCTACGGTGGAGGCGAGGGCGGTTAACTTCAGCGAAACAAATGGGTCACGCCCGAGAAATCACCCGTCCCTAGGGTCGACGGCAACGTGTGCCACCGCACTGGCCGCACGAACGAACTACCACCCCGGCGAGGACGGTCGGGAGTAGGAGGAGCTGGATGTTCCAGAACGCCGACGAGGCCAAGAAGTTCATCGCGGACGAGGACGTCAAGTTCGTCGACGTCCGCTTCTGCGACCTGCCGGGCGTGATGCAGCACTTCACGGTGCCCGTCGACGCGTTCGACCCGGACGAGGAGCTGGCCTTCGACGGGTCCTCGATCCGCGGCTTCCAGGCCATCCACGAGTCCGACATGGCGCTGCGCGCGGACCTGTCGACCGCCCGGGTGGACCCCTTCCGCCGCGACAAGACGCTGAACATCAACTTCTTCATCCACGACCCGATCACGGGCGAGCAGTACTCGCGCGACCCGCGCAACGTGGCCAAGAAGGCCGAGGCGTACCTGGCGTCGACCGGTATCGCGGACACCGCGTACTTCGGTCCCGAGGCCGAGTTCTACGTCTTCGACTCCGTCCGCTTCGCCACCACCGCGAACGAGTCCTTCTACCACATCGACTCCGAGGCCGGCGCCTGGAACACCGGTGCCCTGGAGGACAATCGCGGCTACAAGGTGCGCTACAAGGGCGGCTACTTCCCGGTCCCGCCGGTCGACCACTTCGCCGACCTGCGCGCCGAGATCTCCCTGGAGCTGGAGCAGGCCGGCCTCAAGGTCGAGCGCCAGCACCACGAGGTGGGCACCGCCGGCCAGGCCGAGATCAACTACAAGTTCAACACGCTGCTGGCCGCCGCGGACGACCTCCAGCTGTTCAAGTACATCGTGAAGAACGTCGCCTGGCGCAACGGCAAGACGGCGACCTTCATGCCGAAGCCGATCTTCGGCGACAACGGCTCGGGCATGCACGTGCACCAGTCGCTGTGGCAGGGCGGCTCGCCGCTGTTCTACGACGAGCAGGGCTACGCCGGCCTGTCGGACACCGCCCGCTACTACATCGGCGGCATCCTCCGGCACGCCCCGTCGCTGCTGGCCTTCACCAACCCGACGGTGAACTCCTACCACCGCCTGGTGCCGGGCTTCGAGGCGCCGGTCAACCTGGTGTACTCGCAGCGCAACCGCTCGGCCGCGATGCGCATCCCGATCACGGGCTCGAACCCGAAGGCCAAGCGCGTCGAGTTCCGCGCGCCCGACTCCTCCGGCAACCCGTACCTCGCGTTCTCCGCGCTGCTGCTCGCGGGCCTGGACGGCATCAAGAACAAGATCGAGCCGGCCGAGCCGATCGACAAGGACCTGTACGAGCTGGCCCCCGAGGAGCACGCGGGCGTCCCGCAGGTGCCGACCTCGCTGCCGGCCGTACTGGACTCCCTGGAGTCGGACCACGAGTTCCTGCTCGCGGGTGACGTCTTCACGTCCGACCTGATCGAGACGTGGATCGACTTCAAGCGCACGAACGAGATCGCCCCGCTCCAGCTCCGTCCGCACCCGCACGAGTTCGAGCTCTACTTCGACGTGTGAGCCACCCCTGTGCGAGGCCGTGCGTGAGGGCCGCCACCCGCGACGAGCGGGTGGCGGCCCTCAGCCGTGTCCGGGTCGGCCCGCAGGGCTCACCTCACCACGAGGATGACCACGGCTCCATTGTTGAAACCGTTGTTGAAGCCGTTGTTGAAGCCGTTGAACCCGCCGAAGAAGCCGCTGCGGTTGAAGTTGCCGAAGCCGTTGCAGTTGCCCCACCAGCCGCCGTTGAAGCAGCCGCGGTTCGTGGAGACCTGGTTCGGTGTGGCAGCAGAAGCCGTGCCCGCCGTGGCGATCGTCGCGCCACCGGCCAGGAGTACGCCCACGGCCGACGCCGCTACGAGACGCCTCGCGCGTTGTGCCTTCATGGAAACACCTTCCTTCCACCCTTCGTGCGGTGTTGCTGCACGGGACGGATTTGCCGCGGCCACGGGTCGCCGGGCGCGGTCACAGGGAATGCCGCCTGATGAGAAGAAGCGGGGCGGAGGGTCCCCGGCGGGGGGCCGCGCCCGCGGCGGGGGTACCCGCCCTGCGGCTCTCACTTCATGAGCGTAGCCGTCCGTCGACCACCCGGCATCCCGGACAATCCGGGCGCATCCGGTTGCCTGCGCAACCTTTTGGCCTTCACAGATCTCCTGCTTCCGGGAGATCATCCTCCCCGGTCCGGTCCGTACGAGAGAGGTCACACGGGGATGAGCGAACAGGACGACTGGCAGGACGAGTTCGATCACCGGTGGGCGAACTCGGCCGAGCACAAGGAGCCCTCGGCCCGGGCCCGGATGCTCGCCGCCCGCTGGAAGCAGAACCCCCCGGACCCCGCCCCCTTCCACCCCGCCCGCGCCCCGCCGCTCCTCCTGGGTCTCCACGGCACTGGTCCTGACCTGCGTGGCGACGGTGATCGTCCTCCTCGGCTGGGCCCAGACCCGGTCGCCCCACTAGCCCTCGCGCCGGCCTCCGTGAGCCTTTGCTGGTCCTAGGGATGTTCGGGAGCGCTTCATGGGCGACGGCCGATGCACACTGGGCAGTGGGACGAGTGCGCTGACTGCGGGGTGAGGCAGATGCAGAGTCGCTTCCGGAGCGATCGGCGGTTGACCACGCGCATGGGGATCACGCTGTTCCTGCTCGGGTTGCTGTACGTGGCGTTCGTCGCCGCGCTGATCGTGTTGCTGAAGTCCTGGGTGCTGGTCGTGGTGATCGCGGCGGGTCTGCTCGTCGCGCAGTACTGGTTCTCCGACCGGGTCGCGCTGTACGCGATGCACGGCCGGATCGTGGAGCGGGAGCAGTATCCCGAGCTCCACGGGGTGATCGACCGGCTGTGCGCCCAGGCGGACATGCCCAAGCCGGCGGTCGCCGTGTCCGACATCGACATGCCGAACGCGTTCGCCACCGGCCGCAATCCGGATCACGCGGTGCTGTGCGTGACCACCGGACTGCTGCGGCGCCTGGAGCCGGCCGAGCTGGAGGGCGTGCTCGCGCACGAGCTGTCCCACGTGGCGCACAAGGACGTCGCGGTGATCACGGTCGCCTCGTTCCTCGGGGTGCTCGCGGGGCTGCTGGTGCGCTTCGCCTTCTACTCGCAGCTCTTCCGGGGCCGCAAGGACCAGAACACCCTGGTGGTGTTCGCCGGGATCATGGGCGTCTCGGCCGCCGTGTACGCGCTGAGCTTCCTGCTGATCAGGGCCCTGTCGCGGTACCGGGAGCTGGCCGCGGACCGCTCCGCCGCGCTGCTGACCGGCCGCCCCTCGGCGCTGGCCGCCGCGCTGACCAAGGTCTCCGGGGACATCGCCCGCATCCCGACGAAGGACCTGCGGACGGCGCAGGCGTTCAACGCCTTCTACTTCACCCCGGCGCTCGGTGCCGAGCCGGGTCTGTCCCGGTACTTCTCGACCCACCCCACCCTGGAACAGCGGCTGGAGCAGCTGGGCCGGATCTCCGCCGAGCTGGGTGAGGCGGCGGCGCCGGGGAGGGCGGGCTGAGCATGGGGCTGCTGGACATCCTGCTGGGCCGTACGAAGCCCGTCGCGCCCGATCTCGACCAGTTGTTCGCGCTGCCCTCGGCGGCCGTGACCCTCCAGGCCGCGGCCGGGTTCACCCCCACCGGGAGCGGCGCGGTGTGCTTCGCCACGGTCGAGGGCGCGGCCTTCGAGCAGACGCACCGGGAGGTCCAGGCCCTGCTCGACGCGGACGCGGACCGGGGCGACGGCCCGCCGGTGGAGCTGGTGCGGGACGGCTACGGCTACTCCTGGCTGGTGTCGCGCCGCTCACCCGACCAGCTCCCGCAGCTGGTCAACGATCTGCACGCGGTGAACAGCTCGATGGAGGTCAACGGCTTCGGCCCGCAGCTGCTGTGCTCGCTCGCCGGGTTCGAGAACGGTGACGACGGGCGTCGGCTGGCGCTCGTCTACCTCTACAAGAGGGGCACCTTCTACCCCTTCGCCCCGCTCCCGGGCCGGGGCGAGCGCCGGGACAACGCGCTGGAGCTCCAGATCAAGTCCGTCCTGGCCGACGACCTGCGTGTCGAGCAGGACCTGAGCCGCTGGTTCCCCGTCTGGGGCGCCCCCGGTCTGTGAGCCCCGGCACCCGGCCGGTGGGCCGGTCCGGCCCTACACCCCGGGCGTCGACCGGATCACGCCCGCGCCGATCGCCGACGTGAGGGCGGTGTGGTCGGTGGCGGTCTGGCCGGCGTAGGCGAGGGCGAAGGCGGTGACCGCGCGGTCGAAGGTGTCGGCCGCGCCGAGGTACGCGGCGATGGCGATGCGGTCGCCGGAGCGGGCGTGGGCGCGGGCCAGGACGGTGCCGCACAGCCGGGCGTAGGCGAGCAGGCCGTCCGGGGTCATCCCGGCGACGTCGGCGGAGCCCTTCATGTCGCGCAGTTGGCGCCAGTAGAAGGCGCGGCCCTGCGGTCCCGTCGTCCAGCCGAGGAAGACGTCGCCCGCGGCCTGGAGCAGCCGCTGCCCCGCCACGACCCGGTGCCCGGGGTGGACGTACGGGCCGGTGGGCAGGTGTTCCTCCAGGACCGACCTGCGGGCCTCCTTGATCTGGAGGAACAGCGGGTCGTCGGTGTCCCGGCCGGCGAGCAGCACGACGAAGCAGCGGGTGCCGACGCTGCCGACGCCGACGACCTTGCGGGCGGCGTCCACGTAGCGGTAGCGGTCGAGCAGGTGGCGGCGCTCCTCGGGGAGCGTGGAGCGGTAGTCGCTGAAGATCTTGCGCAGGGAGGCCGCGTCGGAGGCGCCGGCGGGTTCGAGGAGCGGCGGGTCGTGGACGATGCGCCGGCGCCCGTCGACGACCTCGGTGAGCCGTCCCAGGGCCTGGAGGCTGGTGCGGCGGCGGGCCCGGGTCAGGCTGGCCTCGGCCCGTCCGCGCCGACGGGCGCAGCGCAGCAGCGGGACCAGGCTGTCGGCGTCGATGCGCTCGTACCAGACGGCGAGTTCGCCGAGCCGGGCCAGCCGACGTATGGAGGTGCGGTACGCAGTGACGGCGGCCAGGACCGCGCGACCGGCCTTGGCCTCGGGGTGGCCGTTCTCGCGGCCGGCGACGGCGACGGACGCGGCGAGCCGTTTGACGTCCCATTCGAACGGGCCGGGGAAGGTCTCGTCGAAGTCGTTCAGGTCGAACAGGAGGGCGCGTTCCGGGGAGGCGTACACCCCGAAGTTGAGCAGGTGCGCGTCGCCGCACAGCTGCACGGTCAGTCCGGTGTGGGGCTGCGCGGCGAGGTCGGCGGCCATGACGGCGGCTGCGCCGCGCAGGAAGGCGAACGGGGAGGCGGACATGCGGCCGTAGCGGATCGGCAGCAGCTCGGACAGGCGGTCGCGGCCCTGACGTTCGAGTACGGCGACGGGGTCGGGGCGGTCGACGGGCGCCAGCCAGTCCGCGTGCGCGGAGCGGGGCACGCGTTTGCGGGCGGCCCTGCCGTGATCGGCCCGCTCGGCGGGGGTGCCGGCCCGAGCCGGTACGGTCATACGACGGCCCTCCCTCGACGTCCGGTTCCGCCACCTCCTGATCGCAGTGAACGGCCTGCCCCGCCCCCCGCGCACGTCGTGTGGTCGATTCGGGTGACGGCCGCGGGGAATCCCCCGGTGGCTTTCGGAGGGGTGTTGTCAGTGGGGGGCGGGAGGATGGGGACGGTGGTCGAGCCGACGGGTGGAGGCGGTATGGGCGGCGGGGTGCGGCACATCGGTACGGTCGAGCGGCGGGCCAGGCTCGCGCTGCGGCACCGGCTGGCCGGTACGGCGCGCGCGGCGACGCCCGAGGAGGTGGCCGACGCCCTGGTCGCGCTGCACGGCACGGACCCGGCGACGGTGTACCTCGCGGTGGGCGCGCGGCTGGCGGAGCCGGTCAAGACGGTGCCGGAGACGGAGCGTGCGCTGTACGAGGACCGCACGCTGGTGCGGATGCACGGCATGCGGCACACGGTGTTCGTGTTCCCGACGGCGCTGACCGCGGTGGTCCACGCGTCGACGGGCCTGACGGTCGCGGCGCGCGAACGGGCCAAGCTGCTCGGGGACATGGCGACGGCGGGCGCCCCGGACGCGGCCTGGCTGGCGGAGGTCGAGGCGTCCGCGCTGGCCGCGCTGGCCCGGCGCGGACAGGCGACGGCGGCGGAGCTGGCGGCCGACGAGCCCCGCCTGCGCGAGCGGTTCGTGTACGCGGCCGGGAAGGGGTACGAGGGAGTCCACACCGTCTCGACCCGGCTGCTGAGGGTGCTGGGCGTGGAGGGCAAGGTGGTCCGGGGCCGACCGCAGGGCTCCTGGACGTCGGGCCTCTTCCGCTGGGCGGTGGCGCCCCCGCATCCCGAACTGGACGCGGCGCGGGCCCAGTCGGAGCTCCTCGAACGGTGGCTGACGGTGTGCGGCCCGGCGACGGAGGCGGACCTCAAGTGGTGGACGGGGTGGCGGGTCACGGAGGTCCGCAGGGCACTGGCGGCGATCGGCGCGCAGGAGGTGTCGCTGGACGACGGCACGACGGGGCATGTCACGCGCGGCGACACCGGACCGGTGCCGGAGCCGGAGGAGCCCTGGGCGGCGCTGCTCCCCGCGCTGGATCCGACGGCGATGGGCTGGCAGCGGCGGGACTGGTATCTGGCACCCGAGCTGCGGCCGCACCTCTTCGACGGCAGCGGCAACGTGGGACCGACGGTGTGGTGGAACGGCCGGGTGATCGGCGGCTGGGCCCAGCGCGCGGACGGCGACATCGTGTGGCGGGTCCTGGACCCGACGGCGGGACGCGAGGCGGAGCGGGCGATCGCGGCCGAGGCGGAGCGCCTGTCCGGCGTACCGGCCGGGTCGCGGGTGACGCCCCGCTTCCGGACCCCGCTGGAGAAGGAGCTGTCGTCCTGACGGGGCGCGGACGACGGGGGGCACCCGCTTCCGGGCGCCCCCGTCCGAGGGGCGCCCGGCGCCGGGTCAGCGTGAGTAGCGCATGAACGCCCGGACCATGTGGCACGTCGTGTCCGACGGCGGGTGCACGCCGATCCGCTCGGCCGTGCTGCGGATCGTCTCGTTGCGGGCCTGACCGGGCATGTACACCCCGGAGTCGAGCAGGGCGATGGCCAGCCGCATCGCCTTGAGACGGCGGTTGTGCGTGACGTACCAGTCGCGCGGCCGTCCGGCCGGCAGCGGGCGTTTCGCCACGGGCGCGCAGGGCAGTTCGAGCGGGACGGGGCGCTTCACGGTGGACTGGGTGGGCTTCGGCTTCACGGCGGCAGCGGGCACGGGCATCCTCCTGTCGCGATCAGGGCACCGCACGGAACTCCCGGCGACACCCTCGAACACTGCTTCTATTCTACCGTCCCCCACTGACAAAAGCCCCTGGCCACAAGGGCTTTGGAGGGTGCTGGGGCAGGAGGGAGAAGGGGGTTTCGGGAGGGTGGGAACAACGTGGGCGCGGACGAGATCAGGGCCGTGCTCGATCGGCTCGGCCTCGAACCGTGGGACATCACCCGCACCCAGGAGCCCGAGGCGAAGGAGCTGGGGCTCGGGGAGTGGCCGAAGGGCGACGACGCCCGGGACCGGTGGATCGGGGCGCTCGCCGCGCACCCGAGGCTGATCCAGCGGCCCACGGTCGGCGGGGCCTCGCCTCGACTCCGGTGTGACGCAGGTTACTTGGGAGACTTGTGCAACCCCTGAGTAACCTCGCGCGGCCTCCCGTACCTAGCGGCGTACGCACCCCCCAACCTCTTCAGGAGGCGCGGATGTCGCGCAGGAGAACTCTCGGGACGAAGAAGAAGGTCGCCCTGCTGGCCGGTGCCGCGGTGATGGCCGGTGGTGGAGCCTTCGCCCTGGCTGCCACGTCCAACGCCGCGCAGTCCCCCCACACGCTGTCGGCCGCGAACTCGACGGTGTGCCAGGGGCTGGCCACCGCCCTCGGCAACAACCAGACGTTCATCGAGGGCCAGCGGGCCGCCCCGGACGCCCAGTCCGAGGCACGGATCGCCAACCGTGAGGCGGTCATCGAGCAGATCAAGGTTCAGCAGAAGGCGTCCGGTTGTGTTGTCGGGGAGTCGGCTCAGGGCTCCCAGGACACGCCGCCCGCCCAGGGCGCACAGCAGGGCCAGGACCAGCAGCAGGCGGGCGGCGCGGCCGACGCCGGCGGCGCCGCGGACGCCGGTGCCGCCTCCGGTCAGCAGGTGTGCAACGGCTCGACCGTCACCCTCTCCGGAGAGGCCGGCGCCCCCGCGGCCTCCAGCAACCAGTTCCCGTCCGGGACCACGCTGAAGGTCACCAACCTGGACAACAACAAGTCCACGACGGTCAAGGTGACGTCCGTGTCCGGCAGTTGTGTGCTGCTCAACAACTCCGCGTTCGAACAGGTCCGGGAGCCGGGCAAGTTCCTGATCCGCCGTGCGCTGATCGAGAAGGTGGGGTGACGCTCGTCGGCGACGGCAAGGGGGCCGCTCCGTTCCGGGGCGGCCCCTCACCCGTTCCCCGGGCCCTCACCACGGGGGACCGGACACGGAACGACCGGGTAACACGGGGTTCACATCCGGGCAATGATCGGGAAATCGCCTGTTGACAGGCTGCCGGGCAGCACCGAGCGGCGCCCCAGTGCCGCAGCGCCGCTCCACCCGCACCTGCGCAGACACACCCCGAAGGATGGGCCCGTGAGCTTCAAGGCTGAGTACATCTGGATCGACGGCACCCAGCCGACGGCCAAGCTGCGTTCGAAGACGAAGATCCTCGCCGACTCGGCCAAGGGCGCCGAGCTGCCGATCTGGGGCTTCGACGGGTCCTCCACCAACCAGGCCGAGGGGCACGCCTCGGACCGCGTCCTCAAGCCGGTCTTCTCCTGCCCTGACCCGATCCGCGGCGGGGACGACGTCCTCGTCCTGTGCGAGGTCCTCAACATCGACTTCACCCCGCACTCGTCCAACACGCGGGCCGCGCTGGCCGAGGTCGCCGTGGAGTTCGCCGCGCAGGAGCCGATCTTCGGCATCGAGCAGGAGTACACGTTCTTCGACGGCTCCCGTCCGCTGGGCTTCCCCGACGGCGGCTTCCCGGCCCCGCAGGGCGGCTACTACTGCGGTGTCGGCGCCGACGAGATCTTCGGCCGTGAGATCGTCGAGGCCCACCTGGACAACTGTCTGAAGGCGGGCCTGGGTCTGTCCGGCATCAACGCCGAGGTCATGCCCGGCCAGTGGGAGTTCCAGGTCGGCCCGCTGTCCCCGCTGGAGGTCTCCGACCAGCTGTGGGTGGCCCGCTGGCTGCTCTACCGCACCGCCGAGGACTTCGGCGTCTCCGCGACCCTCGACCCCAAGCCGGTCAAGGGCGACTGGAACGGCGCGGGCGCGCACACCAACTTCTCCACCAAGGCCATGCGCGAAGGCCCCGAGGGGTACGCCGCGATCGTCACCGCGTGCGAGTCGCTCGGCGAGGGCTCCAAGCCGCTCGACCACGTCAAGCACTACGGCGCCGGTATCGACGAGCGCCTGACGGGCCTGCACGAGACCGCCCCGTGGGACAAGTTCTCCTACGGCGTCTCCGACCGCGGCGCCTCGGTGCGCATCCCCTGGCAGGTCGAGAAGGACGGCAAGGGCTACCTGGAGGACCGCCGTCCGAACGCCAACGTCGACCCGTACGTGGTGACGCGGCTCCTCGTCGACACCTGCTGCTCCGCCCTGGCGAAGTCCGGCCAGGTCTGATCCCGGCTCCCACCGCTCCTGCCGAGGGGGCGTCCACCGTCACGGTGGGCGCCCCCTCGCACTGTCCGGTGTCCAAGAAGCCGTGTGGTGCCGAGGAGCCGTGGGGTGTCCACGGAGTGGGACGGGGACCGGGGAACGGACAGGTGGGCGTCCGAGCAGTGAGAGGAGTCTCCTGCGGAAGGCCCCCGTCTGCTTCAATGGGCGCATGGCCAGCTTCCAGAGCAGCACCGCGACGGGTCGCCATGACCTCGAGCCGTTCTGGCCTTCCCGTCAGCATCACGACTTCGACCGGGTGTGTTGCCGCGCGATGAACGCGCCGGCCCTCTAAAGCCGTACACCCCGGCCTTCGTCCGGCGCGAACGACGTACGTCCCCGACGGGCCCGACCACGAATCGCGGCCGTCGGCCTCCCGACGAACCTCTCGCGTGAAAGAGCTGACCCCTCATGGCGACCACTCGTTCCCGGAACACCGCCCCCCTCACCGCATCGTCCCCCAACAGCGCCCGGCACCGGCTGCGAGCCGTCGACCGGGACGAGGTCGTCGCCGTCGCCGACTTCCTGCCGCCGGGCGCCACCTGGCTGCCGGCGCCGCAGCACACCCTCCCGAGCCTGCCCGGACAGCCACCGATGATCGGCTACCTGGTGCTGGTCCCGGCCGACCAGCAGCCGCCGTTCCCCCCGGTCGCGGTGCCCGCGCCGGCCGAGGCCGACGAGCCGCTGGTGAGCGTCGACCCCGTGCAGCGCACCGCGCGGGTGGCGGGCCGGGACCTCGACCTCACGTACCTGGAGTTCGAGCTGCTGGCCCATCTGGTGGCGCACCCGGGCCGCGTCCACACCCGCGACCAGCTCGTGACGACGGTGTGGGGCTACGGCCACGTCGGCGACGGCCGCACGGTCGACGTCCACATCGCCCGGCTGCGCCGCAAGCTGGGCCCGGAGCACCGGGCCTCGATCCAGACGGTCCGCAGGGTCGGCTATAAGTACATGCTGTGAGCCCCCCTTCGGCCAGACTGATGCCATGAGCATCCGGACGAACGGCGATCGGCGAGTGGTCGGGGCACGGGCCCGCGCGGCGGCGCTGAGCGGCGTGCGCGGGCTCGGGCTGGCCCTGGTGACACTGCCGGGCGCCCTCGTCTGCTGCACGCTGACCGTCGTGTCCCTCGTGCTGATCCCGCTCGGGGTGGGGCTGGTCACGACGCCGTGGCTGCTGACGCTGGTGCGGGTCTGCGCGGACGGGCGGCGGGTCCTCGCGGCCGAGTGGCGCGGGGTGCGCATCCCGGCGACGTACCGGCCCGTGCCGGAGGGCGCCCGGCCCTGGGCGCGCACCGCCCTGATGCTCCGTGACCCGGCGACCTGGCGGGACCTGCGCTGGCTGCCGGTCGACATGACGGCCGGGTTCGTCACCGCTCTGGTGTCCGCCGCGCTCGTCCTCTATCCGCTGGAGGGGTTCGCGCTGGCGGCCGGCCTGTGGCGGCCGGTCGTGGCCGCGGGCGGTCCCTACTGGTACGGCTTCGTGCGCATCACCGACCAGACCTCCGCGTTCGGCGCCGCCGCCCTGGCCGTCGTGATCCTCGTGGCCGCCCTCTTCCTCGCCTCGCCCGCGCTCACCGCCCACTTCCTCCTCACCCGCGCGGTGCTGGGCCCGAGCCGGGGCGAACTCGCCGAACGGGTACGGGTGTTGACGGAGACCCGGCGCGACGCGGTGGACACCTCCGCGGCCGAACTGCGCCGCATAGAACGCGATCTGCACGACGGCGCGCAGGCCCGGCTGGTCGCCATGGGCATGGACCTCGGCACCATCGGGATGCTGATGGAGAAGGACCCGGCGCGGGCCCGCGAGCTGCTCGCGCAGGCCCGCCGCAACTCCGCCGAGGCCCTGGACGAGCTGCGCGACCTGGTGCGCGGCATCCATCCGCCGGTGCTCGCGGAGCGCGGGCTCGGTGACGCCGTACGGGCGCTGGCGCTGCGGCTGCCGCTGCCCACCGAGGTCGCCGTGGACCTGGCCGGGCGGGCGGACGCGCCGGTCGAGTCCGCCGCGTACTTCGCGGCCAGTGAAGTGCTCACCAACGCGGTCAAGCACTCCGGCGCCGAGCGGATCTGGGTGGACCTGCACCACACCGGGGGCATGCTGCGGATCACGGTCACCGACAACGGCCGGGGCGGCGCCCGGGTCGGCGCGGGCTCGGGGCTGTCCGGGGTGGAGCGGCGGCTCGGTACATTCGACGGTGTCCTGGCCGTCAGCAGTCCAGCGGGCGGTCCCACCATGGTGACCATGGAGATTCCGTGCGCGTTGTCCTAGCCGAAGACCTGTTCCTGCTGCGCGACGGACTGGTCCGGATGCTGGAGGCCTACGACTTCGAGATCGCGGCGGCCGTCGAGTCGGGCCCCGAACTCACGCGTGCGCTGGCCGAGTTGGCACCCGACGTCGCCGTGGTGGACGTACGGCTGCCGCCGACGCACACCGACGAGGGGCTGCGGTGCGCGCTCCAGGCCCGCAGGGAGCGGCCGGGGCTGCCGGTCCTCGTACTGTCGCAGCACGTGGAGCAGCTGTACGCACGGGAGTTGCTGGCCGACGGCGAGGGCGGGGTCGGTTATCTGCTCAAGGACCGGGTGTTCGACGCGGAGCAGTTCGTGGACGCCGTGCGGCGGGTGGCGGCGGGCGGTACGGCCATGGACCCGCAGGTGATCCAGCAGTTGCTGTCCCGCAGGGCCGCGGGCGCCGGCGACCGGCCGCTGGGCGGGCTGACGCCGCGCGAGCTGGAGGTGCTGGAGCTGATGGCGCAGGGCCGCTCCAACGCGGCGATCGCGGCCCAACTCGTGGTCACGGAACGGGCGATCGCCAAACACACCTCCAACATCTTCGCCAAACTGGGACTTGAGGTGTCGGACGACGACAATCGGCGCGTCCTGGCGGTGCTCGCCTACCTGGACCGGGATCGCTGAACCGACCCAATTTTTTTGCAACTCCCGCTGCTCAGGGGCCGGTTGGGGCCCGATGGGCGAACAGATCTCCGAGGAATTCCTGAGGCGGCTGAACACCCCCGGGACCGGGTGCGTATGAATGGGCGCAGCTTCACTCCTGTCGGGCGCCTCGATGCTGCCCCGCAAGGAAGTCAGAGGAGTTCCATGGGACGCAACACACGAAAACGCCGTACGCCGCTGGCCACGAAGGCCATTGCCGCATCGGCGGCCCTAGCGCTCGGTGGGGGCGGGCTGATCTGGGCGAACTTCTACGCCTCGGCGCACGAGTCGAACTCGGGCCAGAACTACACGAAGGCCGCCGGCGCCCAGGTCGCCACGATCTCCTGCCCGGACGTCGGCCAGAAGCTGACGAGCGTACCGGGGCAGGCCCGTACCGATGTCGACGGTGAACTGGCCAATCTCGACCGCCAGATCACCGATGCCTACCAGCGGCTCGCGACCACGCGGGACGCGCAGGCCAGGGACGCGAGTTTCGTCCAGAACGACATCCTCCAGCCGCTGAAGGAACGCCGGTCGGTGATCATCGACCGCATCAAGCTGGAGATCACCCGGGTCGGCGGCACCACGCCCGCCGGTCTGGAGACGCTCGCCGGGTGCACGGGCACCGGTACCAACCAGACGACCGCGGGCGGCCAGCAGAACGGCGGCGGTCAGCAGCAGGCCGGTGGCGGTCAGCAGCAGAACGGTGGTGGCCAGCAGCAGAACGGCGGCGGCAACACCGCGGCCCCCACCCAGGGCGCCGGCCAGAACGGCGGCGGTCAGCAGGCCAACAACGGCGGTCAGGCGGGCAACGGCCCGGCGGCCTCCGACTTCGTCGACATCACGAAGGTGCAGGCGAACGTCGCGGCGAAGCCGCGGGCGAACCGCAACGGCTCGTCGGGCACGTTCACCACCCGGTGCGGCGTCAACGCCAACAAGAACCACAACACCGACAACGTGATCGTGGCGCCCGGCGTGACCAACGGCGCGCACCACCTGCACGACTACGTCGGCAACCAGAAGGTCAACGCGTTCTCCAGCAACGACACCTTCCTCCAGGGCGGGACGAGCTGCCAGAACAAGAACGACCTCTCGTCGTACTACTGGCCCGTGGTCCGCGTCCAGGACGGCACGCAGGACTTCGACCAGAACGCGGACGGCGGTGGCAAGGAGGGCAACGTCGGCCGGATCATCGTGCCGTCGCAGGCCCAGATCAAGTACGTCGGCAGCCCGACCAGCAAGGTCGTCGCGATGCCGCAGTTCCTGCGCATCATCACCGGTGACGCCAAGGCGACCACCAACGGTACGGCGAACGCCAACGCGCACTGGAGCTGCACCGGCTTCGAGAACAAGGTCCAGCTGACGGACAAGTACCCGATCTGCCCGCGCGGCAGCCAGGTGGTGCGCACGTTCGCCTTCCAGAGCTGCTGGGACGGCACGAACATCGACAGCGCCAACCACCGCACGCACGTGGCCTTCGCCGACGCCCAGGGCAACTGCCAGAACGGCTTCAAGGCGATCCCGCAGCTGACGATGCGGCTGGTCTACAACCTGCCCCGGCCGAGCCTCCAGAACGGCCAGGTGAAGAACGCCTACGCCGTGGACGGCTTCCCGGAGCAGCTGCACAAGCCGATCACCGACCACGACGACTTCATCGCGGTCACGACCGGCGGCCTGGCGAACAAGATCGCCAACTGTGTCAACCGGGGTCAGCGCTGCTAGTGCGGCACCCGTGAACGACGGAAGCGGGGGGGGGGGGGGGCCCCCCCCCCCCCCCCGGCGGGGCGCCGCCCCCCCGGCCCCGGGGGGGGCGGGGGGGGGGGGGGCGCGCACGACCGCGCCGCCCCCGGGGCGGCCGCGCGCCGGGGCCA
>NZ_JBEZXS010000014.1:0-103607 GCF_040638185.1 Streptomyces sp. NPDC026672
GGGGGGGGGGGGGTGGGGCCCCGGACCTCAGGGCCGGGGCACCACCCGCTCAGTCGCCGGCAGGCGTCAGCGCAGGTCGAAGCGGTCCAGGTCCATGACCTTCGCCCACGCCGCGACGAAGTCCGTCACGAACTTCGCCCTGGCGTCGTCGCTCGCGTACACCTCGGCGACCGCACGCAGCTCCGAGTGGGAGCCGAAGACCAGGTCGGCACGGGTGCCGGTCCACTTGACCTCGCCGGTGGCGTCGTCGCGGCCCTCGAAGGTGTTCTGGTCCTCGGAGGTCGCCGACCATGTCGTGCCCAGGTCGAGCAGGTTGGCGAAGAAGTCGTTGGTCAGCGTGCCCGGGGTGTCCGTGAAGACACCGAGCTTCGAGTTGTCGTAGTTGGTGCCCAGCACCCGCAGACCGCCGACCAGGACGGTCATCTCGGGCGTGCTCAGGGTGAGCAGGTTCGCGCGGTCGACCAGCAGGAACTCGGCGGGCAGCCGGTTGGCCTTGCCGAGGTAGTTGCGGAAGCCGTCCGCGCCGGGCTCCAACGCGGCGAACGACTCGGCGTCCGTGTGCTCCTCCGTCGCGTCCACACGGCCCGCGTGGAACGGCACCTCGACCTCGAAGCCGGCGTCCCGGGCGGCCTTCTCGACGGCGGCGGCACCGCCGAGCACGATCAGGTCGGCCAGCGAGACGTTCTTGCCACCGGCGTTGAAGTCGCGCCGGACGCCCTCCAGGGTGCGCAGCACCGAGGCGAGCTGGTCGGGGTTGTTGACCTCCCAGCCGCTCTGCGGCTGGAGCCGGATGCGGGCGCCGTTGGCACCGCCGCGCTTGTCGCTGCCGCGGTACGTCGAGGCCGACGCCCACGCGGTGGAGACCAGCTGGGAGACGGTCAGACCCGAGTCGAGGAGCTTCGCCTTGAGCGCGGCCACGTCGGCGGCGTCGATCGTCTCCTCGGGGGCCGCCGGCAGCGGGTCCTGCCACAGCAGGGTCTCCGCCGGGACCTCCGGGCCGAGGAACAGCGACTTCGGACCCATGTCACGGTGGGTCAGCTTGTACCAGGCGCGCGCGAAGGCGTCCGCGAACTCCTGCGGGTTCTCGTGGAAGCGGCGGGAGATCGGCTCGTAGATCGGGTCGAAGCGCAGCGACAGGTCGGTGGTGAGCATCGACGGCGCGATCTTCTTCGAGTCGTCGTGGGCGTGCGGGACGGTGCCCTCGCCCGCGCCGTCCTTCGGCTTCCACTGCTTGGCGCCGGCCGGGCTCTCCGTCAGCTCCCACTCGTAGCCGAAGAGGTTGTCGAAGAAGCCGTTGCTCCAGCGGGTCGGCGTGGTGGTCCAGGTGACCTCCAGGCCGGAGGTGATGGCGTCCGCGCCCTTGCCGGTGCCGTACGTGCTCTTCCAGCCGAGGCCCTGCTGCTCCAGCGGGGCGCCCTCGGGGTCGGCGCCGACGTTGTCCGCCGGACCGGCGCCGTGCGTCTTGCCGAAGGTGTGACCGCCCGCGATCAGGGCGACCGTCTCCTCGTCGTTCATCGCCATCCGGCGGAACGTCTCACGGATGTCGCGGGCCGCGGCGATCGGGTCCGGGTTGCCGTTGGGGCCCTCCGGGTTGACGTAGATGAGGCCCATCTGCACCGCGCCGAGCGGGCTCTCCAGCTCGCGGTCGCCGGTGTAGCGCTCGTCGCCGAGCCAGGTGGTCTCGGGACCCCAGTAGACGTCCTCCTCGGCCTCCCAGACGTCGGCCCGGCCGCCGCCGAAGCCGAAGGTCTCGAAGCCCATCGACTCCAGGGCCACATTGCCGGCGAGGACCATCAGGTCGGCCCAGGACAGGCTCTGGCCGTACTTCTTCTTCACCGGCCACAGCAGCCGGCGGGCCTTGTCGAGGTTGCCGTTGTCCGGCCAGCTGTTGAGCGGGGCGAACCGCTGCTGACCGGCACCGGCGCCGCCGCGGCCGTCGCTGATGCGGTACGTGCCCGCGCTGTGCCAGGCCATCCGGATCATGAACGGGCCGTAGTGCCCGAAGTCGGCCGGCCACCAGTCCTGCGAGGTGGTCAGCACCTCCTCGATGTCCCGCTTCACGGCCGGGAGGTCGAGGGTCTTGAACGCCTCCGCGTAGTCGAACTCCTCACCGAGCGGGTTCGAGACCGAGGGGTTCTTGGCGAGGACCTTCAGATTGAGCCGCTCGGGCCACCACTGGCGGTTGCCGCCCCCCTGCGTCGGGTGCGGAGCGCGCCCGTGCGCGACCGGGCAGCCACCCGCCTCCGTCGCCTCTGCGCCGATGGCCTCGTGGTTCTCAGACATGGATTTCCTTCCGAACGTGGCGTGACACGGTGCTCAAGAACTGCGCGCGGTGGAACATTCGGGACACAGGCCCCAGTAGATGACCTCGGCCTCGTCGATCGAGAAGCCGTGGTCCTCGGACGCGGTCAGACAGGGCGCCTGCCCCGTGGCGCAGTCGACGTCGGCGACCACGCCGCAGGAGCGGCACACGACATGGTGGTGGTTGTCCCCGATGCGCCCCTCGAACCTGGCCGGGCTGCCGGCCGGTTCGATACGCCGTATGAGGCCCGCCGCGGTCAGCGCGTGCAGGGCCTCGTAGACGGCCTGGAGCGAGATGTGGCCCACCCGGTCCCGCACCCGGATGGCGATCGCCTCGACCCCGAGGTGATCACCGTCGCGGACGGTCTCCAGGAGGGCGACGCGGGCCGCCGTCACCCGCAGGCCGGCACCGCGCAGTTCGTCGGCGGTGTGCGGAGTCCGGGGCGAGGTCATGGCGCCGAACCTACCGCCACAAACACGAACGGTACAAGAAAACGACACGTTCAATTCTGGTGTCGCCGAGGATCCGCGCCGGAACACACCGACGCGGTACGGGGTGACCGCCCCGTACCGCGTCCGGGCAGGTCAGCCCGCAGAGGCGACGGCCGCGACCGCCGGGGTCCGCAGCACCCTCCTGGCCGTGCCGAGCCCCGTCCCGAGCGTCACCGCGGCGCACACCGCCGCCACCGCGAGCCAGATCCCGAGCGCCCGGCCGGGCAGCGTGCCGTCGGTGCGCACCACCGTGAACGGGACGATCCCGGCGAGCGCGGCCGCCGTGCCCAGCAGGACCCCGGCCGCCGTCAGCACCGCGGTCTCCACGCCCACCGCGCGCAGCACCTGGCCCGGCGTCGCGCCCGCGAGCCGCTGCGCGCCGAACTCGGGACCCCGGTGGACGGTCGCCGCGTAGAGCGAGTTCACGAGCATCAGGCAGACGAACACCGCGATGATCCCGACGACCGTCAGGTTCACCGCCTCCACCGTCCGGCCGTCGGCCGTCCTCGCCGCCCCCGTGCCGGACTCCACGGACTGCATGGTCAGCGTCGCCGTGCTCACCGCCGTGAACAGCACCAGGGACATCAGCACACCGGAGACGTGGTCGAGGCGGCGGCGCAGCGTGCGCACCGCCAGCCAGCCGCTCGCCCCGGCCGGCACCGGCGCCGCGAGCAGCGCGGACAGCAGCCGCGGCGCGAGCAGGGCCAGCCCCACCGACAGCAGGATCGTGCCGTACGCCGGAGCCGCCATCAGCGCCGGATCCGTCGACGGGAACAGGAACGTCGCGGACACCGAACCCGCCCCGGCGACCAGCGCGCCGTACGCCAGGACCGTGCGCCCCCGGCCCCGGCGCACCGCCGCCCGGCCCGCCCGGCGCAGCGCGAGCAGCGCCGCGCCCGCCGCCGCGCCCAGGGTGGTCCCGGCGCCCGTCAGCAGCGCGCCGGGGCCGAAGACGTGGTCGGCCGAGCGCGCCACCAGGCCGCCGTCCTGGAACAGCCCGAGCAGGACCCGTCCGCCGAGCACCGCCGGGCCGATCGCGAGCAGCGTGCCCGCCAGGGCCACGGCCACCGCCTCGCCCGCCACCATCCGCCGCAGCTGTGCCGGGGTCGCCCCCGCGCGGCGCAGCAGCTCCAGCTCGGGGGCGCGCCGGCGGACCTCGACCGTCAGGGCGGAGGCCACCGCGAAGAACACCAGCAGGGAGCCGTAGCCGCCGACGACGCTCGCCGAGATGCCGAGCGCGTCCGCGCTCGCCGGGTCCAGACCGCGCTGGGCGGCCGTGTCGCGCAGGGAGCCGAACGCCATGACCACCGTCGCGCCGAGGAACGCGGACAGCAGCGTCGCGAGGAAGCGGCCGGGGCGCCGCCGTATCGACCGCAGAGCCAGGACGAGCATCGCTCACACCCCCGCCGGCACGTCGTCGCCGAGGTGGGCGAGGCGCTCGGCGACCGCGTCGGCCGTCGGCGCGTGCAGCCGTCCGGCGAGCCGGCCGTCCGCGAGGAACAGCACCGAGTCGGCGTACGAGGCGGCGACCGGGTCGTGGGTCACCATCACCACCGTCCGGCCGTGGACCCGCACCGCCTCCTGGAGCAGCGCCAGCACCTCCCGCGCGCTGCGGGTGTCCAGCGCGCCGGTCGGCTCGTCCGCGAAGATCACCCGGGGCTCGGCGAGGAGCGCCCGCGCGATCGCCACCCGCTGCCGCTGACCGCCCGACAGCTCGCCCGGCAGATGTCCGAGCCGGTCGCCGAGCCCGACGGACGCCAGGACCTCCCGGGCCCGCCGCCGGTCCACCCGACGGCCCGCCAGCCGCAGCGGCAGCACCGCGTTCTGGGCGACCGTCAGCGTCTCCAGCAGGTTGTACTGCTGGAACACGAACCCCACCCGGTCCCGCCGGAACCGGGTCAGCCCGGCCTCCCCGACCCCCGTCACCTCGGTGCCGTCGAGCATCACGATCCCGCTGTCCGGCCGGTCCAGGCCGGCCGCGCACTGCAGCAGCGTCGACTTGCCCGAACCGGACGGGCCCATCACCGCGGTGAACGAGCCCCGCGGCAGACCGAGCGTGATCCCGTCCAGCGCGGTCACCGCGCTCCCGTCGCTGCCGTAGGTCTTCGTCACCTTCACCAGGCGCAGCGCCTCGGCGGCGGGCCCCGTGTCGTGGTCGCGTCGCGAACCCGTGCGAAACATCCTCGTCCACCCTTCGTCCCGGGCACCGTCCGTGCCCCCGTGAACGACGCTACGGAGCGGGAGTGTCCGGCACACGGGGCGCAGGACCCGTGTTCCGGGGTGTACCCGGCGACACCCCGGACGGGTCACCACAACGAGCCGGGCCGAGCGCCCGCCCGGTCCAATGGACCCGTGACCGCGCCCCCGGACGACTGCCTCGCCCGCAACGAGTGGATCTGCGGCGAGTATCTGAGCACCCGCCGCCACGTCCTGCTCGACGCGGTCCTCCAGCACCTCCAGCTGACGGCCCTCTCGGTGCTCCTCGCCCTCGTCGTCGCCGTGCCCCTCGCGGTGCTCGCCCGCCGCCTGGGCTGGGCCGCGGGACCCGTCCTCGGCGTGACGACGGTCCTCTACACCATCCCCTCCCTGGCGATGTTCTCCCTGCTGCTGCCGCTGTACGGCCTGTCCGCCACCCTGGTCGTCGCCGGACTGGTGCTGTACTCGCTCACCCTGCTCGTGCGCAACGTCCTCGCCGGCCTCAGGGCCGTCCCCGAGGAGACCCGGCAGGCCGCGCGCGGCCTCGGCCACGGCCCCCTCCGGCTGCTGCTCACCGTCGAACTCCCGCTCGCCCTGCCCGCCGCGATGGCCGGGCTGCGCATCGCCACCGTCTCCGCGGTCTCCCTGGTGACGGTCGGCGCGATCGTCGGCTTCGGCGGACTCGGCAACCTCATCTACTCCGGCATGAACACCTACTTCAGGGCCCAGGTCCTCACCGCGTCCGTGCTGTGCGTGGTGATCGCCGTCGCGGCCGACCTGCTGCTCCTCGCGGTGCAGCGGCTCATCACGCCCTGGACCCGGGCGGCCCGCGCATGACGGTCCTCGCCGACGC
The DNA here is from genome assembly GCF_040638185.1 of Streptomyces sp. NPDC026672. Taxonomy (NCBI): domain Bacteria; kingdom Bacillati; phylum Actinomycetota; class Actinomycetes; order Kitasatosporales; family Streptomycetaceae; genus Streptomyces; species Streptomyces sp. NPDC026672. Next base: position 5,843 of record NZ_JBEZXS010000014.1, read on the forward strand.
CTGGCGGTGGCTCACCGACCCCGCGCACTGGACGGGCGACGACGGCATCGGCAACCGGCTCCTGCAGCACCTGGTGCTCACCGCCGTCTGCCTGGCCGTCAGCTGCGCCGTCGCCCTGCCCGTCGCCCTCGTCCTCGGCCACCTCGGCAGGGGCGGCGCCCTGGCCGTCAACCTCGCCAACGTCGGCCGGGCCGTGCCCACCTTCGCCGTGCTGGTCCTGCTGCTCCTCACCCCGGTCGGCACCTGGGGCGAGGGGCCCACCGTGGTCGCGCTGGTCCTGTTCGCCGTGCCGCCGCTGCTCACCAACGCCTACGTCGGCATGCGCGAGGTCGACCGGGACGTGGTGCGTGCGGCGCGCGGGATGGGGATGACCGGCCGGCAGACCCTGCTGCGGGTGGAGCTGCCGCTCGCGCTCCCGATGGTCATGACCGGGGTGCGCCTCGCCGCCGTCCAGCTCGTCGCCACGGCCACGGTCGCGGCACTGGCCGGCGGGGGCGGGCTCGGACGCCTCATCACCGCCGGGTTCAACCTGGCCAGCACGCCCCAGGTCGTGGCGGGCGCCGCGCTGGTCGCCGTGTTCGCGCTGATCGTCGAGGGTCTCTTCGCGGCCGCCGAACGCCTCGTGCCCCGCCGCGCGGGGAGACCGGGATGAGACGCCCCTCCGCGCCGCTCCTGGCCGCCCTGCTCGCCCTCGCCGGCTGCGCCACCGGCCCCTCCCTGGAGAACCGCGGCGCGGTCACCGCGCCGCCCGGGGACAGCCACCGGCTGACGATCGGCTCGGCCGGGTTCACCGAGAGCGACCTGCTCGCCCGGATGTACGCCCTGCTGCTCGGCCGGGCCGGGTACCGGACGTCGATCCTGACCGTCGCCAACCGCGAACTGTACGAACCCGCCCTGGAGTCCGGGCAGATCGACGTCGTGCCCGAGTACGCGGCGACCTTCGCCGACTGGCTGAACGCCAAGGCCCACGGTCCGGAAGCGCCCCCGGTCGGCTCGCCCGACCTCGCCGTCACCATGAAGGCCCTGCGCTCCCTGGCCGCGCCGCGCGGCCTCGCGGTCCTGGACCCCGGCGGGGCCGTCGACCAGAACGCCTTCGCCGTGACGCGCGCCTACGCCGGGCGGCACCGTCTCAGGACCCTCAGCGACCTCGGCGCCTCGGGACTGGAGGTGCGGCTCGCGGCGGGCGACGAATGCGTGCGACGGCCGTACTGCGCACCCGGGCTGAGGAAGACCTACGGCATCGACGTCACCGCCGTCGACCCCAAGGGCGTGGGCACCACCCAGGCCAAGCGGGCCGTGCAGAGCGGCCGGGACCAGATGGTCCTCACCACCACGACGGACGCCACCCTCGACGAGTTCGGTCTCGTCCTGCTCGCCGACGACAGACACCTCCAGAACGCCGACCACGTCGTCCCCGTCGTCAACCGCGCCCGCGCCGGAGGCCCGGGAGTCACCCGGGCGCTCGGCCGTCTCACCGACGTCCTCACCACCGCCGACCTCGCCTCCATGAACCGGCAGGTCGACAGCTGGCGCCGGCTGCCCGAGGACGTCGCCCGCGCCTGTCTGAAGGACAAGGGCCTGCTCTGACACCCGGGGAGGGGGATCAGGCGCCGGCGACCGAGGCGAACGGCACCTGACCGCGCGGCACGCCCCGCGCGTCCGCGTCCACCGAGCGGCGCAGCGCCTCGTGCAGCCCCGCCGGGGTGAGCACGCCCAGGAAGCGCGCGCCGTCCAGCACCGCTACCCATCCGGCGTCGTACTGGAGCATCACCCCGAACGCCTGCTTCAGCGGGGCGCCCACCGGCACCCACGCCGTCATCCGCCGGGCCGCGTCCCCGACCGTGCCGCCCGCGCCCAGGTCGTTGATGCCGACCCAGCCGTGCAGGTCACCGGCCGCGTCCAGGACGACGGCCCAGCGGGCGCCCCCGGCCGCCAGCCGCTCCCGGGCCGGTCCGGCGTCCTCGTCCGGGCGGGCGACGGGCGGCTGTTCCAGGTCGTCCGGCTCGATCGCGGTCACCGACAGCCGCTTCAGCCCCCGGTCGGCGCCCACGAACCCGGCGACGTACGGCGTGGCCGGGTGGCCCAGCACCGTGCCCGGCGTGTCGAACTGCTCGACGCGGCCCCGCCCGTACACCGCGATGCGGTCGCCGAGCCGCACCGCCTCCTCGATGTCGTGGGTGACCAGCAGCACCGTCTTGCGCACCGCGGCCTGCATGCGCAGGAACTCGTCCTGCAACTGCTCGCGCACGACGGGGTCGACCGCGCCGAACGGCTCGTCCATCAGCAGCACCGGCGGATCGGCGGCCAGCGCCCGCGCCACCCCGACACGCTGGCGCTGGCCGCCGGAGAGCTGGTCCGGATAGCGCGGCCCGTACGTCGACGGGTCGAGGCCGACCAGGTCCAGCAGCTCGGCGGCGCGCGCCCGTGCCCTCGCCCTCTTCCAGCCGAGCAGCGCGGGCACGGTCGCCGTGTTGTCGAGGACCGTGCGGTGCGGGAAGAGGCCGACCTGCTGGATGACGTACCCGATGCGGCGGCGCAGCAGCACCGGGTCGACCGCGGCGACGTCCTCGCCGTTCACGAGGATCCGGCCCGAGGTGGGTTCGACGAGCCGGTTGACCATCATCATGGTCGTCGTCTTGCCGCACCCGGACGGGCCGACCAGGGTGACGAGTTCGCCCTCGGACACCTCGAACGACAGCCCGTCCACCGCGGTCGTGCCGTCCGGATACCGCTTGGTGACCTGCTCGAACCGGATCATTCCCCCACGCTAACGGCGCGGGTCGCTACCCGCTCACCAGCACCACCTCCAGGGTGCGCGGACCGTGCACCCCCTCGACCCGGTCCAGTTCGATGTCGCTGGTCGCCGACGGGCCCGAGATCCAGGTCAGCGGGCGCGTGGGGTCGAGGCGTCCGAGGGCCTGCGGGACGGAGGCCACCACCTGGTCCGGGACCCGGACCACGCAGACGTGGTGGTCGGGGACCAGGGTGATGCGGCGGCGGCCCTGGTCGGGCGAGCCGTCGAGGACCAGGGTGCCGGTCTCGGCGATCGCGACCGCGCAGCCGGTGACCACGCTGTCCACCCGGTCCAGCTCGTGCGGTGTGCCGTCCGCCCGGTCGGCGACCCGCGCCACCTCCGTCGCGGCCAGCCAGCCCTCGTCGAGTCCGGGCGGCACCAGCACCGACGCCGCCTTCCGCGCCGCCAGCAACCCGGCGATCACCCCGGGCAGTTCGGCGGCCGTGCAGCGGTGCACGAGCGCCCGGTAGTCCGCCAGGTTCTCCGCGAGCAGATCCACCGTCGCGGCGACGTCCCGGTCACCGTGCTCCCGCAGATAGTCGCGCGGCACGGCCTGTTCGTACGGCGTGTCGTCGGGCGGCACGTCCGCGAGCGCGCGCCGCACCCGGCCCAGGATCCGGTCCCTGCCGCTCACTCGGCGTCCCCCTTCGGTCCGTGCGTGCGCTGCCACCAGTCGCGGAACGGCTCCGCCGGTACGGCGGGCAGGTCCCGGGTGCCGCTCCACGCCCTGCCGGGCCCCGGCAGCGTGCGCGGATGCAGCCGGCGGGTGCGCGAGGCGAGCCGCTGCCCGGTGCGCAGCGCGCCCGGACGGGTGAACGCCCAGCGTGCCGCGCGCATGGCGGCCCGCTCGGCGGCGTGCCCCTTCGCGGGCCGCAGCACCACCTTGTTGCCCCGCAGGACCGTCTCGCCGCCCTCCACGACCCGCTCCCTGAGGTGCACCAGCACCTCGGGGATGTCGATGGCGACCGGGCACACCTCGTAGCACGCCCCGCACAGCGAGGACGCGTACGGCAGCGAGGCGTCGATCTCGCTGCCGGTGCCCCGCAGCTGGGGGCTGAGGATCGCGCCGATCGGGCCCGGGTAGACCGAGCCGTACGCGTGCCCGCCCGCCCGCTCGTACACCGGGCACACGTTGAGGCAGGCCGAGCAGCGGATGCAGCGCAGCGCCTGCCGGCCGACCTCGTCGGCGAGGGTGTCGGTGCGGCCGTTGTCCAGGAGCACCAGGTGGAAGGTCCGGGGGCCGTCCTCGTCGGTGGTCCCGGTCCACATGCTCGTGTACGGGTTCATGCGCTCGGCGGTCGAGGAGCGCGGGAGGGTCTGGAGGAACACCTCCAGGTCCCGCCAGGTCGGCACGATCTTCTCGATGCCGACGACCGAGATCAGCGTCTCGGGCAGGGTGAGGCACATCCGCCCGTTGCCCTCGGATTCGACCACGACCAGCGTGCCGGTCTCGGCGACCATGAAGTTGGCGCCGGAGACACCGACCTTGGCCCGCAGGAACTTCTCCCGCAGGTGCAGCCGGGCCGCCTCCGCGAGTTCGGCCGGCGTGTCCGTCAGGCCCTCGGGCGCCGGGCGGCCCCACTCGGCCATCTCGGAGCGGAAGATGTCGCGGATCTCCCCGCGGTTGCGGTGGATCGCCGGGACCAGGATGTGTGACGGCCGGTCCTTGCCCAACTGCACGATCAGCTCGGCGAGATCGGTCTCGTAGGCGTGGATGCCCTCGGCCTCCAGGGCCTCGTTCAGCCCGATCTCCTGTGTGGCCATCGACTTGACCTTGACGACCTCCGACTCGCCGGTCGCCCTGACCAGGTCGGTGACGATCCGGTTGGCCTCGGCGGCGTCCGCGGCCCAGTGGACGGTGCCGCCCGCGGCCGTGACCGACTCCTCCAACCGCACCAGGTACCGGTCGAGGTGGCGCAGCGTATGGTCCTTGATCCGCTTGCCGGCCTCCCGCAGCGCCGCCCAGTCGGACACCTCCGCCACCGCGTTCGCGCGCTTGGCGCGGATGGTGTGCGTGGCGTGCCGCAGATTGCCGCGCAGGGTCTCGTCGCGCACGGCGACCCGCGCCGCCTCGGGAAACGCCGGGAGGTCCTCGGGAGCGGGGAAACCGGGCATGCCCACGAACGTTCCGCTCATCCGGCCGTCTCCTCCTCCGTGCTCGCCAGGATCTCGGCGATGTGCACCGGCCGCATGCCGGTCCGCAGCCGGGCCATGGTCCCGCCGATGTGCATGAGACACGAGTTGTCGGCCGCGCACAGCACCTCGGCGCCGGTCGACTCCGCGTTGCGCACCTTGTCCGCGCCCATCGCCGCCGAGACGTCGGAGTTCTTCACCGCGAACGTCCCGCCGAACCCGCAGCACTCCTCCGCGCCCGGCAGCTCCACCAGGTCGAGCCCCTTCACCGCCTCCAGCAGCCGCCGGGGCCGGTCGCCCAGACCGAGGCTCCTCAGGCCGTGGCAGGTCGGATGGTAGGTCACCCGGTGCGGGTAGTGGGCGCCCACGTCGGTCACGCCGAGCACGTCCACCAGGAACTCCGTGAGTTCGTACGTCTTCGGGACCACCGGCGCCAGCGTGGCCGCGAGGGTGTCCCCGCGCCCCTCCGCCCGCGCCCGCTCGCCCATCCGCGGATACAGCTCCCGCACCATCGCCCCGCACGACCCGGACGGGGTCACGATCGCCTCGTACTCCCCGAATACATCGGAGAAATGCCGGGCGAGCGGCTCCGCCTCGTGCCGGTACCCGGTGTTGTAGTGCGCCTGCCCGCAGCAGGTCTGGGCCATCGGGAAGTCGACCTCGACGCCCAGCCTGGTCAGCAGTTTCACCACCGCACGGCCGGTATCCGGATAGAGCGTGTCGTTGACGCAGGTCAGGAACAGGGCGACACGCATCGCGGCTCCTTCTCGTCGATCATCGGATGGGTGCAGCGTACTGTGACCTGCCCCGCAGGGGGAGACCGGTCTCACCCCGTGGTGAGCCGGGCCTGCGCCGCCCGCCAGACGGCGGTGTCCCCGCGGGGTGTGTACCGGGTCAGCGGCTGGGTGCGGGCGAGCAGCGCGCGCAGGTCCTTCCAGTCGCCGACGAGGCCGTGCGAGCGGGCCTGCACCAGCACGTTGCCGAACGCCGCGGCCTCGGCGGGTCCTGCCACCACGGGCAGTCCGCAGGCGTCGGCGGTCAGCCGGCACAGCAGCGCGTTGCGGCTGCCGCCCCCGACGACGTGCACCACGTCCACCGCGCGGCCGGACAGGCGCTGCGCGTCCTCGACGGCCCGCCGGTGGGCGAGGGCGAGGGAGTCGAGGATGCAGCGCGTGGTCTCGGCCGGGGAGCCGGGCACCGGCTGCCCGGACGCCCGGCACGCCGCGGCGATCCGCTCCGGCATCCGGCCCGGCGCGAGGAACGCCGGGTCGCCCGCGTCCACGACCGACCGCAGCGCGGGCACCTCGGCCGCCGCCCGCAGCAGACCGTCCAGCTCCGGCGCGCCCCAGGCCCGCAGACACTCCTGGAGCAGCCACAGGCCCATGATGTTGCGCAGGTGGCGGACCGTGCCGTCGATGCCCAGCTCGTTGGTGAAGTTGGCCGCCCGGCTCTCCTCCGTCAGCACCGGCGCGTCCAGTTCGACGCCGGCCAGGGACCAGGTGCCGGTGCAGATGTACGCGAACCGCTCGTCCGCCGCGGGCACGGCGGCGACCGCCGACGCGGTGTCGTGCGAGGCGACCGCGGTGACCGGCACCGGCCCGGTCAGCCCGGTCTCCTCCAGCACCTCGGGCCGCAGCACCCCCGCCGGATCGCCCGGCAGGCGCAGCGGCGGGAACAGTCCCAGGTCGATGCCGAGCCGGTCCGCCACCGTGTACGACCAGTCGCGGGTGCGCGGGTCGATCAGCTGGGTGGTGGAGGCGTTGGTCAGCTCGGTGCCCTGTTCGCCGGTCAGCCAGTGCGTCAGCAGGTCGGGCACCAGCAACAGCCGCCGGGCCTCGGCGAGTTGCCGCGTCCCCCGGGCCGCCGTGAGCTGGTAGAGGGTGTTGAAGGGGGCGTACTGCACCCCGGTCGCCGTGTACAGCTCGGCGGCCGGCACCGTCTTCCACACCCGCTCGGCGACGCCCTCGGTGCGGGCGTCCCGGTAGTGCACCGGGTTGCCGAGCAGGGCGCCGTCCGCGTCCAGCAGCCCGTAGTCCACGGCCCAGCCGTCCACGCCGACCGAGTCGAGCCGTCCGGCGTGCGCGCCCGCCGCCCGCAGCCCGTCCAGCACCCCCGCGTACAGGGCGAGGACGTCCCAGCGCAGCCCCTCCGGCACCCGCACCGGCCGGTTGGGGAAGCGGTGCGCCTCGGTCAGCTCCAGCGTGTCGCGGCCGACGCGGCCGACCATGACCCGCCCGCTGGAGGCGCCCAGGTCGACCGCGGCGTACGCCTCGGGGGTACCGGTCATCGCAGGAACGCGGCCGCCACACCCGCGTCGACCGGGACGTGCAGCCCCGTGGTGTGGGTGAGGTCGCCGCCCGTGAGCGCGAACACCGCGTTCGCCACGTGTTCGGGCAGCACCTCGCGCTTGAGGAGGGTCCGCTGCGCGTAGAACTCGCCCAGCTTCTCCTCCTCGACCCCGTACACGGCGGCCCGCTGCGCGCCCCAACCGCTCGCGAAGATCCCGGAGCCGCGCACCACACCGTCCGGGTTGACCCCGTTGACCCGGATGCCGTGCTCGCCCAACTCGGCGGCCAGCAGCCGCACTTGATGCGCCTGGTCGGCCTTGGTGGCGGAGTAGGCGATGTTGTTCGGACCGGCGAAGACGGCGTTCTTGGAGGCGATGTAGACGATGTCGCCGCCGAGCCGCTGCGCGATCATCACCCGGGCCGCCTCCCGCGACACCAGGAACGAGCCGCGCGCCATGATGGAGTGCTGGAGGTCCCAGTCCCGGGCCGTGGTCTCCAGCAGCGGCTTCGACAGGGAGATGCCCGCGTTGTTCACGACCAGGTCGACCCCGCCGAAGGCGAGCACGGCCGCCCGGAACGCGGCGGCGATCTGCTCCTCGTCGGTGACGTCCACGGTGACGGCGACGGCCCGGTCGGGCCCGCCCAGTTCCCCGGCGACCCGGGCGGCGCCCTCGGCGTTCACGTCGGCGACGACGACACAGGCGCCCTCGGCCGCCAGCCGGTGCGCGATCGCCTTGCCGATCCCGCTGCCCGCGCCGGTCACCAGCGCCACCCGCGTCGCGAGCGGCCTGGGCGCCGGCATCCGCCGCAGCTTGGCCTCCTCCAGCGCCCAGTACTCGATGCGGAACTTCTCCGACTCCTCGATGGGCGCGTACGCCGACACCGACTCGGCGCCCCGCATCACGTTGATCGCGTTGACGTAGAACTCGCCGGCCACACGCGCCGTCTGCTTGTCCTTGCCGAAGCTGAACATGCCCACGCCGGGCACCAGCACGATCGCCGGGTCGGCGCCGCGCATCGGGGGCGAGTCCGGCAGGGCGTGCCGCGCATAGTAGGCGGCGTACTCCTCGCGGTACGCGGAGTGCAGCTCCGCGAGCCGGGCGACGGCCTCCTCCAGCGGGGCGCTCGCCGGCAGGTCGAGCACGAGCGGGCGTACCTTCGTGCGCAGGAAGTGGTCCGGGCACGACGTCCCGAGCGCGGCCAGCCGCGGGTGCCCGGCCCGTGCGAGGAAGTCGAGGACGGCCCCGGAGTCGTCGAAGTGCCCGACCTGGGCGCGGTCCTGGGAGGCGAGGGCGCGGACGTACGGCGCGAGGGCCGCCGCCCGCTCCCGCCGCTCGGCCTCCGGCAGCGCGCCGTACCCCTCCAGCACGGGCCCGAACGGCTCGGCCTTCCCGCGCTCCGCCAGGAACCGCTCGGCGGTGCGGATGATGTGCAGCGAGTTGCGCTCGCACTCCTCGGAGCTGTCGCCCCACGCGGTGATCCCGTGCCCGCCGAGCACACACCCCACGGCCCGCGGGTTGGCCTTCTTGACCGCGGCGATGTCCAGCCCGAGCTGGAAGCCGGGCCGCCGCCACGGCACCCACACCACGGTGTCGCCGAAGCACTCGGCGGTCAGCTTCTCCCCGTCGGCCGCGCAGGCGAGCGCGATGCCCGAGTCGGGGTGCAGGTGGTCGACGTGCGGGGCGTCCACGAGCCCGTGCATCGCGGTGTCGATGGAGGGCGCGGCGCCGCCCCTGCCGTGCAGGCAGTAGTCGAACGCGGCGACCATCTCGTCCTCGCGCCCGACACCGGGATAGACGTCGGCGAGCGCCCGCATCCGGTCGAGCCGCAGCACGGCGAGCCCGCCCTCGGTCAGTGTGCCGAGGTCCCCACCGGACCCCTTCACCCACATCAGCTCGACGTCACCACCGGTGACGGGGTCGGTGCCGGTGCCCTTCGCGGAGGCGTTCCCCCCGGCGTAGTTGGTGTTCCGAGGATCACGACCGAGCCGATGCGAACGGGAGAGCAGAGCATCGACTTGGGGGTGGACAGCCATGAGGATCCCTAACTTTGAATCAGCGTGAGGCAGAGGCGCCCCCGAAGGGGCGCGGGGAACGGCGCGATCAACCACGACGGACCCGCGGTCCGAATCCAGCAGAAATCCGGCAGACGCTTACGCCCCCCACCCCGCTTGCTGCCCACCCACCCGTTCAGCGACAATTTTCTCGGCCCACCCCGACAGGGCATACGCGGCCATGGGCTCGGGATCCAACCCCATCTCCTCCCGCACCTCACGGAGCAACGGCCGCACATCGGTGTTGTAGGCGTCCATCAGCACCCCGTTGGCCCCGAGCACATCTCCCGACCCCTGGGCCTCACGCAGGGCGTCACGGTCGACCAGCAGCGCCTTCGCCGTGGCCTCCTGCACGTTCATCACCGACCGGATGATCGCCGGGATCTTCGCCTCGATGTTGTGGCACTGGTCGAGCATGAACGCCACGTCGGCGGTGAACCCGCCCCCGCGCACCACCTCGTACATGATCCGGAACAGCTGGAACGGGTCGGCCGCGCCCACCATCAGGTCGTCGTCCGCGTAGAACCGGGAGTTGAAGTCGAACCCGCCGAGCTTCCCCTCCCGCAGCAGCGTCGCCACGATGAACTCGATGTTGGTGCCCGGCGCGTGGTGCCCGGTGTCGACCACGACCTGCGCCTTCGGTCCCAGCTTCAGGCAGTGCGCGTACGCCGTGCCCCAGTCCGGCACGTCGGTGGTGTAGAACGCCGGCTCGAACAGCTTGTACTCCAGGAGCATCCGCTGGCCGTCCCCGAGCCGCGCGTACACCTCGGCGAGCCCCTCGGCCAACCGGTCCTGCCGCGCGGCGATGTCGTCCTGGCCGGGATAGTTCGTGCCGTCGGCGAACCACAGCTTCAGATCGGTGGAGCCCGTCGCGTCCATGATGTCGACGCACTCCAGGAGGTGGGCGACGGCCTTGCGGCGCACCGCCGCGTCGGGGTGGCAGATGCTGCCGAGCCGGTAGTCGTCGTCCTGGAAGGTGTTGGAGTTGATCGCGCCCAGCCCCACGCCGAGCTCCCCGGCGTACGCGGCGAGCGCCGCGTAGTCGTCGACCCGGTCCCAGGGGATGTGCAGGGCCACGGTCGGCGCGACACCGGTGAACGCGTGCACCCGCGCCGCGTCCTCCAGCTTCTCCCGGGGATCGCGCGGCACGCCCTGCTGGGCGAACACCTTGAAACGTGTCCCCGAGTTCCCGTACGCCCACGACGGCGTCTCGACGGCCTGGGTCTTCAGCGCGGCCTTCACCGCGGCGAGGTCGGTCACGAGGGCTCCTGACAGCAGGGGGCTTGAACGCGGTTCCTGGAAACCGCGGTGTGAAACGATTCAGGGAGTGAAGCTAAAAGCCGGCCGACAGGGTGTCAACCCTCAAGGCGGCCCGGGTTCTCCGTGACTCGTACGTGACCTTGGGGCATCGGAAATTTATCGAGACGAACCCATTGACGGGACCTGTGTTGGCTGCCTAACGTCCCGGCAATCCAGTTGAAACCTTTCACGACGCCGTGGGGGCCGACCCGCCGGCGTCGTCGAGGAGCCCCCATGACCCACCCGTCCGACACGGGACCCCCGGTGCTGGCGCTGAAGGACGTCTCCAAGTCCTTCGGCGCGGTCCGGGCGCTGCGGGACGTCTCCCTGGAGCTGTTCCCCGGCGAGGTGCACGCCCTCGCCGGGGAGAACGGCGCGGGCAAGTCGACGCTGATCAAGACGCTCGCCGGGGTGCACCGACCGGACGCCGGTCAGGTGCTGCTCGACGGTGAGCCCGTCGTCTTCCACGGCCCCGGCGACGCCCGCGACGCCGGCATCGCCGTGATCTACCAGGAACCCACGCTCTTTCCCGACCTGTCGATCGCCGAGAACATCTTCATGGGCCGCCGGCCCCGCCGGGCGCTCGGCCGGATCGACCACAGGGCCACCCGCGCGGCGACCGCCGCCCTGATGGAACGGCTCGGTGTCGCCCTCGACCCCGACCGGCCCGCGCGCGGACTGTCCATCGCCGACCAGCAGATCGTCGAGATCGCCAAGGCGCTCTCCTTCGACGCCCGCGTCCTGATCATGGACGAGCCGACGGCGGCCCTGACCGGCAGCGAGGTGGCCCGGCTGTTCGGCGTGGTCCGCACCCTGCGCGAGCAGGGCGCCGCGGTGCTGTTCATCTCGCACCGCCTGGAGGAGATCTTCCAGATCTGCCGACGCGTCACCACCCTGCGCGACGGCGCCCTCATCGCCAGTGAGGTCCTCGACGGCATGACCGAGGACGACCTGGTCCGCCGCATGGTGGGCCGCGACCTCGACGAGCTGTACCCCAAGCAGGACGTACGGCCCGGCGACGTCGCCCTGAGCGTGCGCCGGCTGACCCGGGAGGGCGTCTTCACCGACGTCTCCTTCGAGGTCCGCCACGGCGAGATCGTCGGACTCGCGGGACTCGTGGGCGCCGGGCGCACGGAGGTCGCCCGCGCCGTGTTCGGGGTCGACCGCTGGGACGCGGGGGAGGTCGAGGTCGAGGGCCGCAGGCTCGTGGGCGGCGCCCCCTCCACGGCGATGGCCGCCGGCCTCGCCCTCGTCCCCGAGGACCGGCGGGCCCAGGGCCTGGTGATGGACATGTCCATCGAACGCAACATCGGCCTGACCGGGCTGCGCACGACCGTGAGGGCCGGGTTCATGGACCGCGGCGCCGAACGCAGCCGCTCCCTCGACTGGGCGGTGCGGCTCCAGGTGAAGTACGCCCGGATCGCCGACGCCGTCGCCACGCTCTCCGGAGGCAACCAGCAGAAGGTCGTCCTCGCCAAGTGGCTGGCCACCGCCCCCAAGGTGCTCATCGTCGACGAGCCCACCCGCGGCATCGACGTCGGGACCAAGGCCGAGGTGCACCGGCTGCTGGGCGAGCTGGCCGCCGACGGGGTCGCCGTCCTGATGATCTCCTCCGACCTGCCCGAGATCCTCGGCATGGCCGACCGCGTGCTCGTGATGCACGAGGGCCGGATCACCGCCGAGATCCCCCGCTCCGAGGCCACCGAGGAGACCGTGATGGCCGCCGCCACGGGGAGGGCCGTCGCATGACGGTGACCACGCCCCACGAGACACCCGTCGCCGAGGTACCCCGCTCCAGCGGGACCCGGCTCGTCGACCGGGTCTTCCGGATGCGCGAACTCGCCATCCTCGTCGTCTTCCTGGTGATGATCGCCGTCACCCAGGCGGGCAACAGCCAGTTCCTGTCCGAGCAGGGCATCAAGGACCTGCTCCTCAACGCGACGATCCTGGTGCTGGTCGCCACCGGCCAGTCCCTCGTCGTCATCACCCGCAACGTCGACCTCTCCGTCGGCTCCACGCTCGGCATCAGCGCCTTCGCCGCCGGCACCTGGCTGCACGGCGGCGGCGACCCGGTCGTCGCGGTCCTCCTCGCCGTGCTGCTCGGCATCGGCTCGGGACTGCTCAACGGGCTGCTGGTCAGCCTCGGTCAGGTGCCCGCGCTCGTCGTCACCCTCGGCACCCTCTACATCGTCCGCGGCGTCGACTCCATCTGGGTCGGCTCCCGGCAGATCACCGCGGCCGACCTCCCCGGCGGCTTCGTCGACTTCGGCTCCGGCGGACTCTCCGCGATCCCCTGGCTCGCCCTGATCGCCCTCGCCGTCCTGGTCGCCACCGCCTACTACCTCAAACACTTCGGCGGCGGACGGGAGTTGTACGCCCTCGGCTCCAACCCGGAGGCCGCTCGGCTGGCCGGCATCCCGGTGCGCCGGCGCATCCTCGTCGCGTACACGGTCTGCGGCGCCCTCGCCGGCCTCGCCGGCGCGCTCTACCTGGCCCGGTTCGGCAACGTCGACTCCGGCACCGGCACCGGCTACGAACTCACCGTCGTCAGCGCCGTCGTGGTCGGCGGCGTCGCCTTCACCGGCGGCGCGGGCAGCGTGTACGGGGCGGCGCTCGGCGCGCTGCTGCTCACCTCGGTCAACAGCGTGCTGCCCGCCCTGGGGGTCAGCTCGGTGTGGGTGCTCGCCATCAACGGCGTCCTGCTCCTGCTCGCCATCGCCGTCGACCGGATCGTCGCACTGCGGGTGGCCGCCGCCCTCAAGAAACAGGCCGCCCGCCGGCCGGCCGGCCCGGCCGCGCCGACGGACACCCCGCCGCGGGACCCGGAGCGCGGGGACCCCACGGACCCGGCGGCGGAGCAGGGCGCCGTACGGAAGAAGGACCCGCGGAAGGGAAACGCCCGCCATGTCTGACTCGTTGACACGCGCGATCCGCTGGGACACGGTCGTCGGCGCGCTCCTGATCGTCCTCCTGCTGCTGTCGTTCGGCTTCGTGGACGGCTTCGGCAACGCCCTCAACCTGTCCTTCCTGATCGGCAACACCCTGCCGATCGCCCTGATCGCCCTGCCGATGACCCTGCTCGTCGTTGCCGGGGAGATCGACCTCTCGGTCGCCTCCACCGCCGGTCTGTCCGGCGCCGTCATGGGCAGGCTGTGGAACGAGGGCCTGGCGATCGAGACGATCATCCCGCTCTGCCTGCTCCTGGGCGTGGCCTGCGGACTGGTCAACGGGCTTCTGGTCACCCGGCTCGGACTGCCCTCCCTCGCCGTCACCATCGGCACCCTCGCCGCCTACCGGGGCATCGCGCAGATCGTGCTCGGCTCCGACGCGGTGACCGACTTCCCCACGCAGTACCTGGACTTCGCGGCCGGCCGGGTCGGCGACTCGTTCCTGCCGCGGGCGTTGCCGCCGTTCCTGGTGCTCCTCGTCGTCGCGGTGGTCGTCCTGCACGCCACCCCGTTCGGGCGGTCGCTGTTCGCGATCGGCGCGAGCGAGGAGGCGGCGCGGTTCGCGGGCATCCGCGTCAAGCGGGCCCGGCTGCTGCTGTTCACCGCGACGGGGCTCATGGCCTCCCTCACCGGAGTCTTCTGGGCGCTGCACTACGCGAGCGCCCGCTACGACAACGCCACCGGCCTCGAACTCTCCGTCGTCGCCGCCGTGCTGCTCGGCGGGATCGACTTCGACGGCGGCCGGGGCACGCTCGGCGGCGCGATCGCCGGGGTGTTCCTGCTCGGGGCGCTCCAGAACGTGATGAGCCTGCTCAACGTCTCCGCCCAGTCGCAGATCGTCGTGACCGGTGTGCTGCTCGTGGTCTCGGTGCTCGGACCCCGGGTCGCCCGGCGGATCTCGCTCGCTCGGGCGCAAGCCCTCCGGCAGTAGGCCGTTCGTCGACTGCGGGCCCGCCGTGGCCGGTCGCGCAGTTCCCCGCGCCCCTCGGGGCGTGCTCAGCTGGCCCTTCTCATAAGGAACTCCTCATGCGCAAAGCGGTTCTCCGTCGTAGCTCCGTCTCCCTCGTCGCCGTCGCCTCGCTCGCCCTCGTCTCCACCGCGTGCGGTGGCACCACCAAGGAGGACGTCAAGAGCGGCGGTGGCGGCGCCGCCTCCTCCTCCGCGGGGAAGGCCGATCCGAACGCCCCCCTCAAGAAGGGCCTCACCGTCGGGTTCCTGCCCAAGCAGGTCAACAACCCGTACTTCACCTCCGCCGACAAGGGCGGCGAGAAGGCGCTCGCCGAACTGGGCGGGAAGTACAAGGAGGTGGGCCCCTCCAGCGCCACCGACACCTCCGGCCAGGTGAGTTACGTCAACACGCTCACCCAGCAGCAGGTCGACGCGATGGCCGTGTCCGCGCAGGACCCCGGCGCCCTGTGCACCGCGCTCAAGCAGGCCATGACGAACGGCATCAAGGTCGTCACCTACGACTCCGACACCAACACGGACTGCCGCAACGCCTTCGTCTCGCAGGCCAGCGCCGAGGACCTGGGCCGCACCGAGGTGCAGCTGCTCGCCCGGCAGATCGGCTACAAGGGCGAGATCGCCGTCCTGTCGGCCGCGCAGACCGCGACGAACCAGAACACCTGGATCGGCTTCATGAAGGACGAGCTGAAGGACCCCAAGTACAAGGACGTCAAACTCGTCAAGATCGCGTACGGCAACGACGACGCCCAGCAGTCCTTCCAGCAGACCCAGGGCCTCCTCCAGGAGCACCCGGACCTGAAGGGGATCATCTCCCCGACCACCGTGGGCATCAAGGCCGCCGCCCAGTACCTGTCCGGCTCCAAGTACAAGGGCAAGGTCAAGCTGACCGGCCTCGGGACGCCCAACGACATGCGCAAGTACGTCAAGAACGGCACCGTCGACGCGTTCGAGCTGTGGGACCCGTCCAAGCTCGGCGACCTCGCCGCCCGCACCGCCGTCGCCCTGGCCTCCGGGCAGATCACCGGCAAGGAGGGCGAGACGTTCCAGGCCGGCGGGACGTCGTACACCCTCGGCAAGGACGGCGTGATCAACCTGGGCAAGCCGACCGTGTTCGACGCGAAGAACATCGACGAGTTCGACTTCTAGTGCTCCGGCAGGCGACGTTTGCCCGTCGAGGAGCGGGGACCGCCGATGCAGCGTGTGTGCTTCCTGCTGAAGGTCCGGGCGGACCGCCTCGACGCCTACCGCGAGCGGCACGCCGCCGTCTGGCCGGAGATGCGCGCGGCGCTCTCCGCCACCGGCTGGCACAACTACTCGCTCTTCCTGCGCGAGGACGGCCTGCTCGTCGGCTACCTGGAGACCGAGGACTTCGCCGCCGCCCGGGACGCCATGGCCGCCACCGACGTCAACGCCCGCTGGCAGACGGAGATGGCGCCGTTCTTCGAGTCGCCGGACGGCTCCCGCCCGGACGAGGCGATGACCCCGCTGACCGAGGTCTTCCACCTCCCCTGACGGGCCCGGCGGCGATTGCCCGCGGGGCGCCCGGTCTCCTCGGCGGCGCCCCCGCGGGGCCCCTGCCGTCCCGTTGTCCGACCGTCCCCCCGGGAGGGGGCCGTCACCCGTTCCGCCGCCCCCGGCGGTGCCCTCCGCGGCGCCGTTCCGGGCGGACCGTTGTGGGGCGTGGTGACGGTAATGTGAACCCCTCCCGCCGCCCCTCGCCCCAGGAGGTCCCCGCCCGATGGCCCAGTCGGTGGGTATCAAGGACGTCGCCCGCGCCGCCGGAGTCTCCGTCGGCACGGTCTCGAACGTCATCAACCGCCCGGACACCGTCGCCGGCGAGACCCGGGCACGCGTCCTGTCCGCGATCGACCGGCTCGGCTACGTGCGCAGCGAGTCCGCGCGCCAGCTGCGCGCCGGCCGCAGCCGGATCATGGGCCTGCTCGTCCTCGACATGGGCAACCCGTTCTTCGTCGACGTGGCGCGCGGCGCCGAGCGGGCCGCCCGGGAGGCCGGCCTCGGCGTCATGGTCTGCAACAGCGCGCAGAACCCCGGCGACGAGGCCGAGTACCTGTCGCTCTTCGCCGAGCAGCGCGTCCGCGGCGTCCTGCTCACCCCGGCCGACGCCACCGGCCGCAACATCGACGCCTTCCGCCGGCACGGCATCCCCTTCGTCCTCGTCGACCGGGTCGCCGAGGGTGCCACCGAGTGCTCCGTCTCCGTGGACGACGTGGCGGGCGGGGCGCTCGCCGTGCGCCACCTCCTGGACGCCGGCCACCGCTCCCTCGCGTACGTCAGCGGACCGCCCGGACTCAACCAGGTCCGCGACCGCCGCACCGGGGCGCTGAACGCGCTCGCCGAGGCGGGGCTCGGGCCCGACGCGCTGCGCGAGCTGCCCACCGAACGGCTCGACGTCGCCGCAGGGCGGGACGCCGGTGCCCGCCTCCTCGGCCTCGCCGACCGCCCCACCGCCGTGTTCTGCGCCAACGACCTGCTCGCCCTCGGCGTCCTCCAGTCCCTCTACGCGGCCGGTGTCGTCGTCCCCGACGACCTCGCCCTCGTCGGCTACGACGACATCGAGTTCGCCGCCGCCGCGGCCGTCCCGCTCACCTCGGTCCGCCAGCCCGCCGTCACCATGGGCGCCCTCGCCGCCGAACTGCTCCTGGAGGAGACGGAGGCGCGCGAAACGCCCGGAGCGCACGAACACCGGCGGGTCGTGCTCCAGCCCGAGCTGGTGGTACGCCGCTCCAGCCTCATCGCCCGCTGACCCAGGATTCAGTACGGTTTCATGATCCCGGGGGTCCGCCCGCCGCGCGCCATGTGCTGAACTGGGACGCGCGAGCATCCGTCCGTCCCGGGAGAACCGTTGAGCCTCAGCTACCGCCAGCCCGGCGTCGTCCTCACCGACCGCCGCTTCACCGTGCCCCTGGACCACGCCGACCCCGCGGGCGAGACCATCGAGCTGTACGCCCGAGAGGTCGTCGCCACCCGCAAGGCCGCCGAGGAACTGCCCTGGCTGGTCTTCCTCCAGGGCGGCCCCGGCTTCGGGGCGAACCGTTTCGTCGGAAGACAGTCCTGGCTCGACCGGGCCCTCGACGACTACCGGGTGCTCCTCCTCGACCAGCGCGGCACCGGTCACTCCACGCCCGCCGACCGCCGGACCCTCGCACTGCGCGGCACCCCGGCCGACCAGGCCGACTACCTCACGCACTTCCGAGCCGACTCGATCGTCCGCGACTGCGAGCTGATCCGCCCCCGGGTGACCGGCGGCGACCCCTGGACCGTGCTCGGCCAGAGCTTCGGCGGCTTCTGCGCCGTCTCCTACCTGTCCCTGGCCCCCGAGGGCCTGGCCACGGTCCTGATCACCGGCGGCCTGCCCTCCCTGGACGCCCACGCCGACGACGTCTACCGCGCCGCCTATCCACGTATCGAGCGCAAGGTCGCCGCGCACTACGCGCGTTACCCCCAGGACGTCGAGCGCGCCCGCCGCATCGCCGACCACCTGTTGCAGCACGAGGTGGTGCTGCCGGGCGGCCAGCGGCTCACCGTCGAGGCGTTCCAGTCCCTCGGCCTGATGCTCGGCGCGAGCGACGGCAGCCACCGCCTCCACTACCTGCTGGAGGACGCCTTCGTGCGCACCGCGGACGGCACCGCCCTCTCCGACGCCTTCCAGGAGGAGGTCCGGGGCCTGCTGTCCCACGCCGGGCACCCGCTCTACGCCCTGATCCACGAGCCGATCTACGGCCAGGACGCCCGCCCCACGAACTGGGCCGCCGAACGCGTCCGCGCCGAGTTCCCGCAGTTCGACGCCGCCAAGGCCCTCGCGGGCGACGCGCCGGTGCTGTTCACCGGCGAGACCGTGCACCCCTGGACGTTCGACGCCGACCCCGCCCTGCGGCCCCTGCGCGAGACGGCCGAACTGCTCGCCGCCCGCACCGACTGGCGCCCGCTGTACGACCCCGCCCGGCTCGCCGCTAACGAGGTGCCGGCCGCCGCGGCCGTCTACCACGACGACATGTACGTCGACACCGGGCACGCGCTCGCCACCGCCCGCGCGATCCGGGGCCTGCGCACCTGGGTCACCGACGAGTTCGAGCACGACGGCCTGCGCACCGGCTCGCCCCGGGTGCTGGACCGGCTGCTCGCCCTGGCCCGCGACGAGGCGTGACACCGGGCCGCCGGACGGGGGACACGGCGCCCGGCGCCGAACCGCTCGCCCGGCGCCCGGCGGAGCACCCCGGGAGTACGGCTCAGACGGCCAGGGCCGGGGGGTCCACGACGCGGCACGGTCCGACGGCCCGCCCGTCGGGCAGCACCTCCCCGGTGTCGTCGAAGACGATCGTGCCGTTGCACAGCAGACTCCAGCCCTGTTCGGGGTGGGCCGACACCGTGACGGCGGTGCGGTGGTCGGGGTGGCCGGCGTCGGGGCACGGCGGCTGGTGGCTGCACATGGTCCGTCTCCTGGGTTCGGCGGGCTCCTCACCCAGTGGTAGCCGGGCTTGATTTCCGACGTATGAGAAGACCCCCACAACGCAGGAAACTCGGCGGTGAGTTTGCGTGCGCCGCGGGGGTCGGGGAGACCGGGCTGCGGGGTTCAGTAGCGGGCGGTGTACGCCCGGAGCGGCGGGTACACGGCGCTCGGCACGCCGTCCACGGTGGCCCCGGCGTACTTGAGCATGGCGCCGACCTGGCGGTTGAGGTCGTGGGGGAAGTTGAGGACGGGCGCGGACACCTCGTCGAGCGCGGCCCGCTGCGGCTCCGTCAGCCGCACCTCCAGACCGGCCAGGTTGCCCTCCAACTGCTCGACGCTGCGCGGTCCGACGAGGGTGGAGCTGACACCGGGCCGTCCTTGCACCCAGGCCAGCGCCACGGCCGCCGGGCTCGCGCCGGCCTCCTCGGCGACGGAGACCAGGGTCTCGATCACCGCGAACTGGGCGTCGGTGGGCTGCCCGAGGAAGGCCGAGCGCCGGGTGTCGGCCGGGATGTCCCGTCCCTTGCGGTACTTCCCGGACAGATAGCCGCTCTTGAGCGGGCTCCACGGCAGCAGGCCCATCCCGGCGTCCTGGGCCAGCGGGACCAACTCGCCCTCGATGGTCCGCTCCAGCAGCGAGTACTCCATCTGGAGCGCGGTGAGCGGGGTCCAGCCGCGCAGCACGGCCATGGTGTGGGCCTTGGCGGTGAACCAGGCCGGTGTGTCGGAGAAGCCGACGTAGCGGATCTTGCCCGCGGTGACCAGGTCGTCCAGCGTGCGCAGGGTCTCCTCGACGGGCGTGGACCAGTCGTGGTTGTGCAGCCAGTACAGGTCGACGTGGTCGGTGCGCAGCCGGCGCAGCGACTCCTCCAGCTGGCCGATGATCGCCTTGCGGCCCGCGCCGCCGCCGTTGGGGTCGCCGAGGTGCAGGTTGCCGAAGAACTTGGTGGCCAGCACGGTGCGGTCGCGCAGGCCCGGGCGGGCGGCGAAGAAGTCGCCGAGGATCGCCTCCGAGTGGCCGTTGGTGTAGAAGTTCGCGGTGTCGACGAAGTTGCCGCCGCGGTCGAGGTAGGTCTGGAGGATCTTCTCCGACTCCTCGACCCCGCAGCCGAACCCGCCGTCCTCGCCGAAGTTCATCGCGCCGAGGCAGAACGGGCTGACCTTGAGACCGGACCGGCCGAGACCGACGTATGAGTCGAGTGCCATGAAAGTGCTCCGTGGGAGATGCGGGGGAGTTCCTGCCCTTTGATGGAACCACCGTGAACTGCGCGGCCGTTAGAACGATCGCACCGCCTCCTTGCACGATCCTCTCTCCCGCGCCCGGAAGGTAATTCGGTCGGAGAGCCGCGCACCGCACAGTAGGCTGAACGGCATGTCAGATCGGACGACCGGCCCGGCCCCGCTGCGCGGGGACTGCGCCCGGTGCTTCGGGCTGTGCTGTGTCGCCCTGTCCTTCGCCGCCTCCGCCGACTTCCCGCACGACAAGCCCGCCGGCCGGCCCTGTCACAACCTGCGGGACGACCACCGCTGCGGCATCCACACGGACCTGCGGGAGCGGGGCTTTCGCGGCTGCACGGTCTACGACTGCTTCGGTGCCGGCCAGCGGGTCTCGCAGTTCACCTTCGGCGGCCGGGACTGGCGCACCGGACCGGCGGAACGGGCCCACCGGATGTTCGACGCGTTCGCCGTCGTACGGCAGCTCCACGAACTGCTCTGGTACCTCACCGAGGCGCTGGCGCTGCCCGCGGCCCGCCCCCTCCGCGCCGACCTGCGCACCGCCCTGGACACGACCGAACGGCTCGCCCGGCTGCCGGCCGAGGACCTCGCCGCCCTCGACGTCGCCGCGCACCGCCGGGAGGTCGACGTCCTGCTGCTGCGCACCAGCGAGCTGGCGCGGGCCGGGGCGCGCGGGCGGAAGAAGGACCGCCGGGGCGCCGATCTCGTCGGGGCCCGGCTCGGGGGAGCCGACCTGCGCGGGGCGAACCTGCGCGGCGCCTGTCTCATCGCGGCCGATCTGACGGGCGCCGATCTGCGGGGTGCGGACATGATCGGCGCCGACCTGCGCGACACCGACCTCACGGACGCCGATCTGACCGGCGCCTTCTTCCTCACCCAGCCCCAGGTGCAGGCCGCGCGGGGCGGCGCCGGCACCCGGCTGCCGGGGTCACTCGCCCGGCCCGCGCACTGGACGGCGGGCCGCTGACGGAACGTCCTCCCCGGCCGCGGTGGGACCGGCCACGGTGGGACCGGCCGGGCCGGGTTCGGCCGTGGGTGCCGGGGTCACTGGTCCGGCCCGTGCGTTGGACGGCGGGCGGCTGACGGAACATCCTCCCCGGCCGGGGTGGGACCGGCCGGGGTGAGACCGGCTGTGGGTGCCGGGGTCACTGGTCCGGCCTGTGCGTTGGACGGCGGGCGGCTGACGGAATGTCCTGCCCGGCCGCGGAGGGGCCGGCCGCGGGTGCCGGGCGGCGTTCCAGGCCCAGGCGCAGCCCCTCGGGCATCAGCGTCAGCCGTTCGGCGATCCTCAGCCGGTAGGCGGGGTCCGGCAGCAGCTCGTAGCGGCGCAGCAGCAGCCCCAGGACGAGGGTCGCCTCGTGCAGGGCGAACTGGCGGCCGATGCAGGCCCGCGCCCCGGTGCCGAACGGCTTGAAGGTGTGCGCGGGCCGCCCGCGCACGGCCGCGGCGTCGAACCGGTCCGGGTCGAAGTCCTCCGCGTCGGCGCCCCACACCTCGGGGTCGCGGTGCAGCATCGGCGTCAGCACGAGCGCCCAGGCCCCGCGTCGCATCGGGTGCTCACCGGCGAGCACCGTGTCCTGCCGCGCCTCGCGCGAGAAGGCGGGTGCCGTGGGCCACAGCCGCAGCGACTCGTCGAGGACCCGGCGCACGTACCGCAGCCGGGCCACCTGGTCGTAGGCCGGCGCCGGGGTGTCGCCCCACACGCGGTCCACCTCGGCGCGGGCGCGGGCGGCGATCCCGGGGTTCCGGGAGAGGTGGTGGAGGGCGAAGGAGAGCGCGCCGGAGGTGGTCTCGTGCCCGGCGACCAGGAAGGTGATCACCTGGCGCCGTACGTTCCGCGGGGACAGCCGCTCCCCGGTCTCCGGGTGGGCGGTCTCCAGCATCCGGTCGAGCAGGTCCCCGTCCCCGCGGCCGGACTCGCGGCGGGCCCGCACCAGGTCGTCCACGGTGCGGTTGAGGTACGCGATGTCGGCGGCGTTGCGCCGGCCGGCCTCCCGCAGCAGCAGCGGCGCGAGCGGCGCGGGCACGGTGTTGAGGCGCTGGGCGTGGGCCAGCGTGCCGACCATCGCGGTCACGAAGGGGTGCGGGCGGTCGCGCTCGAAGGAGCCGAAGTCGTGCCCGAACCCGGTGCGCGCGATGGTCTCCAGGGTCAGCCTGGTCATGTCGCCGGGCACGTCCACCGTGCGCCCCGCGGCCAGCTCCCGGTCCCAGTGGTCGGTGAGCCGCCCGGCCACCGCGAGCATCATCCCGTGGTAGCCCGCCATCGCCTCGCGGCTGAAGCCGGGGGCGAGGACGTCGTGCGCGAGCTGCCAGTTGGGCTCGTGGCCGTAGGCCGTGAACAGGCCGTCCCCGGCCACCGGCCGCAGGTTGGCGACGCCGAGGCCCACGTGCTTGGCGAAGCGGGAGTCGTCGGCGATGTCCGCCGCGAGCCGGGCGCCCCACACGAACACGAACTCCTTGCCGAACGCCTTGCGCCGGAAGATCGGTCCCAGCCGCCGGGCGAGCCGCAGCGAGTCCTGCACGGGGGTGCGCCGGTCGACCCCGAGGACGTCGCCGAGCAGCGGGACGCGGTGCGGCGGGCGCGGGATGCGGTGCAGTTCGGGCCAGCCCTGCTCGGCGCCGCGGAAGCCCTTCGGCAGTGCGGCCCCGGTGCCGGCGTGGGTCTGCGCCATGACGCGGTCTCCCTCGGTCCTGCGGCGGACGGAGCGTGTTGTACGTGGGTTCAACAGCGTCCCCAGTCTGGTGCCGTTGTTGAACCGACGTCAAGTAAGGTGCGGGCATGGCCGCGGACCCGGGGGAACGCACCCGTCGCAGACTGAGCACCGAGGAGCGCCGGGAGCAACTGCTGTCGGTCGGGGCCCGGCTGTTCTCGGAGAGCCCGTACGACGACGTCCGCATCGAGCGGGTGGCCGGGATCGCGGGTGTCTCGCGCGGCCTGCTGTACCACTACTTCCCGACGAAGCGCGACTTCTTCGCGGCCGTCGTGGAGCGCGAGAGCGAGCGGATGCTGCGGATGACGGCGGGGACGCCGGGCGTCCCGGTGCGCGCGCAGCTCACGGCCGGTCTCGACGCCCATCTGGCCCATGTCGAGGCCCACGCCCACGGCTTCCGCGCCTTCCACCGCGCCGACGCGGCGGGCGACCGGGCGGTGCGCCGGGTCTACCGGCGGGCCCTGGCCGCCCAGGAGCGGCAGATCCTGGCCGCGCTGGCGGCCGACCCGGAGTTCGGCCCGCTGTTCGCCGCCCGCCCGGACGTCCCGCTCGCGGTGCGCGGCTGGCTGGCCTTCACGACCTCGGTGTGCCTGGAGTGGCTGCGCGACCCCTCGCTGACCAGGGACCAGGTGCGGGATCTGTGCGCGCGGGCCCTGCTCGGTGTGCTCACCGAGCCCTCCGGGGGAGGGCCGGCCCCACCCCTTTAGGTCCTGGTCCCACTCCTTCGGGTCCGGCCCGTTCCCGTGTTCGGCGCGTCGGGTGGTTGGCCTGCGCCCGGAACTCCGATAGGTTAGGCAAGCCTAACCTAAGGAGGATCGGATGGGTGACAACCAGGACCGGGCCGCCGTGCCTGGCGCGGCCGAACGGGCGCGGTCGGTGCTCGCCACGACGTGGTCGTGCGCGGTGACGGCCGACGGCGGGCGCGAGGAGTTCGTCGGGGCGCACACCGTGAGCGACGACGGCCGGGTGCTCCTGCACGTGCCCGAGGACAGCGCCCTGCGCACGGCCGCGATCTGCGCCCCGCGCGGCGAGCCGTCCGCCGTGCTGGAGTTCGCCGACGTCGCCCCCGTCCCCGTGCGCGACCGTGTCCGCGCCCGCGTCTGGTGCGCCGGCTGGTTCACCCCCGACGGCGACCGCCTCGCCTTCCGGCCGACCCGGATCGTGCTGCGCCGGGCCTCGGGCGCGAGCGTCGTCGCCGTCGACGCGTTCGCCGCCGCCGCGCCCGATCCGCTCGCCGTCGCCGAGGCCCATCTGCTGACCCACCTCGCCGACGCCCACCCGGACGCCGTCGAACGCCTCACCCGGCTCGTCGACCCCGCGAGCCTGCACGCCGCGGTCCGCGTCCAGCCCCTCGCCGTGGACCGGCACGGACTGACGCTGCGCATCGAACGGGCCCGCACCCACGGCGACGTACGCCTGCCCTTCCACGCGCCCGCCGACGACGTCGCCCAGCTCACCGAGCGCATGCACGTGCTGCTCGCCCGCGCGAGCGCCGCCTCCCGCCCCCGCCCGCTACAGCGGCAGCGCGCAGACGGCGACCGGTGACGGGAACGGCTCACCCGCGAGGCGCAGCCCGCCGCTCGCCGCGTCGACGTGGAAGACGCTCACCGTCCCCGAGCGCTGGTTGGCCGCGAACAGCAGCCTGCCGTCAGGCGAGAACGCGATCTGACGCGGGAAGTCCCCGCCCGCCGGCACCGTGTCCAGCAGCCGCAGCCGGGCGCCGTCCGCCTCGACGGCGTACCGCGTGAGGCTGTTGTGGCCGCGGTTGGCGAGATACGCGTACGCGCCGTCCGCGGTCACCAGGAACTGCGCCGGATAACTCGTCCCCGGCCCGGTCCCCGTCGGCTGCGCCGCCCCGATCGACACCCGCCCCGACGCGGGGTCGTACGCGCAGACCGCGACCGTGTTGTCGACCTCGTTGGCCAGGTACGCGTACCGCCCGCCCGGATGGAACGTCAGATGGCGCGGGCCCGCGCCCGGCCGGGTGTGCGCCTGCGCGACCTCGGTCAGCGTGCCCCGGCCCTCGTCCAGCCGGTACGTGTAGACGGTGTCGGTGCCCAGGTCCACGGCGAGGACGTGCCCGCCGTCCGGACCCGTGACGACCTGGTGCGCGTGCGGCCCCTGCTGCCCGGGTCCCGGCGGGGGAGCCGAGTGCGTGACCAGCGCCGTGCGCTCGCCGAGCGCGCCCGAGGCGTCGATCGGGTGCACGGCCACACTGCCCGAGGTGTAGTTGGCGCTCAGCAGCCAGCGCCCGCCGGGATGCACCGACAGATGGCAGGGACCCGCCCCGCCCGTGCTCCGCGTGCCCAGCACCCGGCGGTCGGACAGCCGCACGGCGGTCACGCCCCCGGCGTCCCGCTCGTC
Organism: Streptomyces sp. NPDC026672; assembly: GCF_040638185.1. Classification (NCBI taxonomy): domain Bacteria; kingdom Bacillati; phylum Actinomycetota; class Actinomycetes; order Kitasatosporales; family Streptomycetaceae; genus Streptomyces; species Streptomyces sp. NPDC026672. The sequence continues at coordinate 31,103 of NZ_JBEZXS010000014.1, forward strand.
CACCGCGTACAGCGTCCGGCCGTCGGGGTGCGCCGCCAGATACGACGGGTCGGGTACGCCGGTGACGGTCCCGGCGCCGGTGACCACGCCCGAGTCCGGGTCGTACGAGGCCAGCCCGATGCCCTTGCCGCCGCCGTCGGCCGACGTGTACGTGCCGATGTGGAGGGGGCGCGGTCCGGACGGCCGCGCCGGGGCGCCGCGCCGCGCGGGTGCGGGGGCCGGCGCGGGCTCCACGGGCCCGACGTCCGGTGCGGCGGGCGCCGGGACCACCACCACGGCGGCCGTGCCCGCCAGGGCCCCGACGAACCGGCGCCTGCTCCAGCCGCCGCGTTGTGCTTCCGCGTCACTGTCCAATGCCCGCACCTCAGGTAGTCGGCCGCCCCGTCCGTCACCACCTTGGCCCGGCCCGACCTCCACATGCAAGACGGGCAACGGCCGTTGCGGCCGGTGCAACGCACTGGTCCGTGTCCGTCGGGCGCGGGCGCGTTCCGGCTAGTCGCTCCGTTCCCCGTGCTCCTCCGGGGCGCTGTCCCCGCCGTCCTTCAGGGGCTTGACCTGACCGGGCGCCGGCTCCTGCCAGGGGTCCAGGTCGTCGCCCAGCCAGTTGCCCACCGGCTGGACCCGGCCTAGGGCGTCGGCCGGGGCGAGGTCCTCGGCGTCCGCGTCGTAGTAGTCGTACCAGGGCAGCCCCGCCGCGGTGTACGCCGCCCGGTCCACCGGCGACGGCGGGGGCTCCTCGCCCGTGATGCGGCGCCACTCGGGCGGGGTCACCAGATGCACGAACACCTGCCCGGCGGGCCGCCGCGACCAGTCGTCGAGCGGCCGTTCGTCCCGGTACACCTCCTGGCGCATCGAGCCGCCCACACCGAGGCCCATCGCCGCGCGCCCGGCCGGAGCCGCCGCGGCCGGGCGCGCCGCGGGCGCCGCCGCCATCGGCATCGCCGCTCCGAACGCCCCGGCCGGACCGGCGAATCCGCCGCCCGCGCCCGTCCGCCCACGCAGCACCCGCTGCGCGCGCCGCCACTCGGCGAGCGGCCCCTCCTCCAGCGGGAACGTCCGCAACTGCACCCCGCCCCACACCTCCTCGCCCGTGACCTGCCCCTCCACGGTCGCGCCGAGCCCCAGCGGCACCGCCACGAACTGCCGGACCGTCCCCTCGCCCGAGTTGACGCCGTCGAGCCACGGCTGCCTCGGCAGCACCACGTAGTTCTGCGGATCGCGCGCGAGCCGGTCGCTCCACCGCTTCCCGGACACCGCGCACACCCTGCCCACACCGACCTGGAGGGCGGCCGGCTCCGTCGTGCCCGCGAAGCTCAGCCACATCGCCTCGCGCAGATACACCGGCAGCAGCACACCACCGTGCTCACGCCACCGCGCGGGCACCGTGTCCGGGTGATCGGACACCCGGCGCACCGGGAACTCGCCCAGGCCCGGCGGCAGCGGGTGCGTGCCCGTCTCGGGCAGCCGCAGCGTGCGTACGAAGCGCACCGCCACCCCGCCCGGCAGCCGCAGCGTGTTCCCGTCGATCCGCACCGCAGTCCCGCTCATGCCGCGTCCCCTCAGCCCGACGCCCGAGCCCGTTGCCCGCCTCGGTTCTCCGTGCCCGTTCCCTCACGGAAAACGCCCGTCGCCCCCCGTCCGGTTCCGCCACAGCCGCTCCTGGACGCCGACCCGCTCGCGCAGCCAGGCCACCCAGGGCCGCCGTTCCCGCTGGTCGCGCGAGACCCGGTCCAGCTCCTCCAGGAGCCGGTGCGAGCGGTGCTCGGTGTCCAGCTCGTCGAGCATCCGGTTCACCTCGGTCAGCGCGGCGCCGAGCAGCTGCCACTGCCGCGGGTCGCGGTCGGCCTCCTCCCGCAGCAGCAGCGCCAGCTTGTCGCGCGTGCCGGCCGCCGTGTGCAGCTCGGCGGCGAGCCGGGCCTCCGCGGACTCGGCGCTCACGCTCAGATCGGTGGTCACCAGCACCGAGAAGCTGACCACCGCGTCGGCGATCTCCGACAGCAGGCGTTCCAGCGTGGCGCCCGCCTCCCGGGAGAACAGCGGCTCCGGGTCGCGGGCCTTGGCCAGGTCGGTGAACGTACGGGCGAGCACGCGCAGCACGACCGTGCAGATCTCCAGCGTGTCGAGACCGGTCCGCAGCACCACCCGGTTCAGCAGGCCCTCCCGCACGCGCGGGTTGAGCCGCAGGCTGTCCTCGGCCTGGCGCAGGTCCGCGTCCACCTCGACGATGTCGTGGTCGAGGCGCCGTGCCTCGTGCAGCCGCTCGGCCGCCAGCTCCCACGGGGTGCGCCCGCCCGCCTCCTCGCCGAGCCGCAGCATCAGCTGCCGCACCCGGCGGGCCAGCCCCTCGATGGACCGGCCGGCCTCGCCGACCCAGACCGGGGGAGCGAGCAGCAGATTGCAGCCGAGGCCGACGACCGCGCCGATGAGCGTCTCCACCACCCGGGCCCAGGCGGTGTTGCCGACGGTGGTGACCCCGAGCACCAGCATGGCGCTGATCGCCACCTCGGGCACGTACTCCTCGACGCGCACCAGCCGTCCCACGGCCAGCGAGGCCACGATCAGCAGGGCCAGGCTCCACCAGGTCAGACCCACCAGCAGGCTGAAGGCGATGGCGACGAGCACACCGGCCACCACCGCGTTCACCCGGCGGACGCCGTTGGTGAGCGTGGCGTACAGGGTGACCTGGACGACGAGCAGGGCGGTCAGGGGAGCGGTCAGCGGGGCGGGCTCCGGACTCAGCCGCAGCGCGATGACATAGGCGAGCGTCGCGGCCACGGCGGAGCGCACGGTCTGGACGGCGACGGGGTCCCGGTGCCGTCCCGCGACCCGCCGCAGCCCCTCGGTCCACCTGCGTACCTCTGGCATCCCTTGCCTGTTCCCCGTCGTCAGGTGGGTCGAACGTGCCCGTCACGGACGGGCGATCACGGCGGACGGGCGGGCCGGGGCCCCGGTCGGGACGGCGTGATCAGCGTGCGCCGGCCGCGCGGCCGCGGGAGCGGTAGCCCGCCACCTTCGCCAGGTTGCCGCAGCGCTCCATCGAGCACCAGCGGCGGCGCCGTGCCTGGGAGTCGTCCAGGAACAGCAGCGAGCACTCCGGGTTGCCGCACTCCTTGACCCGCTCCAGCAGCGGCCCGCCCACGAGCAGGACCGCGTCACGGGCCACGGTCGCGAGGGCGGCGCGGGCGGGGTCCCGGGCGCTCCAGCGTGCCGCGCCGAGCTGGGGCGCGAGATCGGGCCGGGCCGCCGCCGCGTTCACCCGCGCCACGTCCGCCGCGTCCGGCTCCCCACCGGCCATCGCGGTCCGTACGACGCGGTGGACGGCCTCGCGCAGCCCCCGGGCCTCGGCCAGCTCGCGCGCGGTGACCTCGGTGGGGGTGTCGCCCGGGGCGAGCTCCGCCTCGGCGAACCAGCGGGAGAGCGCGGCGGGGTCCGGCAGCCGCTCCACGGGGTCGGTGTGCCGCTTGCCGAGCGTGGCGACGAAGTCCAGACAGGGGCGGCCGCCGAGGAACGGGAACGCGAGCGCCGGATCGGATGCGGAGGTCATGCCGGCCAGCCTAGCGCTTGACACCGGTTGATGCGGTGTCGGAGGCTGACACCGGTTGAACCGGTGTCACAGCTCATGGCGCCGGAGGTCCCGAGCGAGGACGGAACGGCATGCGTGCGATACGGATCGAGGAGTTCGGCGGACCCGAGGTGCTGGTGGAGGTGGAGGTGCCCGACCCGGTGCCCGGCCCCGGGCAGGTGCTGGTGCGGGTCGCGGCGGCGGCCGTGAACCGGGCGGACGCCCTGATCAGGTCCGGCGTCTACCATCGGGCCCCGCGCCCGCCGCTGATCCCGGGCCTGGAGGGCGCCGGGGTCGTGGCGGCCGTGGGAGAGGGGGTGACGGGGCTCGCCGCCGGACAGCGCGTCCTGGCCCTCGACGGCGCGGGCGCCCCGGGTTTCTACGCCGAACTGGCCGTCGTCCCGGCCACCCAGGTGGTCGCACTGCCCGACGCGGTGGACTCGGCGCAGGCGGCCGCGCTGCCCGTGGCCTGGCTCTCCGCCTGGTACTGCCTGCGGCGTCTCGCGAAGGCCGGCAAGGGGGACACGGTCGTGGTGAAGGCCGCCGCCAGCGGGGTCGGCAGCGCCGCCGTGCAGATCGCCGCGGAGGCCGGCGCCCGTGTGATCGCCCTGGCCGGATCGGCCGAGAAGGCCGACTGGGCGGGCGGGTTCGGGGCGAGCGACACCCTCGACACCTCACGGTTCCCGGAGGAGGCCGAGGTCGAGGAGGTGCTGCGGCTGACCGGTGGACGCGGGGCGGACGTCGTCCTGGACACCGTCGGCGGCCGGTCCTTCGCGCGCAGCCTGCGCGAGACCGCGTACGGCGCGCGGGTCGTCTCCCTCGCCAACGTCGCGCTGGAGCCCAGCACCGTCGACACCCGCGACTTCTACCCGAAGAACGTGGCCATCCACGGCTTCCAGCTCACCAACCTCCAGGTCCACGGCTACGACCCGCGCGCCGACCTGCGCGAACTGGCCGAGGGGGTGGCCGCGGGCACCTACCGGGTGCCGATCGAGACGGTCCTCCCCCTGGACCGGGCCCGCACCGCCCACGAACGACTGGCGGACCGCGCCAACCGGGGCAAGATCGTCCTCGCGGTCGACAGCACGCTCCCGTAGGCGCGTCGAGCGCGACGCCCCGGCCTCCGAGTCCACCGGACGGCCGGGGAGTTGTACGCCCCGCGGACCTCCGGGGCCCGGAGTGTGCCGAGTTGGGCGCCCGGTCGTCGAACGCGTCCCGCCCACCCCGCGGACGCTCCTCTTTGCTCACAGCGTGAACTAAGGGTTGGAGGATCTCGCGCCCGCCCGGCACCCGGGGGTATGTTGCAGGTCGTGCAGGGTTCGAAGGGAGCCACATGGCGGGGCGGAACGGGCGCACGGTACGCGACCTCAGACGAGGCAACCGCACGGCCGTGCTGCAACGGCTGTACTTCGACGGGCCTCTCAGCCGTTTCGAACTGGGCCCGGCGACCGGCCTGAGCTCGGGTTCGGTCAGCAACGTCGTCGCGGACCTGATCGCCGACGGCCTGGTCGAGGAGGCCGGCAGCGTCGACTCCGACGGCGGACGCCCCCGGACCCTGCTGCGCGTCGCCCCCGACAGCGGCCACATGATCGGCGTCGACGTCGGCGAAACCCGCGTCCGCGTCGAGCTGTTCGACCTCACCCTCACCGAACTCGCCCGCGTCGAACGCCCGCTGGCCCCGCAGAGCTACGACGTGGACGTCATCGTCGGCCACATCCGCGACGGCGTCGCCGAGGTGCTGCGCGCCGCCGGGATCGACGCCGGGCGGCTGCTCGGCGTCGGCGTCGGCGTGCCCGGCATAGTGGAACGCACCCCCGACCGGGGCGCCGTGGTGCACGGCCAGACCATCGCCTGGGACGCCGTCCCGCTGGAGGCACTGCTCCGCTCCGGCACCCAACTGCCGGACAGCGTGCCGTACTTCATCGACAACGGCGCCAAGACCCTCGGCCAGGCCGAGATGTGGTTCGGCGCGGGGCGCGGCGCCCGCAACGCCGTGGTGGTCCTCTTCGGCTCCGGCGTCGGCGCCTGCCTGGTCACACCCGAGGTCGAGCACGGCAGGGCCGTCGAGTGGGGGCACCTGACGGTACGGGTCAGGGGGCGCCGCTGCCGCTGCGGCGCGCTCGGCTGTCTGGAGGCGTACGCGGGAGCCGAGTCGCTGCTGTCGCGCTGGCGCGAGGAGGGCGGACGGCAGCCCGAGGACCCCGGGGGCAGCGACGAGGAGACCTCGCTGACCGCGATGCTGGCCGCCGCCTACCCGCCCGAGGGCACCGAGCCCGACCCGGTGGCGCTCGCCGTCCTGGAGGAGACCGCCGAGTACCTGGGCGCCGGGCTCTCCGACCTGATCAACCTCTTCCAGCCCGAGCGCATCCTGATCGGCGGCTGGGCCGGACTCCAGCTCGGCGCCCGGTTCCTGCCCGCCGTGCGCCGCCACGCGACGACGTACGCGCTGCGCCACCCGGCCGAGAAGGTCACCATCGACCTCGGCCGGCTCGGTCCGGACGCGGTCACCGTCGGCGCCGCGATCCTGCCCCTCGCGGACTTCTTCGCCCGCGGCGGCCGGCGCGCCGAACCGGCCGCACAGGACCACCGCCTCCCGGCCTGGCGCACGGCCCTGGAGGAACGCGCCCCGCACTGACCGCCGCCCGCCGCGGGCGGACAGGGGACGGACAAGGGGAAAGCCCCGACCGCGACGGGGGAATCACGGCCGGGGCGGCCAAACGGTGGGCGCGCATGGCGGTCGCCTCGCGGCGAAAGGCTCCACAGGGCTTCAGCCGAACGATCGTCCCTGTGGGCAGAGGTGAGGCCCGGGGACACTGTCCCATCCGCACCCACGGTCTGGTCAACGGGTGACGCCCCCCGCGTGTTCCCGCCCCCTGCGCGGTCAACCGGTGACGTGCGTCACCCCTGCGGAGTACGTCCGTGCCGCGTCCAGTCCAGCAGCTCCGGCGCGGACCAGGTGGTCACCACCCGCTCGGCCGGCACCCCGCACTCCTCGGCCCGGGCACAGCCCAGGACCTGCCAGTCCAGCTGGCCCGGGGCGTGGGCGTCGGTGTCCACCGCGAACAGCACGCCCGCCGCGACGGCCCGGCGCAGCAGCCCCATGGGCGGGTCGAGCCGCTCCGGACGGCTGTTGATCTCCACGGCCGTGCCCGCCTCGGCACAGGCGGCGAACACCGCGTCCGCGTCGAACTCCGACTCCGGCCGCTTCTTCCCGTCGCCGATCAGCCGTCCGGTGCAGTGCCCGAGGACGTCCGCGTGCGGATCGCGGACGGCGGCCACCATCCGGCGGGTCATCGCGCGGGCGTCCATCCGCAGCTTGGAGTGCACGGACACCACGACCAGGTCGAGCCGCGCCAGCAGCTCCGGCTCCTGGTCGAGCGAGCCGTCCTCCAGGATGTCGCACTCGATGCCGGTGAGCAGCCGGAACGGCGCCACGTCCGCGTTCAGCCGGGCGACCGTGTCCAGCTGCTCGCGCAGCCGCTGCGGGGACAGCCCGCGGGCCACGGTCAGCCGGGGCGAGTGGTCCGTGAGCACCGCCCACTCGTGGCCCAGCCCGGCCGCCGCACGGGCCATCTCCTCGATCGGGCTGCCGCCGTCGGACCAGTCGGAGTGCAGATGGCAGTCCCCGCGGATCAGCCTCCGCAGCCGCTGCCCGCCCTCGGCGAGCGGGCCGCCCACCTCCTCCTCCAGGGTCCGCAGATACTCCGGCACCCGCCCGGCCAGCGCCTCTTGGGCCACCCGCGCGGTCTTCGGGCCGACGCCCCCGAGGGACTCCAGCGTGCCGGCGGCGGCGCGCTCGGCGACCTCGCCCGCGGGCAGGCCGCCGAGGACCCGGGCGGCCGTGCGGAAGGCGCGGACGCGATAGGTGGGGGCCAGGGACCGCTCCAGCAGGAAGGCGATCCGCTCCAGTGCCTCGACGGGGTCCATCGCCACCTCCACCCCCAGGGTTGCCCAGGCCCGGCCGCACCGCACGACGGCCCGGCAGGCGGAGTGACGTGGGTCACTCACTTCGGACGGCGGCGTTCTACGCTCTATGCATGACCGAAATAGCTAGCCCGCACATCTCACAGCCGCGGATCCTGGTGCTCGGGGTCATGCAGGGCGCTCCGGGGAGTCCGCCCTTCCGCATCGTGGAGATCGACGGCGAGGTGGTCGCCCAGGCCCGGGCGGTGACCGAGGTGCTGGAGGTCTGCGCGATCTTCGGCATCACCGTCCACGACCTCGACGACCCGGAGGTCGTCCGCTGGGTCGGCGGCGACAAGTTCACCTGGGTGGTGCGCTGAGGGCCCGCCCGGCGTGCGCCGGACGGGCCCCGGCCCGTGGGAGCGTCAGCCGACCGTCCACTTCTGGTTGGCCGTGCCCGTGCAGGTCCAGATCTGCAGCCGCGTCGCGTTGGCGGAGTTGTTGCCCGTGACGTCCAGGCACTTGTTGGCCTGGATGTTCACGATGTCGTGGGCCGCGGAGACCGCCCACTTCTGGTTGGCCCCGCCCGTGCAGTCCCACAGCTGGACCGTGGAGCCGTCGGCGGTGCCGTTGCCGGTCACGTCCAGGCACTTGCCGAGCGCGCGGATCGTGCCGTCCGAGCCGACCGTCCACTGCTGGGCGCCGGATCCGTTGCAGTCGTAGAGCTGCACGGGGGTGCCGTTGGCCGCGCTGGCCCCCGCGACGTCCACGCACTTGCCGGCGAGGCCCCGGATCGGGGAGCCGGACGCCGAGCTGCCGGTGGTCACCGACACCGAGTCCACCACGAGCTGCTGCGGGAACTGGGTCGAGCCGTCCGGGTCGCCCGGCCAGTAGCCGCCGACCGCCAGGTTCAGGATCAGGAAGAACGGCTTGTTGAACACCCATGTCCGGCCGCCCAGGTCGGCCGGGGTGCGCCGCTGGTAGACGTTGCCGTCCACCGACCAGGTGATCGAGTCGGGCGCCCAGTCGACGGCGAAGGTGTGGAAGGCGTCCGCGAACGCCTGGCCGCCCGGCAGCGAGTAGCCCGCGCCGATGCCGCCCGAGCCGGAGTAGCCGGGGCCGTGGATGGTGCCGTGGACCGTGTTGGGCTCGAAACCGACGTTCTCCATGATGTCGATCTCGCCGGAGTCCGGCCAGTTGACCGGCGTGCCCAGCATCCAGAACGCCGGCCACATGCCCTGCCCGCGAGGCACCTTCATCCGGGCCTCGACGTGCCCGTACTGCGCGTTGAACTTGCCCGAGGTGTTGAGCCGGGCCGAGGTGTACTGGCAGGTCCCGTACCAGCACTGGTAGTTGGACGGGTTCTCCCGGCGGGCCGTGATGACCAGATGGCCCTGGCCGTCCAGCGCGGCGTTCTTGTTGCCCGAGGTGTAGTACTGCCGCTCGTGGTTGTTGACGTTGTCGCCGGTCTCGATCTGCCACTTCGACGAGTCGACCGCGGAACCGGCCGCCCCGTCGAAGTTGTCGGAGAACGTCACCGCCGCGGCCCCAGCCGCGACGGAACTGTCCGCCTGGGCCGGGCCGATGGCGGCGGACGCGACGAGCGCGGCCGACATGGCGGCGAAGAGACATCTGCGCAGAAAGCGTGGGGAGGCCACGGACTTCCCTTCCGTACGGCGGCCCCGACGCGGGAGCGCCGACTGTGGTGGGGGGTGAAGGCGTCGCCTCTTGATTTAAGGAGTGAGCTAAGGGCCCGTCAATACTCTGGTACAGACCACTAGGTGTTTATCGCCGCTTCCGCTTCCCCTTGTGCACCACACGTCCGAAACGCCGCCCCAGGAGGAGGTAACCCACCAGCGCGCCCGAGGTGTTGAGGATGACGTCGTCCACGTCGAAGGCCCGCCCGGTGACCAGCGCGCCCTGCGCCAGCTCCACCAGCAGCATCACGGCCGCCGTGAGGAAGAGCACCCACAGCACCCCGCGCGCCCGCGGCGCGAGCACCGGCACCAGGATGCCGAACGGGATGCCCAGCACCACGTTCCCGCCGATCTGCTTGACGGCGTCGCGCAGTTCGGGCTGGTCCAGGTACGCCTTCAGGGAGCGGCCGGGGTGGAGGTTGGTGTGGGTGAGCGCCACCGACGCCGGGGAGGGCTGCAGCGTGAGCCGGGCCAGGACCACGGCGAACGCCACCATGAACACGAAGGCGCACAGCATCGCCAGCAGCCGCACCGGCAGCGGGAGCACCCGCCGTTCGGGCTCGGCGGGGCGCGGTGCCGCCCGTTCGGCGGCGGGCCGGGAACGGCGCGTCCAGGGCAGCAGTCCGGTGCGGGAACTCGCCGCCTTCTTCCCGGACTTGGTGCCCTTGGCGCTCCGCGAAGACCCGGTCGTGCGGCTCGCCCTGCCGGTCTTGGCGGAGCGGCCGATCCCGGCGGCTCGCAGTAGTGAAATGGTGCGCAGGTGTGGGGCGCTGCCGGCCATCTCGTTCGGTCCTCCCTGTCGTGTTGTCGTCCCCGTGATGGCGCGGTTACCCGCGAAGCGGCGGCGGATGCACCGCCGCGGCGCGGGACCGGCCGTCATGAGCCGTACGAGACGTGCACCTCCTTGAAGCCCAGGGAGCGCAGCAGGCCCTGGAGCATGTCGGTGGTGTTGCTCTCCGCACGGGTGGTCAGCCCGCTGTCCTTCGCCGCGTCCCCGATGTGCCGCACGGCCAGCTTCTGCACGGCCTGCTCGCTGTTGGGATTGTCCGAGAACAGGTCCCCGAGCCGGTCGAGCAGACCACGCTGCTTGGACACGGCGTACGAGTGGGCGGGGTCCAGCGCGGGCGAGCCGAGCCGCGCGTGCGGCAGCCGCAGCGTGGCCGAGGTGCGGTCGGCGTTCAGCGTCACGTCGTCCTCCCCGACCTGGCCGAGGTCGACGTACGCGTCGACGGTGCCGGCGCCGACGTACAGCGTGCGCGTGCCGCGGAGTGCGTCCGGCAGGTACTTCGTGTCCTTCTCCAGGTCCACGACGACCTGGAAGTTGCCGGACGCGGCGTCGTAACGGCTCATGTCCTGGATGGACTTGAGCAGCGCGGGGCCGGTGCGGTCCTGGGTCTCGGTGCCGAACAGGTCCTTGATGCCGGGCAGTACGGCCAGCTTGATGCCGGCGAACAGCACGACGAGCACCACCACGAAGGCGCTCAGCACCTTCGCCCAGCCGGGCATGCGCGTGGGCAGTCGCCCGAGGGTAGACGTCATGGGGACGGCCCTCCTTTCTGCCTAGCGAATGCCCATCCGACGACCGCGCCAGACACGTTCGCCGAAGGAAGATCGCGCGGGATCGGGAGGGCCGCCGCAGCCGTTCCGCGGTGAGGCGCGCGGGGCGTCGGTAGCATGAGCCGCAGCCCGTGATGATCATGCGAGGAGCGGATCGTGCGAGACATCGCCGTCTTCAGCGGCAGCGCCCACCCGGAGCTGGCCCAGGAGGTGTGCGCCCACCTCGGCGTGCCCCTCAGCCCCACCCGTGTCAGCCGGTTCGCCAACGACTGTCTGGAGGTGCAGCTCCAGGCCAACTGCCGGGAACGGGACGTGTTCCTGATCCAGCCGCTGGTCAGGCCCGTGCAGGAGCACCTCGTCGAGCTGCTGATGATGTGCGACGCGGCGCGCGGCGCCTCCGCGGCCCGGATCACGGTGGTCATGCCGCACTACTCCTACGCCCGCTCCGACAAGAAGGACGCGCCCCGCATCTCGCTGGGCGGCCGGCTGGTGGCGGACCTGATGGTGGCCGCCGGCGCGAGCCGGGTCCTCGCGATGACCCTGCACGCGCCGCAGGTGCACGGCTTCTTCTCCGTGCCCGTGGACCATCTGCACGCGCTGCGCGAACTCGCCGCGCACTTCCGGCAGTACGACCTCAGCCGCACCACCGTGGTCTCGCCGGACCTCGGCAACGCCAAGGAGGCGGCGGCCTTCGCCCGGATGATCGGGGCGCAGGTGGCCGCCGGCGCGAAGCAGCGTTTCGCCGACGACCGGGTGATCATCAGCTCGGTGATCGGCGACGTGGCCGGGCGGGACCTCATCGTGCTGGACGACGAGATCGCCAAGGGCAGCACGGTGCTCGAACTCCTGGACCGGCTGCGGGAGTCGGGGCCGCGCTCGATCCGGGTGGCGTGCACCCACGGGCTGTTCGCGGGGGGTGCGCTCGGACGGCTGAGCGCCCAGCCGGACGTGCTGGAGATCGTGTGCACCAACACGGTTCCGGTCCCGGCCGAGGCACACGAGGAGTACAAGGAGAAGCTGCGGGTGCTGTCCATCGCGCCGGCGCTGGCCGAGGCCGTGCGCCGCATCCACAACGGCGAGTCGGTCAGCGCGCTGTTCGACTCGCCGCGCGGGGAGTAGGGGCCCGCCGGTCGCACCGGGCCCGCGGTCGCACCGGGCGTGCCGGTCACACCGTGCCGGACGTGGCCTCCGGCTGGTTCAGGGCCGCGTCCAGGCTCGGCAGCGGCGGCAGCAGCCGGGACAGACCGGTGACCCGGAAGACGCGCAGGGTCAGCGGGTGGGTGCACACGACCTGGAGCTGTCCGCCGCGGTCGAGCACCCGGCTGCGGGCGCGGTACATCAGCCGCAGCCCCGAGCAGTCGAAGAACTCGATGCGCCGCAGGTCGATCACGACCCGGGCGCCGGGCCGGTCCGTGACCCGGTCCAGATGCGGCCCGACCTCGGCCGCCGTGGCGATGTCGATCTCACCCCGCAGTTCCACCACCGTGTACCCGCGGTCCTCGTGGACGCGCAGGTGCCGGGGGAGCGGCGCGGGCTCGTGACGCGCTTCCTGGCGCACGACGACATCACCTCCACCCACTACCGGTAAGTCCGTACCCCGCCCAAGCAAGTTACCCTCGATAGAGGGAATTTGAGCATGTTCGATTGACATATGTCTTCGGGTTTGGGGCGCAACTTTTTGTGGATTGCGTGACGGTGGGGTGTCGAAGTCGCCGGGGAAGCCCGTGAGTTGGCACGGGGCCGGCCCGATCACCCCGATCGGTCCGGCCCCCGTCCCGGTGGTGCGTCAGTCGGCCAGCAGGACCAACTTGCCCGTGGTACGGCCCGTTTCGCCCAGCTCGTGCGCCTTGGCCGCCTCGGACAGCGGGAAGGTGCCCGCGATCGTCGGACGCAGCCTGCCGGACTCCGCCAGCTCGGCGATCGCCGTCATTCCGGCCCGGTCGGCGTCCACCAGCATGCGCACCGCCCGTACGCCCAGCCGCTCGGCCTCGGCGGGGAACTCCTCCGAGCCCCTCGGCAGGATCGACACCACGATCCCGCCCGGCCGCACCACGCGGAGCGAGCGGACGGCGGTGTCGCCGCCGATGGTGTCGAGCACCACGTCCACGTCCCGCACCGCCTCGGTGAAGTCCGCGGTGCGGTAGTCGACCGTCTCGTCCACGCCGATCCCGCGCAGGAAGTCGTGCTTGCCCGCGCTCGCCGTGCCGATCACATACGCCCCGCGCGCCTTGGCGATCTGTACGGCCACGTGGCCGACGCCGCCGGCCGCCGCGTGCACCAGGACCCGCTGTCCCTCGCGCAGCCCGGCCGTCTCCACCAGCGCCTGCCACGCGGTCAGCGACACCAGCGGCAGCGCGCCCGCCAGGGTGTGGTCGAGCGAGGCCGGCTTGTGGACCAGGGCGCGCACCGGCGCGAGGACGTACTCGGCGTGTGAGCCGTGGCCGTAGGGGTAGGGCAGCATGCCGAAGACCTCGTCCCCGGGGTGGAAGGCGGCCACGCCGACGCCGACCGCCTCGACCACGCCGGACACGTCCCAGCCGAGCACGAACGGGGGCCGGCCGAGGAAGCCGCCGGTCGCCCGGTGCTTCCAGTCGGTGGGGTTGACCCCGGCGGCCCGCATCCGGACCAGGACCTGGTTGGCGCCCGGCTCGGGGCGTTCCGCCTCCGCCGTCCGCAGCACCTCGGGGCCGCCGAGGACGTCCTGTGTGATGACGCGCATCGTGTTCACATCGTTCATGGTCGTCCAGCCTGCCCGGGCCCGCACCCCCGGTAAATGGCACGAATGCCAAGCTTCGCTAGGATCGTGCCATGCGTGAGGAACACCGGGCCGAACGGGTGGCCGTCCTGGCCCTCGACGGCGTCTACCCCTTCGAGCTGGGCATCCCCAGCCGCATCCTCGGTGCGGCGGAGGGGCGGTACGAGGTGCTGACCTGCACCGTCGACGGAGAGCCGGTGCGCACCTGCGCCGACTTCTCGATCACCGTCGACCACGGGCCGGAGATCCTGGCCACCGCCGGTACGGTGGTGATCGTCTCCGTCGAGCCGTCGTACATCCCGGCGCGGCTGCCCGACGGGGTCGCCGCGGCGCTCGGCACGATCCGCCCGGACGCGCGGATCGTGTCCATCTGCACGGGGGCGTTCGTGCTGGCGGCGGCCGGGCTGCTCGACGGGCGCCCCGCCACCACGCACTGGCAGCTGGCCGAGCGGTTCCGGCGGGAGTACCCGCACGTCGATCTCGACCCGGACGTGCTGTTCGTGGACGACGGCCGCGTGCTCACCTCGGCCGGGGCCGCCTCCGGTGTGGACGTGTGCCTGCACCTGGTGCGCACCGACCACGGCAGCGAACTGGCCAACCGGGTCGCCCGCCGCTGTGTCGTACCGCCCTTCCGGGAGGGCGGGCAGGCCCAGTACATCGAGCGGCCGTTCCCGCCCGGCGGTACGTCGGGCACCGCCGCGACCCGGGCCTGGGCGCTGGAGCACCTGGGTGAACCGCTCACCCTGGCCGACCTCGCCGAGCACGCCCGGATGAGCCGGCGCACCTTCGTCCGCCGCTTCGGCGACGAGACCGGGCTCAGTCCCGGCCGCTGGCTCATCCAGCAGCGGGTCGCCCGCGCCCGGCACCTCCTGGAGTCCAGCGACCTGTCCGTCGACCGCATCGCGACCCAGGTCGGCTTCGCCACGGGCGCGTCCCTGCGCCAGCACCTCCACGCGGCGATCGGAGTCTCCCCCCAGACCTACCGCCGCACCTTCCGAACGACAGCCCACTGACGGGCCCTGCCGGGGACTTCGGCCGGGCCGACGGAAAGCGACGACGCGAAGCCGTCACGTCCCACCGGCACCCACCCGCACACCGGCCCCGCCTCCGACGCGGCACGCCCGTCCCGGCGCGGGCCTCGTCGCCGCCTTGCCCGGCGGGCGACTCGGCCGTGGCGGGAGGGTGGGTGGCGCCGAGGCGGTTCGTGGGTGCGCGGGTCCTGTCGGTGGGGGGCGCGGATGCCGTCATGCGCGGTGCGGGGGCTCGTCGCCTTGCCCAGGGGGGCAGCCCGGCCCTGGCGGGAGGGTGCGGGGCTCGGGCGGCGGGCGGTGCGGACGGTGTCGTCCGCGGTGCGGGGGCTCGTCGCCGCCTTGCCCCCCGCGGGGTGCCGGGGGCGGAGCGTGGGTGCGCGGTCTCGTCGGGCGGCGGCGCCGTCCCCTCATCTGCTGCGGTGCAGGGCGACCAGTAGTTGCCAGGTCTGGTCGGCGATGGTGTGGGGGGTGGCGGGCAGGAGGTCGTGGAGCCAGTCGGCGAGGACGCCGGTGAAGGTCGCCGCCACGGCCGAGGCGACCAGGGGTGCGTCGGGGGCGCCCGCCAGTTCGCGTTCCGTCCGGCTGCGGGCCCGCAGATCGCGGTGCAGGACCAGGCCGAGCGGCCCGCCCCCGCCCGGCGCGAGCAGTGAGCGGTACAGGCCGGCGTGCGGGGCGAGGCCCTCGAAGAACGCGCGCAGCGCCGGCGGCGCGTGTACCGGGTCGGGCCGCCCGCGCCAGGCGTGCAGCGCGTCCACGGCGTCCCGCACCACGTCCGCGCAGGCGTCCACCGCCAGCGCCTCGAGACCGTCGTAGTGCACGTAGAACGTGGCCCGCCCCACCCCGGCTCGCCGCGCCAGCGCCGCGACCCCCACCTCCGCGAGCGGACGCTCGGCGCACTCCGCGAGGAGGGCCGCCCGCAGCCGCGCCCGCGTCCGCTCGGCCCTCGGATCCCCGGCCGCCGTACGCGTCACCGCGCCACGAGGACGGCCACCAGGGCGATCGCCCCCGGCAGCGCCTGCGCGAACAGGATGCGGCGGTTGGCGGTGAACGTGCCGTACACCCCCGCGATCACCACGCACGACAGGAAGAAGACCTGGGCGCGAAATCCGGTCGGATCCGCGGCGATCAGACCCCACACCAGACCCGCCGCCAGAAAGCCGTTGTAGAGCCCCTGGTTGGCGGCCATCGGCGCGGTCGCGCGGGCCATCTCCGGGTCGAAGCCGTGCAGCCCCCGCCCCGGCTTCCGCTCCCACAGGAACATCTCCATCACCAGGATGTACGCGTGCAGCGCGGCCACCAGACCGACGAGCACGTCCGCCACGATTTCCATGATCGTGAACCCCTCCCCATTCTTGGACAGGTGTCCAGCATACCTGGACGGCTGTCCAGGGGATCGCACCCCCGGGATCGCGCAACTTCCCTGCGCTCATAGGAATTTGTCGATGTGTCACCCCCTGGCGGAGAGTGACGGAACCCTCACTTCCGCAACGCCGTGCGGTTGATCTTTTCGGCTTCAAACCCGATAGGCTCCCGTACGTCACCGTGAGTTGACGCGCGCGCCACGCGGTCCGCTCGCCGTGCGTACGCGTGAGTGCGGCCCCGGCACGGCACTCCTCCTCAGTTGTGCTTCTCGAAGGATGCAGATGGAACTCGCCACCCCGCCACCGGCGGCGCGGGCCCCCGTCGCCTGGTACAGCTGGTGGCTGATGCCATCGGCGTTGGGCGGTGGAACGGTCGCCGCGACGTTCATGAGCTCGGAACGCCTCACGGTCGCCCTGGCGGGCGCCGCCGCGACCGCCGCGAGCGCCGTGTGCGTAAGACTCCTGATCCGCTCGCAGCGGCAACTGCGCCGCGCCGCGGCCGACTCCCGCACCACCCAGGCCGAGCACTCCCAGCAGTGGCAGCAGCACGTCTCCGGTCTGGAACGCAAGTTCAGCGCCGAACGCGCCTCGCTGGACGCCCAGTTGACCGAGGAGCACAGCGGCCACGAGGCCCGGATCACCGAGCTGACGGCGGCCTTCGAGGCGCAGCTCGCGGACAGCGCACGGGCGTACGAGGAGCGGCTCGCCGACCAGGCCAAGTCCTACGAGTCCCAGCTGGAGGACCGCGCCGAGGTCTGGCAGGACCAACTCGTCCACCAGCGCGACGCGGTGGCCAGGCTCGCCGACCAGCAGCTGCCCGAGGCGCTGCGCCGGCTGCGCGAGGGCGACGGCGTCGACGACCTGCTGCCCGCCCCCGACCGCTCGGGGAAGGTCGGCCAGGAGGTCCAGGCGGACCTGCGCCGCGTGCTGCGGACCTCGCTGATCGGCGTCGAGCAGGAGCTCAACCGCTCCACCTCCGCCGAGCAGGCCGTCATCAGCATCGGCAACCGCATCCACGTCCTGACCAGCAAACTCCGCGGCCGGCTGCACGAGATGCAGGGTGAGCACGGGCGGCTGCCCGCGGTCGCCCAGGGCCTCATGGAGCTGGACCAGGAGATCGGCCCCGCCGACTGTCTCGCCGCCAGCATCGGCGTCCTCGGCGGCTCCGACCGCCCCGGCCGCCAGTGGCAGGAGCCGCAGCGCCTGCTGAGCGTGGTCCGCGGCGGCATCGGCCGGATCAAGGACTTCCACCGCATCGAGGTACGGCACCTGCCCGAACTCGGCGTCGACGGCGGTCTGGTGGACCACCTCACGCTGATCTTCGCCCACCTCCTGGACAACGCCGCCCGCTACTCGCCGCCCACCGAGCCGGTCCTGGTCTCCGGCAAGGAGGTCCCGAACGGCGTCGGCATCGAGATCCAGGACTCCGGCAAGGGCCTGAGCGAGGAGAAGAAGCGCGAGGCCGAGCAGTCCCTCGCCGGCACCGAGGGGGGACCCGGTCTCGGCGGCATCTCGGAGGACGCCAACATCGGCCTGCGCGTCGTCGGCATCCTCGCCCGCCGCTACGGCATCCGCGTCACCTACGCCGACTCGCCCTGGCTCGGCACCTCGGTCGTGGTCGTCGTCCCCCACAAGTACTTCTCCCCGCTGCCGACCGCGAACACGCCGGCCGCCCCGGCCGCCGAGGTCCTGGCGCCCGTCGAGCCCCCCGCGCTGATCGTGCCGGACTTCCCGGAGGACTTCCCCGCGCAGGTCATCGACGCCCAGGACACCACGCCCGGCGGGCTGCCCCGGCGGCGCAGCATTCGGCGCGGGGAGGATGACCGGGCACGGACGCCGGAGCCGGCCGGAGGTGACGTCTCGGCGATCCCGCCGGAGGCGTCCTTCGCGGGCCTCGCCGCGTTCGCCACGGCGGGCCGCGAGGCCATCGGCGCCCCGCGGACGTCCCCCGAGAACCGCCCCGACGAGCCCGAACCGGCGTCCCGGGGCAGCGAGTCCACCGAATCCGACCCGGACACCGCGCACGGCCGTCCCGAGTCCGCCTTACCCGAAGCCGTGGCACCCGCGCCGTCCGAGGACCGCGAGTCCACCGCGCACCGCACACGAGAGAGCGACTAGTCCACATGACGCAACAGGGAACCGACGTGAGCTGGGCGCTCCGCGATCTGGTGGAGAGCATCCCGGAGATCCGCTTCGCCCTCGTGGCCTCCAGCGACGGCAAGGCGATCACCTCGTTCGGCGCCGACGACCCCGACGACGTGGACCGCTTCGCGGCCGTCGTGGCGGGCCTCCAGGCCCTCGCCCAGCCGGTCGCGGAGCAGTTCCCCAAGTACGCGGGCCAGCTGCGGCTCGCCATGATCGAGGTCGACGGCGGTCATCTCTTCGTCGTCCGCGCGGGTGTCGAGACCTATCTCGGCGTCCTCGCCCGGGAGGGCCTCGACCAGGGGCTGCTCGGCCATCAGATGAGGGATCTGGCCCGTCGCATGGGTGAACTGCTCGGCACCACGCCGCGCCTGGAGGAGCACTCTGGATGAGTGCTCCCCGCAGGCCCAGCGATCCTCCCCCTGGCTCTCGGCATCGCTCGACCAGGGGGGACCCCCAGGGCCTTGAGCGCTACTACGTCCTCACGGGCGGGCGCAGCGGACCGGGCGGGTCGGCGTCGAGCCTCGACGTGGCGACCCTCATCGTGTCCCTCACGGCCCCCGCGCCGGGCATGCAGCACGAGCACGAGGAGATAGTCCGGCGCTGTCGTGATCCGCTGTCGGTGGCCGAACTCGGCGCCCACCTCGGACTGCCCTTCAACATTCTCGCGGTGCTGCTGGCGGATCTGCTGGACGCAGGCCGCGTCGAAGCCCGTGACCCCATCCCGGCGCACCACGCCGGGCACGGGCCCGACCTCGCGCTCCTTCAGGAGGTACTCAGTGGACTTGAACGGCTTTGACCGTCCCGGCCGCCCCGCCGACGGTGGCACCCGCTCGGTGAAGGTGATGATCGCCGGAGGGTTCGGCACCGGGAAGACCACCATGGTCCGCTCCGTCAGCGACATCAAGCCCCTCACCACCGAGGAGACCCTCACCCAGGCCAGTGTCGGCTCCGACCACCTCATCGGCATCACCGACAAGGCCGAGACCACCGTCAGCCTGGACTTCGGCAAGATCAGCCTCAACGAGAGCCTGATGCTGTACCTGTTCGGCACCCCGGGCCAGGAGCGGTTCTGGTTCCTGTGGAACGGGCTGTTCAAGGGCGCGCTCGGCGCGGTCGTCCTGGTGGACACCCGCAGACTGGCCTCCAGCTTCCGGGCGATCGAGGAGATGGAGCGGCAGAAGGTGCCCTTCGTCGTCGCCCTCAACGTCTTCCCGGACTCCAAGGACTTCCCGGTCGACGAGATCAGGGACGCCCTGGACATCTCGCCGCACACCCCGATCGTGGCCTGCGACGCCCGCGACCGGCACTCCAGCCGCGATGTGCTCGTCGCGCTGATCCGCCATCTGCAGGAACGCTCGGAAGCCGTCGCCCTGGAGCCCCGATGAACGACCAGCCGCACAGTTTCGACCCGGCCGCCGGAGGCTGCCCGGTGGCGCACGGCGCCGGGGCCACCCGGCTGTACGGGCCGGAGTCGGAGAAGGATCCGCACGGCATCTACGCCCGGCTGCGCGAGCGGCACGGTGCGATCGCGCCGATCCTGCTGGAGGGCGACATCCCGGCCTGGCTGGTGCTGGGCTACCGCGAGAACCGGCGGGTGCTCGACAACCCGCTCCAGTTCAGCCGCGACTCGCGGATCTGGCGGGACTGGAAGGAGGGGAGGGTCGCCGACACCTCACCGCTCATCCAGATGCTCGGCTGGCGGCCCGACTGCGTCTCCCAGGACGGCGAGCCGCACCGAAGACTGCGCGCCGCGGTCACCGACAACCTGCACGGTGTCGCGGGTCGCGGTTTCCGCCGTCATGTCACGCACTTCGCCAACAAGCAGATCGACGCGTTCGCCGGCACCGGCCGGGCCGACCTGGTCACGGACTTCGCCGACTATCTGCCGATGCTGGTCCTCACCCGGATCCTCGGGCTCGCCGAGGGGGAGGGGCGCGCCCTGGCCGAGTCCAGCAACCGGGTCCTCATGGGCGGCGACGACGCCCTCGTCCACAACCAGAAGATCATGGACGTCCTCGGGGAACTCGCCGTGCGCAAGCGCGCCGAGCCGGGCTCCGACTTCGCCAGCGGGCTCATCGACCACCCCGCCGACCTGGACGAGGACGAACTCGTCAACCACCTGCGCCTGGTGCTCATCACCGGCCACACCATGACGAGCAACCTGCTGGCCCGGGTGCTCCACCTCGTCCTCACCGAACCGGCCCGGCGCTCCGGGCTGGTGAGCGGACAGCTCAACCTCTCCTCCGTGGTGGAGGAGGTCATGTGGGACACCCCGCCGCTCGCGGTGCTGCCGGGCCGGTTCGCCACCTCCGACCTGGAGCTGGGCGGCTGTCCGGTCAAGGAGGGCGACCTGCTGGTCCTCGGGCTCGCGGCCGGCAACGCCGACCCCGAGGTCCGGCCGGACACCGAGGTGTCGGTCGCGGGCAACCAGTCGCACCTGGCGTTCAGCGCCGGGCCGCACGAGTGCCCGGGGCAGAACCTCGGCCAGGGCATCATCGAGACGGCCGTGGACGTCCTGCTGCACCGGCTGCCGGGCCTCAGGCTCGCGGTCCCGCCGGAGGAACTCACCTCGACGGCCTCCACCTGGGAATCCCGCCTGGACAGCCTGCCCGTCGAGTTCGCGGCCTGACCGGCCTGAGCGACCTGACCGGCCTGAGTGGCCGGGCCGCAAGAGCGGCCGGGCCGGGAACCGGCGGGTTCCCGGCCCGGTGCACGGCCCATGGGGGTCGCCGTCCGTCCGGGCGGCGGCCCCCACGGGTCCCGTCACACCGTGAGCAGGTCGTCGACCGAGCCGCGTCCGGCCAGTTCCGCGGTGGCGGCCGGACCCTCCTTGGCCGCGGCGTAGCGCCCCGTGGTCAGCGCCCACTCGTAGTTGCCGTTGATCCAGTGCTGGATGGCCTCCACGCCCATCGCCACCCGGGCCCGCCCGTCCTCGTCGAGACCCAGTTCCTCGCACATCCGGGGCACCTTCGCCTCCAGGGCGACGTACTCCTCCAGACACGCGCTCGTCATGCGGTACGCCTCGGCGGCCGCCTCCTGCCAGGAGCAGTCCTTCTCCCGCTGGAGGACGCAGATCAGGTTGTGGCCGTCGCCCCGCCGCCGCTCGCGCTCGAAGGAGTGGATGTCGTTCATGAAGCCGATGGTGTCCGCGGCCAGATCGCGCATCCGCTCCATCAGCGGATGGGCCTGCGCCTCGGCGGGCACCTCGAAGCGGCGGCTGCGCTCGCCCGCGTCGATGCTGTGGTGGATGCCGACCGTACGGCGGCGGAAGGCGGCGTACTCGTCGAGGCCCAGCGTCCCGGCGAGCCCCCGCGCCGCCAGGTCGACCTCCTCGCAGTGCGCCACCAGGAAGCGGCCCCAGGAGGCCGCGAACCGGCTCCGCCAGGTCAGGGACATGCCATCGGAGAGGCTTTCCCAGACCTGGGCCCACGCCACGGTGATCGGGCACACCACCCGTGGCCGGACGCCCGAGGGCCGCAGCGGAGTGGCTATCAGCTCACGTGCCACCTCCGCGATCCGGTCGGCGCGGTCGGGTTGGTTGGCGTCGAACTGGTCGTCGAAGAGGAAGGCCAGCGAGAACCAGTTCATCAGGACGACCATGTCCTCCGCCGAGGCGTGCGGATAGGTGCGGGCGGCCGCCTGCGGCAGGTCCCAGGACTGGTACTCGTCGAACCCCGCCCGGCTGCGCACCAGACCCATGTCCCAGACCCAGCGCAGATGGCGGGCGCGCGCGTGCGCCAGATGTTCGCTCACGGGCGTGTCGAAGGGCAGGTCGAACGTGACGTCCTGAGGCATGAGCGTCCTTTCGGGAGACGGTGACGCAGAGTCCCCCGGCCCTGCGAGGGGGCGGCCACGACGCCACTCCCCACTCGAACTCGGCTTCCCGGCCCGCGTGTTGGACCATGAAGCGGTACGAGAATGCCCAGAGCCTAAATGATCTACACCGCGAGCAGCCCCCGAGGTGTGTTACTTCCGGCACACCATTCCGGCCACCCCCGTGCACGCGAGGGGCGTAAACCGGACACCCCCCGTCCGCCACGGGCGCCCGACCGCACGGTCCGTGCACCGACGCAAACGGGCCCCGCCGCGACGGGGGAACGCGGCGGGGCCCGACGAGCGGGTGCCCGGGGCGGAACGCCTTCATGCGTTCCCTGAACGGAATTCTTCGGGCGGCACGGGCACCCGGCCGGAATCAGCTCCCGGTGGCCGGTTCCAGGACGAACACCGGGATCGTCCGGTCGGTCTTCTCCTGGTACTCCGCGTAGGGCGGGTAGGCGGCGACGGCCCGCTCCCACCACCGGTCCCGCTCGTCGCCCGTGATCTCACGGGCCGTCATGTCCCGCTTGACCGGGCCGTCCTGGAGCTCCACGTGCGGATCGCCCTTGAGGTTGAAGTACCAGACCGGGTGCTTGGGCGCGCCGCCCTGCGAGGCGACCACGGCGTACCGGCCCTCGTGCTCGACCCGCATCAGCGGGGTCTTGCGGATCTTGCCGCTCCGGGCACCCCGGCTCGTGAGCAGGATCACGGGCAGTCCCGTGTCGCGGAGCGTCGTCCCCTCGGTGCCGCCGGAGCCCTCGTACAACTCGACCTGCTCCCGCACCCACTGGGTCGGACTGGGCTGGTACTCGCCCTCAAGAGGCATCGCTGTCGTTCCCCTTCGTCGGAACACGGCTGTCTGACACGGTGATTCAACACCCGGACGCGCACGGATCATCCGACCCGCGCCGTCACGGGGACGACAGTGTCGTCCGTACGGCCAGCGCGAGGATCACGCCGCTCGACAGCAGCGCCGTCACCAGCCGCCCCCGCCGCCCGGTCAGCGCCCGGCCCAGCAGCGCGCCGCTCCCGGCCAGCAGCACCTGCCAGACGGCCGAGGCCGCGAACGCCGCGAGCACGAACACGGCCTGCTCCCACGGGCGCACCTCGCCCGCGGCACGGGCGCCGATCACCAGCGCGGCGAAGTACAGCACCGTGGCGGGGTTGAGGAGCGTGATCCCGAGAAGGCCGAGATACGCCCTCACCGGACCCGGAACCGGCCGCCCGGTTCCAGCCGCCGGGCCACCTTTCCCGCCCGCCGCCGGGTCGCCCTTGTCGCCCGTCGCCGGGCCGCCTTTCTTGCCCGCCGAGGGGCCGCTCCTCCCGGCCGCTGCTGGGTCGACCTTTTCGCCCGCCGCCGGGCTGGCGTCCTCGCCTGCCGCTGCACCACCCTTGTCGACCGCCGAGGGGCCGCCCTTCTCGCTCGTCGCCGGGCCGCTCCTCCCGGCCGCCGTCGGGCCGACCTTTTCGCCTGCCGCCGGGCCGGCCTCTTCGCCCGCTGCCCGGTCGGCCGCCTCGCCCGGCTCCCCGTCGGCCCCCGCCCCGGCCCGCGACCCCCGGTGCTCCCGCAGCGCGGTGAGCGCCCCGCGCACGGCCAGCGCCACCAGGACGGCGGCGGACGCCCAGCGCAGCGGGCCGAGCACCGGCCGCAGGACGGCCGCGAGCGCGGACCCGCCGACCGTGGCGAGCAGGGCGTAGAGCCCGTCGGCGCTCGCCACGCCGAGCGCGGCGCACACCCCGGTGCGCAGCGAGGTCCGGGCGGTGAGGGAGACCAGATACGTCCCGACGGCGCCCACGGGGACCGCGATGCCGAAACCGGCGAGCAGCCCCGCGGTGAACGCGCCCGTCACCGGCGTACGGGACCGGGCCTCCGGGGACGGCCGGGCTGCTGTCGCACCCGCTCGGCGAGGACGGCGGAGTACGGTGGCAGGAGGGCGTCGGTCGTGGACATGCGCCGCATCCTGCGGTGTGCCGACCGGTTGTGGCAACCGGATTTCGGCGTGGACCGTGCGCCCGGGACCGCGAGGTTCGGCCAGATCGCCCCTGTGGGCGATCTGGCCGAACTTGCCGTCGTTCATTGGGTGCCCCGGGCATCTAATGAAGATCGGTACGACGCACACCCTTCGTCTGCGAGGTCTCCATGACGGAACTGACGGACCTGACGGAATCCACCGACCCGGCCCGCCCCCACGGGGCCGTGGCCTTCCCCCAGGACCGCACCTGCCCCTACCACCCCCCGACCGCCTACGACCCGCTGCGTGACGCACGGCCGCTGACCCGCGTCACGCTCTTCGACGGCCGTCAGGCATGGCTGGTCAGTGGACACGCCGCCGCCCGCGCCCTGCTGTCGGACGCACGGCTGTCCACCGACCGCACCGCCCTGGACTTCCCGGCGACCACCCGCCGGTTCGCGGAGTCGTCCAAGGACCGCAAGGCCGCCCTGCTGGGCGTCGACGACCCCGAGCACCGCACCCAGCGGCGCATGATGATCCCCTCGTTCACCCTCAAGCGCGCGGCCGAGCTGCGCCCGGAGATCCGGCGGATCGTCGACGGCAGGCTCGACGCGATGATCGCCCAGGGCCCGCCGGCCGAACTGGTCGGCGCCTTCGCGCTGCCCGTGCCCTCCATGGTGATCTGCGCCCTGCTGGGCGTCCCGTACGCCGACCACGAGTTCTTCGAGGAGCAGTCGCGCAAGTTGCTGCGCGGCCCGGCCGCCGAGGACACCATGGCCGCCCGGGACCGCCTGGAGGAGTACCTCGGCGACCTCATCGACCGGGAGGCCGCCCGGCCCGAGGCCGGACCCGGCATCCTGGGCGAACTCGTCCACCACCAGCTGCGCGACGGCGATCTGGACCGCGCCGAACTCACCTCGCTCGCGCTCATCCTGCTCGTCGCGGGGCACGAGACCACCGCCAACATGATCTCGCTCGGCACCTTCACGCTGCTCCAGCACCCCGAACGGCTCGCGGAGCTGCGCCGCGACCCGGCGCTGCTGCCCGCGGCGGTCGAGGAGCTGATGCGGATGCTGTCCATCGCGGACGGGCTGCTGCGCCTGGCCACCGAGGACATCGAGATCGACGGCACCACCATCCGGGCGGGCGAGGGCGTGGTCTTCTCGACCTCGGTCATCAACCGCGACAGCGCCGTCTACCCGGACCCGGACAGCCTGGACTGGCACCGCTCGGCCCGCCACCATGTGTCGTTCGGTTTCGGCATCCACCAGTGCCTGGGCCAGAACCTGGCCCGCGCGGAGATGGAGATCGCCCTCGGCGCCCTCCTCGAACGGCTGCCGGGGCTCCGTCTCGCGGCCCCCGCGGCGGAGATCCCCTTCAAGCCCGGCGACACGATCCAGGGGATGCTGGAACTCCCCGTGACCTGGTAAGAGGCTCGACCCATGCACATCGAGATCGACACGGACCTCTGCATCGGCGCCGGGCAGTGCGCCCTGGCCGCCCCCGCGGTCTTCACCCAGGACGACGACGGGTTCAGCACGCTGCTCCCCGGCAAGGAGGACGGCGGCGGTGACCCGATGGTGCGGCACGCGGCCCAGGCGTGCCCGGTCGGCGCCATCAAGGTGACCGAACCGGCCGGCTGACCCCGCCGGCCGCCGCGACGAGCACCTCGGCCGCCGCCCGGGCCTGCCCGGCCGGTTCCGCGGTGCGGGTGATGCCCGCCGTGACCATGGCCCCCTCCGCCAGCAGGAAGAGCGGACCGGCCAGCACGGCGGGCAGTCCCGCGTCCGTCACCAGCGCGGTCAGGTACTCCCGGAACGCCCGCTTGTGCGCGAGCACCTGCTCGCGCACCCGCTCGGAGGTCGCCCCCAGCTCGCCGTTGGCGTTGATCCAGGCGCAGCCGCGGAAGTCCGGCTCGCCGAACCACAGCTCCAGCCAGTCGTAGACGGCGAGGATCCGCCGCTCCGGGTCCCCGTGCGCCGCCACATGGGCCGCGAGCCGCCCCCGCCAGCGCTCGTCGCGCCGCTCCAGATAGGCCACGACGAGCTGCTCCTTCGCGGGGAACAGCTGGTAGAGGCGCTTGAGCGAGACGCCCGAGGTGCCGCGCACGTCGTCCATGCCGACCGTCTGTATGCCCCGGCCGTAGAACAGCTTCTCCGCGGCGTCCAGCGCCTGCTCACGGGCGGCTGCGCTGTCCATGGACCATCACTCCTTGACGAGAGAACGTGCGTTCTCCTATGGTAGCAGCCAACCCGAGAACGCACGTTCTCCGCTGTCGGCGCAGCCCGCGCCCCGTCGAGGAGGAACCATGGCCGACCGTCCGCCCCTGCCGCCCTTCACCCGTGAGACCGCCGCCCGGAAGGTCCAGGCCGCCGAGGACGCCTGGAACACCCGCGACCCGCACAAGGTGTCCCTCGCCTACTCCGAGGACTCGGTCTGGCGCAACCGCGACACCTTCGTCACCGGCCGCGCCGCCATCGTCGACCTGCTCACCGCCAAGTGGGAGCGCGAGCTCGACTACGCGCTGCGCAAGGACCTGTGGTCCTTCGACGGCAACCGCATCGCCGTCCGCTTCCAGTACGAGTCCCGGGACGCCGACGGCCGGTGGTGGCGCTCGTACGGCAACGAGCTGTGGGAGTTCGACGAGCACGGGCTGATGACCCGCCGTGAGGCCAGCATCAACGACGTGCCGATCGAGGAGGCGGACCGCCGCATCTTCGGCCCCCGCCCCGAGTCGGAGCGCGGGCGGACCTTCCCGCTGCAGTAGGCCACCCGCCCGGCCGTCCGGCACAGGGTGACGACGTACGCTCCGTGTGACAACCGTTCCGAAGTCAGGAGCAGTGACGATGCAGTACGTGAAGCTCGGTTCGACCGGCCTGGACGTGTCGCGGATCTGTCTGGGCTGCATGACGTACGGCGATCCGGACCGCGGCAACCACGAGTGGACCCTCGACGAGGAGGCGTCCCGCCCGCTGATCCGGCAGGCGCTGGACGCGGGCATCAACTTCTTCGACACGGCCAACGTCTACTCCGACGGCACCAGCGAGGAGATCGTCGGCAAGGCGCTGGCGGACTTCGCCCGGCGCGACGAGATCGTCCTCGCCACCAAGGTGAACGGCCGGATGCGGCCAGGACCCAACGGCGGCGGTCTGTCGCGCAAGGCGATCATGTCCGAGATCGACCACAGCCTCGGCCGCCTCGGCACCGACTACGTCGACCTCTACCAGATCCACCGCTACGACCGTGAGACGCCGATCGAGGAGACCATGGAGGCGCTCCACGACCTGGTCAAGGCCGGCAAGGTGCGCTACATCGGGGCGAGTTCGATGTACGCGTGGGAGTTCTCCAAGGCCCAGTACACCGCCGAGCGACACGGCTGGACCCGGTTCGTCACCATGCAGGACCACTACAACCTCCTCTACCGCGAGGAGGAGCGGGAGATGCTGCCGCTCTGCGCCGACCAGGGCGTGGGCGTACTGCCCTGGAGCCCGCTCGCCCGTGGCCGGCTCACCCGCGACTGGGGCACGGTCACCGGGCGCAGCACCACCGACGAGTTCGGCAGCCGCCTCTACCTGGAGGGCGACCGCTCCATCGTCGAGGCCGTCTCCCGGATCGCCGCCGACCGCGGTGTGCCGCGCGCCCAGGTCGCCCTCGCCTGGCTGCTGCACCAGGACACGGTGACCGCCCCCATCATCGGTGCGGCGAAGCCCCAGCACATCGAGGACGCGGTGGCGGCGGTCGAACTGACCCTCACCGACAAGGAGACCGAGGAACTGGAGGCGCCGTACACCCCGCGCGCCGTCAGCGGTCACTGAGCAGGCCCTCGGGGCGCCGGAAGGCGCCCCGACAGGGGCGCGGGGAGCTGCGCGACCGACCACGACGGACCCGCGCTCCACGACGCCCCCGAGTCACTACGGCACCGGCCCCGGCGGGAACTCGGTGCCGCACGGCCCGGCACCCCCGCTCTCGGGGAGCGGCACACGGTCGCCCGACATCGACAGCGTCCGGTAGTGCGTCCCGACCTGCCGCGCCGACCGTCCCACGTAGTGCGCGATGAACGACCGCCGGAAGCGGTCCGCCGTGCGGTTGGGCTGCGAGCCGTGCACCAGGCTGCCGTTGAAGAACAGGACGTCCCCCGGCGCCAGGTCCACCGGGACGGCGCTCAGTCCGGGCGGCGGTGGCACGAACTCCCGGGCGAACGAGAGCCGTTCGTCCGCCTCCTCCGGGCAGAACAGATCCATCCGGTGGGTGCCGGGCACCACTTCGAGCCCGCCGTTGTCCCGGTCGATCGCCTCGCAGGCCAGCCACGCGGCCACACAGGTGCCCGGCTCCACGCGCAGATAGAAGTTGTCCTGGTGCAGCGCCTGCCCGCGTGCCCCCGGCGGCTTGAAGTAGAACATGCTCTGCGCGGCCAGCACCTCCTCGCCGAGCAGCGCCTCCAGGACCGTCCGCAGCCGCGCGTCCAGCAGCACGTCCCGCGCCAGGCCGTCGATCTCGTGCGGATGCATCACCCGCGGATACGCGTGCAGCGGGTCGACCGGTGCGCCGTCCGCCGGCACCCGGGGCTCGTAGTGCCCCGGCACCGGTCGGCCGGCCGCGTGCAGCGCCGCGAACACGGCGCACAGCCGGTCGACCTCGTCGCGCCCGAACAGCCCGGGTACGACCGTGAAGCCCTGCTCCTCGAACTCGGCGACCCGCCGCCGCAGCAGCGGCGCGGGCGGGGTGGGGGCGCCGGCGGCGCCGCTGTCCGTGGCTGTCATCCGTCCACTCCTCGGTCCGGTGTCCTCACTCCGTCACGCTAGGACGACCCGCACGATCGGAGGATGCCCATGACCGCTGCGCACCTGCCCCGGGCTGCCGTGCCCGGCGACCCCTCGCCGCCGCCGGGCCCGGTGGTCGTCGGCCGCTACGACCGCGGGCCCGGCTACGGCGTCGAGCGGCCCGCCGGCGCGGACAGCTGGCTGCTGACCTGGACCACGGCCGGACGCGGACTGGTGCGCCAGGGCACGGCCGAGGTCCACGCGGGCGAGGGCGACCTGGTGGTGCTTGCGCCCGGTGTCCGGCACCGCTACGCGGTCGCGCCCGGCGCCCCGCGCTGGGACTTCTGGTGGGCGCACTGCCAGGTCCGGCCCGGCTGGGCGGCCTGGCTCGGCCCGTACGCCGTCGCCGACGGGATGTACGCCGTCGGCCCCGTCCCCGCCGACCTGCGCGAGCGCGTCGACGCGGTGTTCCGGCGGATGCTCGCCGACGCCCGCTGGACCGGCGCAGGCGCACCCGCCCCGCTCGCCCCGGCCGAGGGCGAACCGGTGGCCGTCGCCCACGGCGGCGCCGCGCGTGAACTCGCCCTGTGTGCACTGGAGGAGGCCGTCGTGCTCGCCGCCGCCGCGGCCCGCGCGCCCGCACCGCCGCCGGGCGGCGACGCACGCGTGCGCCGGGCCGAGGAGCTGATCGCCGCCGACCCCGGAGCCCCGCACACCGTGCGCTCGCTCGCCGCGGACGTCGCGCTCTCACCCTCCCGGTTCGCCCACCTGTTCACCCGGCAGACCGGCCGCTCCCCGATGCGCGCCCTGCGCGAGGCCCGGCTCGGCCATGCCGCGCGGCTCCTGGAGAACACCGACCTGACCGTGGAGCGGGTGGCCGCCGCCTCGGGGTTCCCGAGCCCGTTCCACTTCCACCGGGTGTTCCGCGAACGGTACGGACTGCCGCCCGGCGCGTACCGCTCCCGCGCGCTGAACGGGCCGTAAAAAGAAATGTCGATTCGGCGACAACGCGTGAATGCGCGTTATTGACGGAGGGTCAAATCGCCTACCTCGTGAGGGAATCCGGAAAATTTCGGGATCGCTTGTTCTGACATGACGGGCTGTGCAAAGGTGAGTGCTGTTCGCATGCAGACATTCACGTATCCCTCTGCAGGCGCGTGGCCCCTCCCCGTACGCCCCCACGCTTCACAAGAGCCGCCGTAGGCGACGTCCGAGATGCCGCGGACCCCTGGTACGGACTAATTCCGCGTTGTGTCTGGGAGGAATGCAGCCGTGAATGACGCAGGCTTGTCGAATTCGCCGCGTCCCGCTCGTCCGTTCGATGTGACGGACGAACAACTCAGTGCCGAACTGAAGAAGTGGACCGGATCGACACCCGCGCTGCACCCCGTCGGTGAACTCCTCGACCGGCACTGGGAGGCGGCCTTCGCCTACGCCCGGCTGTGCACCGCCTCCACGCGCGCCGCCGGCATGCTCACCACCGCCGCGTTCACCCGCCTCTTCGGCGAGTCGCTGCGGCAGTCGGGCCCCAGCGCCGCCTGGCGCCCCCATCTGCTCGTCACCGTGCGGCGCATCGCCGCCGAGTGGGACAACGACGGACGCCAGGAACTGCTGCACCCCGCCCTGCGCACCCCCGACGGCGAGCGGACCGGGGCCCGGCTGCTGCCGCCCGCCGACCGACGGCTGCTCTCCCGCGCCTTCCAGCGGCTGCCGCAGTCCGCCCGCGCGGTGCTGTGGCACACGGAGGTGGAGGCCGAGGCCCTCGCCGTCCCCGCCGCGCTGCTCGGCCTCGACGAGGACGGCGCCCGGGTCGAACTCGCGCGCGCCCGCGCCCGGTTGCGCGAGGAATGCCTCCAGGTGCACCGCGAACTCGCCGACGACGACGAGTGCCTGCGCTACATCCGCATGCTCGACGTCACCTTCCGGCGCGGCGCCCTCCACGTCGACCCCGACCTCCACGACCACCTCGGCCGGTGCCGCCACTGCCGGCACGCCGCCGACCAGCTCGCGCAGTTCAACGACGGCCTCGGCCCCGCCCTCGCCGAGGCCGTCCTCGGCTGGGCCGCCCAGGACTACGTCCGGGCCCGGGCCGGCCTCCTCGACAACCCCGGGCCGCTCCCGCCCGAGTCCGCCGCACCCGCCGGCGGCGAGGCGTTCGGCGCCCCGGCCGCGCCCCGCCCGCGCGGCGGCTCCCGACGCTCCGCGCTGCGCGCCGCCCGCCGCGCCCGCCGCCGCAACGTCGCGCTCGCCGCGCTGACCGTGAGCGGCCTCGTCGTCCTGCCGCTCGTCCTGTGGTCGGTGCTCGGCTCCGGCGACGACGCGGGCCACCGGCCCGGCCCCCGGCAGACCGTCACCCCCGGCTCAGGCGAGTCCAAGTCCGACCCCACCTGGACCGGCACCGGCGCCCAGGGCGTGCTGCACGGCCGACTGCACAACCTCGAATCCGGGCTGTGCGTCGCGGTGACCGGCGGCCGGGCGACCGCCGGCGCCGAGGCCGCGCTCGCCAAGTGCTCCACCGCCGCCACCCAGCAGTGGACCTACGAACGCGACGGACTGCTGCGCAGCACCGCCGAGCCCGACCTCTGCCTCGACTCCCGCCTCGGCTTCTCCGTCCGGCTCGCCCCCTGCGCACGGGCGTCCGAGGCGAACGGCAAGAGCGTGCGCTACGACTTCACCCTCCAGGGCGCCCTCGTGCCCCGCTTCGACCAGGACCTCGCGCTCGCCCCCGCCGCCACCGACGGCGGGGGCGCCCTCGTGCTCAAGAACCGCGTCGACACCCGGGTCCAGCGCTGGGTCGTCGACACCTCACGGCCCGACCTCCAGATGGAGGTCGTCAACTGGGGCGCCGAGCGCACACAGTCCGCGTCCCCCTCCGCCACCCCCGCGCCCCCACCGCCCGCCGGCTCCCGCCCCTCGACCACCGCCCCGGCCCCGCCGGCCGCGCCGCCGTCCCCCTCCCGGACCCCCGGCCTCACCGACCCCTGCGTCCGCCACCCCGCCTACTGCGCCTGGGACCGCTGGGGCGACGCACCCGAGTCCGGATACGGCCACGACGGCGGAGGCCGGCGCCACCGCTGAACCCGCCCGCCCGCTCAGCGGTGCCGCGGCGGCGGGGGCGGCATCGTCGTCAGACCCGGCGCCGCCTCCGGCCAGACCAGCAGCACGGCGCACGGCGCGTGGTCCACCACGAACCGCGCGGCCGGCCCGAGGCTGTGCGGGCCCAGCCGGGAGCGGTCGCCGTCCCGGGCCAGCACCAGCAAGGAGGCGCCCTCCGCGGCGCCCACCACCGCCCGCTCCACCCGTCCCGTCCGTTCGAGCCGTGCGCACGGCCGCCCCAGCCGTCGCGCCGCCGCGTCCAGCAGCTCGGCCGCCGAACGTCCGTCCTGCTCGTCCATCAGATCCCCGGGGTCGTGCTCGTGCCCGCGCCCCAGCAGCCCCGCGAACGCCCCGTGCCCGAGGCCCGGCACCCCCGCCCCGGCGACATGCAGCAGCACCACCTCGGCCCCGTCCGGCACCCGCTCCCGCACCGCGTCCACACACGCGGGCCACGTCCCCTCGGCGACCCATACGACGACACGCATCCAGGCGACCTCCTTCGGCTCGGGCGGCCCGTGACGGTCAGGCGCCCAGCACCCGCAGCGACCCCCACAGTGCCACCACCGCCACACCCAGCGCGGACGGCACGGCGAGCAGGCCCAGAGCGGTGAACTCCTTCAGGTCCACGCCGTGTTCGTGCTGGTGCACGATCCTGCGCCACAGCAGCGTCGCGAGGGAACCGGCGTACGTCAGGTTCGGGCCGATGTTCACCCCGAGCAGCACCGCGAGCACCGCGCCCGGCCCGGCCGGCGCCACCGCGGGCAGCAGGACCAGGACCGCGGGCAGGTTGTTGATCAGATTGGCCAGGACCGCGGCCAGCGCCGCGATGCCGAGCAGCGCGGGCAGCCCCGACCCCGACGGCACGACGTGCCCGAGCACGTCCGCGAGCCCGTTGTCCACCACCGCGCGCACCACGATGCCGAGCGCCAGCACGAACGCCAGGAACGCCGGGGCCGCCGCCCGCACCACCTCCAGCGGTGTGGCCCGTCTCCGCAGCAGCGCCCGCCCGGCCAGCACCAGCGCGCCCGCGCACGCCGCCCACGCCGGTTCGATCCCGGCCGCCGACGTCACCACGAACCCGGCGAGCGTGCAGCCCACCGTGACCAGCGCGAACAGAGGCAGCCCGGGAGCCTCGCCCGCCTCCGGCGACACGGGCGCCGCCGCCGAGAGATCCCGTGCGAAGAACCGCCGGAACACCAGGTACTCGGCCCCGATCGCCACCAGCCACGGCAGCGCCATCAGCGCCGCGAACCGGGTGAAGGCCAGCCCGCTCGCCGCGAACGCCAGCAGGTTCGTCAGATTGGACACCGGGAGCAGCAGCGACGCCGTGTTGGACAGGTGCGTACAGGCGAACACGTGTGGCTTCGGCCGTACGCCCGTGCGGGCCGCCGTGGCGAACACCACCGGCGTCAGCAGCACGACCGTCGCGTCCAGGCTGAGCACCGCCGTGATCACCGACGCCAGCGCGAACACCGCGGTGAGCAGCGGCACGGGGCGGCCCGCCGCCCAGCGCGCCATCCACGCCCCGCAGGCCCGGAACAACCCCTCGACGTCGCAGAAGTGGGCGAGCACCAGCACCGCCGCGAGGAAGCCGACGACCGGCCCGAGCCGTTCGGCCTCCGCCCGCGCGTGACCGAGACCGATCGCCCCGCTCGCGATCGCGACGCCCGCGGCCGGCACCGCGAGCACCGCCTCGGGCAGACCGCGGGGCCGGATCACGGCCCAGGCGAGCACGGCGGCGAGCAGGACGACGGACAGGGCCTCGGCGAGTGCGGTGTTCAGGGCTCCTGCCTCCAGGACGGTGCGGACGGTGCCCGCCCATGAAAACAGACCCGGCCCTCATGCCTGCGCCGCCACCGGGGGACGGCGGCACAAGGACGTCGGGTTCAGGTTCCGGAGCCTGGGCCGAACACCGTGAGGCGGACGGAGGAGGAGTTGCCGGACACCGGCACCGCGCCCGCCTTCCACGTCACCTTCAGGCTGTCCCGTTCGTCGGGCGGGGTGACCAGCACCGCGGCCGGCTTCGCGCTCTTCGCCCCGCTGATCTCCGGGTTGGAGAAGGACAGCCCCGCCCAGGCGCGCTGTCCGGGCCGCAGCGTCACGGTCGTGGGCGAGCCGGAGGAGCGCTGCGGGTCGGCGCCCAGCTGGTCCCCCGAGGCGTTCACGAACGCGGCGCCGGGATAGCCGCGCAGCGTGCAGGTGCGGCCGGAGGTGTTGGTCAGCACCAGCGGGAAGTTCTCCTGCCCGGCGCCCGGGTCGTTGCCCCCCACGGTGGCGCTCAGCTCCGAGGTGTGGCACCGGCCGCTCGCGCTCGCCGTCCTCGTGCCGCCGCCCGAGGCGTCCGCGCCGCCGGACGCGGCGGACGACGGGGACGACTGCGACGTGCCGGCGGGCGGGGCGGCGCTCCGCGACGCCGACCCGTCGCCGCCCGTGCCGGACGAGGCGGTGCCGGTGGTGTCGTCGCCGGTGGCGGGCGCGGCCGTGCCCGAGACCTTCTCGGGGCCCGCCTGGCCGCCGGACCCGTCGCCGCAGGCGGTCAGCAGGCCCAGCACGGCGACCGAGCTCACGAGCAGGGCCGCCCGACGCGTGGAACGGGACGTGTACGCCATCTCTCAACACTCCTGACGGTCACGGCACGCGGTGGGGCGTGCCTACGGCGCCTCGTGCGCCGTCACCCAGGTGCGATGCGCACACCGCCGTAAAAGTTCGCGGCCGGGCGAAGATTTCTCCCGTACGGGCGACGGTCCCGTCCCGCCGCGTACCCCCGCAGGGGCATCTTCCCCGCCGCGGCCGTCTCCCGCCCTCCGGTCAGACGATCCGCAGCGAGCGCAGCACCGGGTCCGTCGCGTCGTCCCCGTCGCGCTCGCGGACCTGCACGTACACCCCGGGTCCCGATCTGCCGCCCGCCGGGGTCAGCGCGGTCTCGGTGATCGCGCCCCCGCCCGCGCAGCCGCTCCAGGCCCGGGTACGGCCCGTCCACGTGCCGTCCGCGAACCCGCGGGCGCCGTCGTAGTGGCAGCCCCGGTGGGCGAGGGCGGCCACCTTCGCCGCCAGGTCGCCCCGCTCGCTCAGACCGACGAACGCCCCGTTCACCGGGGCCGAGAGGTCCGGCCACTTCGTGAGGTCGTCGGCGACCGCGAGCCCCGGCTCGTGCCCGGCGGCCAGCCCGAGCGCCCGCGGGTCCCA
Source organism: Streptomyces sp. NPDC026672 (assembly GCF_040638185.1). Taxonomy (NCBI): domain Bacteria; kingdom Bacillati; phylum Actinomycetota; class Actinomycetes; order Kitasatosporales; family Streptomycetaceae; genus Streptomyces; species Streptomyces sp. NPDC026672. Next base: position 65,924 of record NZ_JBEZXS010000014.1, read on the forward strand.
GCCGGAGTCGCGCAGCCGGCGGCCCCAGCCCGCGGGCACCTCCACGCTGATCCGCCCGGTGGCGTCGGCGACCCGCACGGTGTCGGCGGGGCGGTCACGGGTCACCAGGGTGACGGTGACCGCCGCTGCCGCCGCCGCGAGGAGCGCGGCCCCGGCGAGCGCCCGGCGGCCCAGCCGCCGGCGCGCCCCGTCGCGCCGTCCGCGGGACGTGCCCCGCGGCGCCCGCGCGGCCAGCCGGTCCAGTTCGTCCGCGAACTCCCGCGCCCCCGGCCAGCGCCGCTCCCGGTCCGGTTCCAGGGCCCGCAGCAGCGCCCGTACGACGTCCTCGTCCAGCTCCGGACGCAGCCGGTCGGGCCGTACGATCCGGCCCGGCGCCCCCGGCACGGTGCCGGTCAGCAGCTCGTAGCCCAGCGCGCCCAGGCTGTAGACGTCGGCGCGCGCGTCGATGCCCGCGCCGGGCTCGGCCTGCTCGGGCGGCTGGTAGCCCGCCGAACCGGCGGCCAGGGTCAGCCCGGACGCCTGCGCCAGGCTCTTGGCCAGCCCCAGGTCCGCCAGCAGCACCCGGCGGGTGCCGTCCGGCGCGGTGCGCAGCAGCACGTTGGTCGGCTTGACGTCCCGGTGCACGATGCCCGCCTCGTGCAGTGCCGCCGCGCCCCGGGCGGCCAGCGCCGTCAGCGCGAGCGCCTCGGCCGGCGGCAGCGGGCCGCGGGCGAGCAGGTCGGCGAGGGTGCCGGCGTCGGCGTACTCCATCACGAAGTACGGCCTGCCGTCGTCGAGCTCGCCGATGTCGTAGACCTGGACCACCCGGTTCGAGTCGGCCCTGCGCAGCAGCCGCGCCTCGGACAGGAAACGCTCCCGGACGTCGAGGCGGTGCGACCAGTTCTCGGCGAGGACCTTCACCGCCACGGGGGCCTCGAGCTGGTCGTCGTGGGCGAGCCACACCGTGCCGAAGGCGCCGGTGCCCAGGCGCCGTTCGAGACGGTAGCGGCCGATCCGCTCGAGGGAGTGCATGCGACTATCATGCCTGGCCCGAGATCGACTCCGAGAGGGACTTCCGTGTACGACGGCGAGCTGACCGAGGACCTCGCCCGGAGCGCCGCCGCGGGCGACCCGGCGGCACTGGACCGGCTGCTGAGCGAGGTCGGGCCCGAGGTCGTGCGGCGCTGCGGGCGTTTCCTGCCCTGCCGCGAGGACGCCGAGGAGGCCGCGCAGGACGTCCTGCTCCAGATCGCCCGGAAGATCACCACCTTCGAGGGCCGCAGCCGCTTCAGCACCTGGCTGTACACCGTGGTCGCCAACTGCTCGCGGCAGAAGTACCGCGAGCTCAAGCGCCGCGCCGCCGAGCAGCCCGCCGTGATCGAACCGGCCCAGTACGTCGACCCGCGCACCACCAGCGTCATCGCGGGCTCCCGCGTCGACCTGCTGGAGGCGCTGGACCGGCTGGAGCGCGAGCACCCGCACCTGGTGGCGCCGCTCGTCTACCGCGACCTCTGCCAGCTGGAGTACACCGAGGTCGCCGAGCGTGTCGGCATCCCGCTCGGCACCCTCAAGTCCCGGCTGCACGAGGCCCGCAGACAGGTGCGCCCCTGGCTGGCCGCGCCCTGATCCGCGCCCTGATCCGCTCCCCGGGTCAGTCCTGCGCGAACAGGGCCAGCTCGGCCCAGATCGTCTTGCCCTCGGCCGTGTGCCGGCTGCCCCAGCGCTGGGTGAGCTGTGCGACCAGCATGAGCCCGCGCCCGCCCTCGTCCCAGGTCCGCGCCCGGCGCAGATGGGGCGCCGTGTGGCTGGCGTCGGACACCTCGCAGATCAGCGTGGCCGCGTCGTGGATCAGCCGCAGCCGCACCGGCGCCGAGCCGTAGCGGATCGCGTTGGTGACCAGCTCGCTCACCACCAGCTCCGCCGTGAACGCGGCCTCGGCCAGCGACCAGGCGTCCAGCTGCTCGACGACCTGTTTGCGGACGGGGGCGACCAGCGCCGGATCGGCCGGCACCTCCCAGGTCGCCACCTGGCGGGCGGGCAGGCCACGGGTGCGGGCCAGCAGCAGGGCGACGTCGTCCTGGGCGCCGCCCGGCGGCAGCAGCGCGCCCAGCACCCGGTCGCAGGTCTCGTCGAGGCGGTTCGAGCCGTCGGCCAGGGCGGCGCACAGCCCGCGGTAACCGGTGTCGGCGTCCCGCTCGCGGCTCACGATCAGCCCGTCCGTGACCAGCGCGAGCACACTGCCCTCGGAGAGTTCCATCTCGGCCGACTCGAAGGGCAGCCCGCCGAGGCCCAGCGGGGGACCGGCGGGCAGGGCCAGCCGCCGGGGCGGGCCGCCGGGCGGGACCAGGACCGGCTGGGGATGTCCGGCGCGGGCCAGCGTGCAGCGGCGCGACACCGGGTCGTAGACCGCGTACAGACAGGTCGCGCCGACCTCGCCGGTGCTGCCGTCGCCGCCGGCCTCCTCCGACAGCCGCACCACCAGGTCGTCGAGGTGGGTGAGCAGCTCGTCCGGGGCCAGGTCGAGGTCGGCGAGGGTACGCACGGCGGTGCGCAGCCGGCCCATGGTCGCCGACGCCTGGACGCCGTGCCCGACGACGTCGCCGACCACCATGGCCACCCGCAGCCCGGACAGCGGGATCACGTCGAACCAGTCGCCGCCCACCCCGGCGCGGGCCGCCGGCAGATAGCGCGAGGCGGCCTCGACCGCCGCCGTGCGCGGCAGGGAGCGGGGCAGCAGGCTGCGCTGGAGGGCGAGGGCGGTCTCCCGCTCGCGGGAGTAGCGGCGGGCGTTGTCGATGCAGACCGCCGCGCGGGCGGTGATCTCCTCGGCGAGCAGCACGTCGTCGGGGGTGAACGGCTCCGGACGGCGGTGGCGGGTGAAGACCGCCACCCCGAGGGTGACGCCCCGGGCCCGCAGCAGCACGGACATCACCGCGTGGATGCCGAACTCCGTCATCCGCCGGGCGCGGGCCGCGTCCCAGGCGGGCCGCTCCAGGTCGCCGGCCGCGAGCGAGCCGACGACGGTGCGGCCCGCGGTGAGCGAACCGGCCTGCGGGGAGGCCGCCGGGTACGTCGCGACCCGGCCCGGCTCGACCAGCGCCTCCGGGGCGCCGCCGAGCACGGAGCGGTGCGCGGCCCGGCGCAGCCGCACGGGCGCGGTGATCCGGGCCGGGCCGTCCAGTTCCTCGGGGTCCAGCAGGTCGACGCGGACGAAGTCGGCGAGGGCCGGCACGCAGACGTCGGCCAGCTCCTGCGCCGTGAGGGAGACGTCGAGGGTGGTGCCGATGCGCACGCTGGCCTCGTTGACGAGCTGGAGGCGTTCGCGGGCGAGGTGGTTCTCGGTGAAGTCGTGGGCGGCCAGGCACACCCCGCGCACCCGTCCGTCGGCGTCGGTGACCGGGGCCAGCCGGGCCAGCCAGGCGTGGGCGCGGTCCTCGCCGCCCGCGCGGGAGTAGGTGTGCACGTCGCGGGCCCTGCCGGTGCGCAGCACTTCGAGCAGTTCGCCCTCGACGGTGATGCTCTGCGGGGTGCCGCCGATCTCGGAGGCCCGCAGACCGCGGGCCCGCTCCTCGGGCAGGCCGATCACCGCGGACATGGCGTCGTTCAGCCGGCGCAGCCGCAGCCGGTCGTCGTAGACCGCGACGGCGCACGGCGACTGGGTCAGCGCGACATCGGCGAGCGGATCGTCCCCGGACGCCGGTGTGTCGCCTTCGAGAGGGGTGACCAGGAGCCAGTCGGCGGCGGGGCGGCGCTCGCCCGACGGCCGGTGGTGGGCGAGCAGCCACACCGTGACCGTGCGACCGTCGCGGTGGCGCAGACCGACCGTGCCGTCCCAGCGGCGGCCGGCGAGCGCGGGCGGGGCGGTGTCGTCGGCGAGGAGGTCGGTGGCGGGGCGGCCCAGGACGTCGGCGGCCCTGTGGCCGAGCAGCCGGCGGGCGCCCTCGTTCCACTCGGTCAGCGTGCCGTCGGCGGCGAGCACAGCCCGGGCCGTCGCCCCCTCGTCGAACGGATAGTCCGGGCTCATCGTCGCCACTCCCGAGCGCACACTCACAGTGAGCAGGTGCGTCACTTGGGTTCCAGCGTAGTGCGTCGGGGCCGTCCGCGAGGGGTCGCTGCGCAGGACCGGACCGGACAGGTCGCCGCTGGTCAAGCGGGGATTCCGGCCGTTGTGCCGCATGGCGTCGGACTCTGTCCGGAGTCTTGACGTCCCTGTGTGGCACACCGTCAGAATCTGTTTGGTCACGATCAGTTGTGAGCGCTTCCGGGTTCCGGCGCCGGGACGTTCCAAGGCCGCCCTAGCCGCGGCACCTCATTCCGGCTGGCTCAACCGTTCACCAACGCGCTGGGCTCTGAGGAGACGAGGAAGGGCAGGAGGCTTCCGCTGCGAGGCTGACCGGCAGGACGCGCATCGCCGACCGCCGTCGTTGCATCCCGCGCGGAGACGGCCCAGATGGCCAAGGCCCCCCGGGCCCGCGACACCCACCCGCAACTGTTGGCAGGCGCGCGGTGCCCGGAGGGGAAACGCTCACGACCAAGATCCATTTTCGCAAATAGACCCTAGCTAGCCCTGGGTCACCTGGTCGGCGGGGTGGCCGACGGGGGCTTCGGTGCCGGCGACCGAGAGGGAGCCGGGGCCGGCCGGGGGCGGGTCGGTCAGCCAGCGCTGGGACGTGGAGTGGTCGCGGGCCCGGACCTCCAGGCCGGTGCCCGCCACGGCCCCGGTCGCGGTGAGCGCGAGCGTCTCGTCCCAGTGCGGCAGGAACTCGCCCTGGACGGTGAGGTCGTAGCGCACGTCGTCGCCGCGGCCCGTGCCCTCGTCGGCGCAGGTGCCGAGGATGACCACGCCGGCGTCGGCGTGCGAGTCCAGGCACAGACCGGTGTCGGCCGCGGTGTGCAGCAGCCCGTCGTCCTCGTACGTCCACTGCTGGGTCGGCGCCGGGGAGCAGTCGGCGAGCACCACGTGCGCACCGGCGTGCGCGCCGCCTTCGGCGTCGAGGCACAGGTCGGCCGACGCGTTGCGCAGCCGTGTCGGCCGCCCGGCGGCGGGCAGCTGCGACGTGACGGGCGGGGTCGCGGCCTGGGCGTCGGGCAGCGCCTCGCGGGCGCCGGTGGCGGTGGTGGCGGTGACGGGACCGGAGTCGCCGCCGTCCGGCCAGGCGCTGACGGCGAGGACGGTGGCGAGCAGTCCGGCACCGGCGATGCCGACGCCGGTGAGCAGGGTGCGGGAGGCCCGCGCGGTGCCGTCGGCGCGGCGCGCGGGCAGCGGGATGCGGGCCAGCAGCCGCTGCCGGCCGCGTGCGTGGCCGCGTCCGCCGCCGTGCCGGGAGGAGCCGCGGCCCCGGGTCCCGGTGGAACTGCCGCGGCCCGGACGGGAGTCGAGGTAGCGGCGGGCTCCCCAGCCGAGGACGGCCTCGGCGAGCAGCGCGCCCGGCGCGGTCTCGATCTGGCCGAGCTGTTCGGCTGCCTGCCGGCAGTAGCGGCACTCCCCCAGGTGCTGCTGCACGTCGGGCAGCAGGGCGCCGCCGCGCCGGATGGGCACGTCGAGGAGCCGGTTGTAGTAGCGGCAGTCCTTGGACGGCGCGAGGTCGCGGTGGGCGCGCACACAGCCCTCGCGGAACCGCTCCTTCGCCTGGTCGAGGGCGACGGCCGCCGAGTCGGGGTCCATGCCGAGCAGCGCGGCGGGCACGTCGAGGGGCTCGGCCTCGACGGCGGTGTGCCACAGCAGGCACTGCTCCATCGCCGACAGTCCGTGGAAGGAGCGTTCGGCGAGGGTGCGGTTCTCGGGGATCATCGACTTCGTGGCACGCATGCCACGGCCCCCGGCGGGTTTCTGGAGGGCGGGGAGCACCTCCGATATGCGGTCCTCGGCGGACCAGTTGGCGACCGTGTCGCGGACGGCGACGAGCAGCCGGGGCCGCAGTCCGTCGGCGGGCTCGCCGAGCACCAGCCGGTCCAGGATCTGGTGGAAGGCGCCGGCGGTGACCATGTACGCGACGGGGCCCGAGGTGGCCAGGCAGATGGCCGCGTACTCCTGGGCGGGCCGCCAGTGCCGCGCCATGAGGAGCGCGGCGGAGCGGGACGCCTCGGCGTCCGAGCCGGCTCGCAGCGGGGCGGCGAGCGACTCGTCCGATTCTCCCGCTGGGCCGCCGGGGGGCGGATAGGGAGGGCGAGGCGGGTGGGGGGTGGGCACGAAGCGGTTTCCTTTGGTGCGTGGGATGCGTACCGGGACGGAGCGTGTACGGGCGGAGCGTGGACGAGGTGTACGGGGCGGCGGCTCGACCGTCGTCGTGTCGACGCGGGTTCCTCGGCCGGTCACCGGGAACCGGCCGTCGTCACCGCACAAGCGTTTCAGCCTTGCACAGGTGCCTCACGGGCAACAAGGCGCGCACGTCACATCCATGGCTTTGAAAGAAAGTCAGAACACGTGCGGGGCCTGCGCTTCGTATGTGCTCGGACGTCCCCGGATCGGCCAGGAGCGCAGCCGGTCGGCCACGCCGTACAGGTCCGTCCTGCCGGACATCACGTCGCGGGCGAGGCCGGCGAGGGCGCCGCGGGGCGGGTCGACGCCGACGCCGCTGACCACGAGGTAGGCCATCGCTGTGGCGCAGGCGAAGCGGGCGTTGGCCGTGGGCAGCGGTTTGAGCAGGGCGAGGGTGTGCAGCAGGGCGGCGGCCCGCCAGGCGGGGTCGGAGGCGACACCGGGGCGGGGCGGGTCGACGCGGTGCCTGGCGACGGCGGCGACCAGGGTGGAGAAGTCGTTGATGGCGGGCTGGCCCGGCAGGACTTCCTCGTGGCGCTGGAGCAGCCAGGGTACGTCGATGTGGAGGACCGGCGGCATCGCTCAGGCGGCCCGCTCCTTCGCGGCGGGCGGTTCGTCGTCGGGGAACGCGGCGGCGAACTCGTCGGCGTGGGCGGCGAAGAAGCGGCGGAACGCCTCGGCGCCCTCCTGGAGGGCCCGGTGCCGGGCGATGTCGGCGGCGGCGGCCTGCCGGACGAGGGCCTTCATCGACGTACCGCGCTCCTTGGCGATCTCGCGCAGGTCCTCTAGCTCGCGGTCGCTGAACTCCACATTGAGAGCTGGCATGCGTTCACGGTACCGCGCGGGTACTTGACCGTAAATCAGCCCAGGTCGTCGCCGACGCCGCACGGTACCCCGGGCGGTGGCCCCGCGGGACCGGCGGGTTGACGGCGGACGTGACGTGTGTCACACATCCGCCCCGGTCTGTCACATCCGGGCCTCCCGGACGCCTCGCAGGGGTGGGCGCACACCGCGCCGGGAGGGAGAGCGATGAAGGGCGAAAGGGTCGCGGACTGGCTGGACGGGCGCCTCGGCGTCCACGGTCTCGGACGGCGTTACCTGCGCAAGGTGTTCCCGGACCACTGGTCGTTCCTGCTCGGGGAGATCTGTCTCTACAGCTTCGCCGTGCTGGTCCTGACCGGTGTGTACCTCACCCTGTTCTTCCATCCGTCGATGAACGAGGTGACGTACCACGGCAGTTACGTGCCGCTGAACGGCATCCGCATGTCGGAGGCGTACGCGTCCACCCTGCACCTCAGCTTCGACGTGCGCGGCGGGCTGCTGGTGCGCCAACTGCACCACTGGGCGGCGCTGGTGTTCGTGGCGGCGATGCTGACGCACATGATGCGGCACTTCTTCACGGGCTCCTTCCGCAAGCCGCGCGAGGTCAACTGGCTGTTCGGCTGGAGCCTGTTGTTCCTCGGCCTGTTCGAGGGCCTCTTCGGCTACTCGCTCCCGGACGACCTGCTGTCCGGGACGGGGCTGCGGTTCGTCGACGGCGCGCTGCTGTCGGTGCCGGTCGTGGGGACGTACCTGTCGATGTTCCTGCTGGGCGGCGAGTTCCCCGGCCATGACATCGTGCCCCGCTTCTACGCGCTGCACGTGCTGCTGCTGCCGGGGATCATGGTCGCGCTGGTCGTGGTCCACCTCCTGCTGGTCGTCCACCACAAGCACACCCAGTTCGCGGGGCCCGGCCGGACCGAACGCAACGTCGTGGGCTCGCCGTTCCTGCCGGTGTACCTGGCGAAGGCGGGCGGTTTCCTCTTCCTGGTGTCCGGGTTCCTGACGCTGATGGCGGCGGTGGCCACCGTCAACCCCGTGTGGCAGTACGGCCCGTTCCGCCCCGACCAGGTCTCCACGGGTGCGCAGCCCGACTGGTACCTGGGCTTCGCCGAGGGGCTGGTGCGGATCATGCCGGACTGGGAGATCACCCTGTGGGGCCACACGCTGGTCCTCGGGGTGCTCGTGCCGGTCGTGGTGTTCCCGCTGCTCCTGCTGTTCATCGGCGCCTACCCGTTCCTGGAGGCGCGGTTCGCCGGGGACGGCCGCGAGCACCACCTCCTGGACCGGCCCCGCGACCGGCCCGTGCGCACCGCGATCGGCGCCTCCTGGATCAGCGTCTATCTGATCCTGCTGGCGGGCGGCGGCAACGACGTCGTCGCCACCCGCCTCCACCTGTCGATCAACGCGGTGACCTGGACCGTCCGGATCGCGGTCCTCGTGGTCCCGGTGGCGGTGTTCGTACTCACCCGGCGCGTCTGCCTGGGGCTGCGGCTCCGGGACCGCGAACTGGTGGCCCACGGCAGGGAGACCGGGGTGCTGAAGCGGCTGCCGCACGGGGAGTACGTCGAGGTGCGCCGGCCGCTCGACCCGGCCCGGCTGCACACCCTGACCGCCCACGAACGGCCGGGCGCCCCCGTGGAGCACCTGCCCGCGGTGGAGCGGGCCGGCGCGGCCCCACCCTCCCCTGCGCCCCCGGCCGACTGACCCGCACGGCGCCCCGGGGTCGGCGGGGTGGGCGCTGATCAGAGTGAGCCGGACGCGGGAGCCGTGCGCCGGGTCGAAGGTGATCACGGTGGGGGCGTCGGACTCCGTCGCCCAGTCGACGGCCGCGCCCCGCACCGGTCGAAAGGCGTATCCGTCCCACACGGCGGCCTCGACCGACGCGGGCCGGGTGTGGCCGGCGTCCACGGTGAAGGACACCTCGACCCGGTCCAGGGTCTTCCGCCGCCCGAGGGATCGCCGTCGAGCACGGCGGCGGGCAGGGCGTCCGGACGGTCGGAGTAACTGGCGTTGCAAGCCGTGGCCACTCAGGGAGACGCGGTAGTGGACGAATCCGTTACGCCAAATGCGGCCAACGGATCACCGTCCCAAAATCGCCTCTCGTGCAACGCGCGACCAGATTGCTTGCTGCCTGGTGCTGAAGCCCATGCGGTTCCAGTGGAAGAGGACATGCCGGGCCAGGACGCCCCTGAGCCCGAGGCTCAAAAGGTTGGTCCCAGCGGCGTCCTTGAGGCTTCTGCCGCCGTCCTCGAAGCCGGTGATCCAGTCCGCCAGGTGTTGGAGCGGGCCGTCGACGAGTGCAGGTACAGGGTCGAAGGAGACAAGCGCGCGCATCGTGTCTGCCATGGCGCTGACCTTGTCAGGGGAGACAGTGGCGGGTAGCGGCCGTTTGGCCTCGACGCTGCCCCACACGTCTCCCTGCTCACCCCATTCCAGCCCGGCAGCGCGGAGGAAGAGCGTGAGCACGCACAGGGACGTAGCCTTGGCGTCAAGAACCATTTTTGGGTGTATTTCGGAGATTCGGTCGTAAGTGAGCACACCCACGCTGTCGACGTGGAAGATCCGCTCGGCGACCGCTATACCGTCGAGTCCGCCGAAGGCGATGATCTCCGGTTCGTACAAGGACGCCTGCCACTCCTTGACGACCCTCTGGGAGACCGCTGAGTCCAGAGCCTTGGCCAACTGTTCGACGGTTTCTTCCAGAGATCCGTTCGCAGCCGGCCGCACGCGCAGTCTCCAGCACGGATACTTCCGGACGAACCACCAGGCGCCGACAGCCGCGCTCTGCAGAGTGGGCAGAAGGCAGGTGCGAAACGCGGGGGCGGCAGACGGATAGTCGGCGAACGCGACGTACACCTGGTACCAGCCCGTGGGCAGGGGGTCGATCGCGGCCCGGCCGGCAGCACGGTAGCGCTCGACTGCTTCGGCTAGCTGCAGAGGCGATGTCGGTACCCGCAGGGCCACTTCGACGAGCGGGGGTGCCGCCGAGGACGGCCAGGACGGCGTCCTCGCTGAGGCTTACGGTGTTGCGGTGCTGCATGTGGCCGACTCCTAGATCAGCAGAAGGCAGGCGTCCCAGTCCGTGGTGGCCGCGACACCCGGCTCAGCACTCATGAATGCGAGTGCGGCCCCGGCCGTGCCCTCGATGAAGTCGGACCGTTCCGGCACGGGGGCCGCGAGGAAGCGTTCAGGTGCACGCCTGAGCCAGTCGTGGAACGCTTTCGGCTTCTCCGCGTCTTCGGCGACGCGTTGGACGGTACGGATCAGCCCGCCGACACCGTGGCACAGACCGCGGCTGTTGAGCTGGTCGAGCTGCCGGCGGTCGGCCAGGCAGTACAGCAGGGCGCGCTCGGCCATACGCTTGCGGTCCTCGTCCCCGAGGGCGATGGCGGCGAGTTGCTGTGCGCGGACGATGCCAGGGGTGCCGTAGCACCAGGACGGTGCGGCTGCGTGAGTAGGAGCAGGGCCGAGCGCGCTGACCCAGCGGGGCCAGCGGGTTCCGTAGTGGTCGCTTCGCCGGATGGAGTCCAGCCAGCGCAGAATCCGCGCCATCGCGTGTTCGTGACCGTCCACCCTGACGCCGCGGCGCTTGGCCAGAGCGAGCAGGGCAAGGGGTCCCGTGATGCCGTGGGCGAGGCCGGCGTTGGCATGACCACCGGGGGCGGCTGCCTCATTGCTGGCTGGTGCATGACCGACCCACCAGCCAGGCAGCGGCCGTCCTTCGGGATCGGCCATCGGCTCCGTGAGCCGGACCAGGTACTCCAGGACACGCCGCAGCTCCTGGCTGTGGGGCTGCCGGAGCAGTAAGAGTGCACCGATCCCGGTCAGCCCCCGGAAGAGGTCGTACTCGGCGAACACGGTGTGCCGCCCTTGGTCGATGCGTGCGTGAGCTGCGGCGACGCGGCGTCGGGCATGGGCCGCTATGACGTCGTCCAGGGTGCGAAGGGCGCCGCTGTACCGGCCGGTCTCGGCGGCGGCCATGTGCAGGACGTAGGCCATCGCGGGGGCGCCGAGGAACAGGTTGGCGTCCTCGCCGTCGATGAGGGGGCCTGCGCCGGCGAGTTTGCGGTGCGCGACCTGGAGCGTGGTGAGTCCGGCGGCGGCTCGCTCGATGTCGAGGAGGGCTGTGCCGAGCGGACCGTGAGCGAGGGACTGCCGGGTGGCAGAGGTCGGGTCGGTCGGGGCGGTGGTCACCGCGGGGCTCCTTCTGAGCGGGTGGTCCAGGACAGCGCGGCGGTTCGTGCCAGGCGGCGGCAGGCGGCTTCGGCGCTCGGGTCGATGCCCACGGCACGGTTGTGGTGCATGTGGAGCAGGGAGGGCAGCACGCCGACGGGATCGTGTCCGGCATTTTCGAGGGCCTGCCGGTAAGCGGACAGGTGCTTACGGCGTAGCGCCCAGGCGCTGGCCATGTGGGTGCCTTGCGGCACTTCCCGGAGCGTGCTGGCTACGGTGTCAGGGTCGGCGCTGAGCTGTACGGCCAGGGCTTGGACGGCGCGCGGGGCGGTGTTCCCTTCGTTCTTCAGGAAGTTGTTCGTCAGCCAGGTCCAGCCTGCTGCCGGGGATCCGAGGAAGCCGGTGGCGATGTCGACCATGCTGGCAGCGGTGAGGGCCGGCCGATCGCTGTCGGCGATGGGCAGGACGATTTGCGCGAGGGCTGCGGCAGAGTCCGCGGTGAAGTACCGCTCGGCGGCTTCCAGGACGGTTCCTGCTCCGTAGCGGCCGGTCTCCGGAGAGTCGGTGTCCCACTGCACACGTTGGATCAGGCCCTCGCCGATTAGCTCGGACGCCCATGCCGCAATGCGCTGTGCCGCTTCGCCGAAGGCCGCTGCGGCAGGCAGCTTCAGGCGGAGGCGAATGTGGCTGTCGGGGTCGGCGTAGCGGACGAACCAGATGTCCGATGGCGCGTTTTCTCCGAAGTCGCCCAGCAGCCGCGGCAGATGAGAGGTCAGCACCTCCGAAGCGCGGTCGGCGTTCCCGTAGACCTTCAGGTACGCCGACGCGGAGGCGCCGGGCAGCCGTGCGGTTGCCCGGCTGTGGATGGCCGCCGGCGGACAGCCGGGGCGGGCCGGGGGCTGGTCGGAGGCGAACGCCATGGTGACTTCGTGGGCGCGACCGATCCAGCCGAACAGGCTGTCGGCGGGCGCCGCCTGCAGGACGGCTGTGCCATGGCGTCTCACTTCGGTGTGCAGGAGGTACTGGTGGGCGGGCACGTCGAGGTCCAGCCTCAGACGGCGGTCGTCGGAGCCGACGTAGACGGTGCGCGGCACCCCGTAGCGGATACGCCAGTTCATCAGGGCGCTCATCCAGTTCGGTCCGTTGCCCAGGTCGCGGTCGTGCAGCCGCCAGCGGGCAGGTGCCAGGACGGTGCGGCCGACGCGGATCTCGGGCAGGAACGGCAGGCTGGAGGCGGCGCCCCAGGCGAAGGGGATGAGGATGGCGCAGTGGGAGCGGTGGAGTTCGCAGACGAACCGGATCAGCGGGTGGGTGGCGTTGCTCAGTTCTACCGCGTTCATCACAGCCGGTTCGAGGAGCTGGCCCGTCGACAGCTGCGTCAGGTAGAGGCGGGTGGAGTCGGCGAAGACGCCGAGGTCGTCCAGTTCGAGGGTGGCGTTCGGGTTGTACTCGCCGAGGGACAGCATGGCGGGGACGACGGCCGGTGCGCGGCTGACGTTGTACGTCGGGATCTTCAGCGGAGGACCGGAGACCTGCGCTCGCTCGGCGCCCTCAGTAAGCGTGGGCAGCGCGGCGTAGGCGGCGGTGACCCGGTTGCGGTCGGTCGGTTCGAGGGTGGTGAGGAACCGGCCGGTGGTGGTGCCGGCCGTGAGGGAGAGCCCTACCACGGACAGGTTGAAGCGTCCCTCGTCCAGTTCCTTGCGGGTCTGGGCGAGCACTGTGAAGCAGAGTTCTATGTGCGCCGGCACCTGGGACGGCTCGCCGACGGAGAGTGCCGTGATGTCCTCCTCGGTCAGGTCGACTGTCAGTCGGTGGTCCAGCGCTGCGTTCTGGGCGAGCGTCAGCAGGTACTCGTCGCGCAGACTGGTGGCCAGGACCGGGCGCTCGAAGACGGTGCCCCGGTAACCGACGGGAAAGCCCAGACCGGTGTCGGGGTCGGTGAGGTCGCGCAGTGGCACAACGGTGCCCATGCTGTAGCGCTCCAGGAACCGTGTGCGATAGTCCGACCAGGCCGGAGTGCCGTAGGGAAAGGGCGTGATGCGGGCGATGGCCTGCAAAGCGGCCTCCGCCTCCCGGGCGACGCTCTCGGGGAGGACGACGTCGCAGTGGGGCCGCAGGTTTACGGCGAGGCTGGGCCCGGCAAGACTGCTCAACTCGGTCATGGCCGTCGTTGCCTGCGCCCTCAAAACCCGCTGCGCCCTGGGGGCTGCGTGGTCGTGTCGGCCCAGGATCCGATGGACCCGGCGCAGCGCCGGAACAGCCGGCAGCAGTGATGCGGCGCCGATGCGCTCAAGCTGTTCCAGCAGATGGGCGAGGCCGTCGGTGCTCGTCATCGGGGCGTGCAGGCTGCTCAGGAGTACCCGGTGCTTGACCAGGTCGCCCACCATCGCAGTGATCGTCTCGGCGGGGGTGTTCGGGTACTCGGCGTGCAGCTTGTCGACGATGTCCCCGACGGTGGTGGGGAACTGTGCGAGGGACAGTGCCTTCTCAGCGGCCCGCGTACGGCGGAGGGTGGTCGTCGTGGGCCCGTCGGGGCCCGGTTGATGGTTGATGGTGATTCGGGTCCCTCGAACCGTGCACGTGGGGTCGGCGATGACCCGCAGGTGCCGCAGTACGTTCGGATCGAGTTCCAGGCCGGTGATGATGTTGCGGAGCCACTCGGCGTCGGCACTGGCGAAGGCCCGGTGTGCTGTGCCGAAGCGGACACGTACGGTAGGGCCGAGGCGCAGCGGGGCAGGTCCGGCGAAGAGGCCGAACGGAGTGGCTCGGTACCGCATTCGCAGCAGGTAGCGCATCAGTGAGGTGACGGTGCGGACGGCTCGGGGGCGATGGACGGTCCTGGCGAGAACCCTGCTGACACCGTCGGCGAGGGCGGGTGCGGCAAGTTCGATGGCGGCGCGGGTGTCGTCCGTCCACACCTTCTCGATCCACGCCTGGGAGTGTGCGGGGTCGATGCCGCCGTTGGCTGAGACGGTGGGCCAGGCCGACACCGGGTTCGTCAGCGAGAATGCCGACACTCTGATCATGCTCGCGTCAATAACGTGGTACATGGCTCTGCCTCCTTCGGATGGTGATGCCGTGGGGTGAGACCGGGCCGGCTGCTCGGTCCCACCCCACGGCGAGAGCGGCGTCAGCCGCTGATGCAGGTGCTGTTGGAGCAGGCGGACTGGCAGGTCGCGCCGCAGCCGTCACCGGTGTCGTTCAGCAGCGCGCCGGGAACGGCTGCGGAGGTGACGGTCTCGATGTCGAGGTCGAAGTCCGACCCGGTCTCGCCCGTGAAATCGGTCGCGGCCTTCAGGGCGGTGGTGCCGTTGTGCGGTGCCATCTCGTACTCCTCCAGGAAGGGGGTGGATGTGCTCTGCCAACCTGGTCACAACGTCAGCGGCGTCATGGCCAGGAGATCGTGACCCGTGAGTGCGGCCGGTCGATGATCCGGCCCGCGGGAAGTTGGTCGTCCGGTGTTCCGGCCGGGTAGACCTCGATGTGCGCGCGGTCGCCGCGGTGTACGCGGTTCCACGTCTGCATCTCCTGGACCAGCCGCTCGGCGACATCCTGGGCGCGAGGCCCGTGGCCGATCGCGCCGAGTTCGAACCGGTCCGGGTCCTCGGTGCCTCGTACGGTGCGGTAGGCGAAGCTGCCGCCGTCCACGAGAGTGGGGATGCCGAGTGGGGAGGCGGAGGCGACCAGGCCGCGCTGCCGGGCGGCGGGCTGTGCCGCCATGAGGGGCAGGTTGTCCAGGGCAGTCGTCAGCCACAGGTCCAAGTGCTCGTTGGACTCGTCACCGGCGAGCATCACGCCGGACCACACCTCGCGGCGGGCCGTGGCCAGTGCTTCCGCCAGGGCCTTGGTGTCCGGCTCGGGGTGGTCGTCCAGGCGCAGACCGATCTCCTCGCCCTCCACGTCGTGAATGAGGGCCACCCGCATGCGGTTCTCGCCGGCACCCTGCATCGGGACGAAGCCACACAGCTCGAAACCGTCGCTGATCAAACGGTGATCGTCGCGGACGAAGGCGATGGTCCGGGTCATGCCACGCATACGCAGCGGGACGACGAGCCGGCCGCCTTGGGCGAGTTGGTGCACCCAGGAGGGCGGGATGTCGGCGGCCTGCACGGTGACGACGATGCGGTCGAAGGGCTGGAAGTCGATCATGTCGCCTGCGCCGTCGGCGGTGATGGCGGTGACGTTGCGGTAGCCGGTCTCGCTGAGGAAGTTGTTGGCTCGCTGGATGACATCGGGGTCGATGTCGACAGTGACGACACGGCCGTGCTCTCCGACCATCTCGGCGAGGTAGGCCGCATTCACTCCGCCGGATCCGATCTCCAGCACCTTCATACCGGGCTGAATGTCGGCCTGTTCGATCTGCATGGCTTGGATTCGAGGAGCCGACACCGAGCTGATGTCTACCCCGGTCGTGTCGGTCTTGGTGATCAGCGCGGACTCGGCGTCGTAGCTCTTGGCCATCTCCACGCCGGGTGCAGCCAGGTGCCGGGGCACGTGGCGGAAGGCGGCCACAACGTGCGGGTTGCGGGCGGCTCCCTTCTCGATGAGCTGTCGCACCATTTCGTCACGCAACTCCTGCTCGGTGGCAGGGGCAGTCTGGGGGGCGTCGTTCGTCATGGCGGGGACGTTATCCACGTGCGGTCTCCTTCTCGGCGCTTGTGCGCCAAGGGTCAAAGGGCTGAGAAGGTGCGACGGCGCAGCCGAAGGCGCGTGGGGCGCGCGAAGCGCGCCCATGGCCGGGAGGCGATCCGGAAGGGGCCGGCGCGGAGCACCGGGGAAGAGGAACGCGGGATGGTCGGGCTGCACCGTCGTTGGACGTCGGGCCCGCGCACGGTCATGCGGATGTACGGGGGACGACCGTGGGCGGGAGTTTTGTCAGGGCGTGGGTGAGGGAAGCTCCGTCAACGATGGACTCCGGGGCCTGGTGTTCTGGATGATCTTGGGGGTTTTTATGGCCTTTTCCAGGTCCCAGCCCAAGTTGTACCGGTTGTAAAGAACGTTGCCGTTAACCTTGCACCGTGGGTCCTGCGCCCATTCGGCGAGCGTGCGGGTTTCACCGAAGGCTTCCAGCTTTTGCCTTCCGGGCGTCCGGCGCGCGGACAACTGCAGCAGTTCTTTCACTGGAATTTCGATGATCCGGTGAGAGACGAATCTGAACCTGACGTTCTGGACTTCCAGGATCCCCTGTCCCTGCAGAGCCCTCACGGATTTTCGAACCGTGGCGATGGATACTCCGAACTCCTCCGCCAGGACATGCAGTTGAGGAAACAGTTCCCCGGGCTTGTAGATCTTACGGTGAAGGCGTGCCCTCAGGACGGCCTCGATGTACACGTCGTGGGGGAGGCCTGAATTTTCGTCGGGAGGACTCCACGACTCCCCTTCTATGACTACCCGTATGCCCACACGCGGGCGGCTTTCCAGTAGTCCTTCTTCACGTAAAGTCCGTACGGCAGGAAAAATGACGTACGGCATGTGGTTTACCGTGAGGGAGAACTCTTCCGCCACTTGCAGATAGCTGAATATGTGGCCTGGCGGCCATTTCCGGGTTTCGATGCGGAGGCGGAGTATGCCCGTCAGCTCTATGGCCTGGTCTTTCATGAGCCCAGGCCGCAGTTGCTGCCTGTTCACTTGCTCGCCGAATGAAAGGTGAGGATCGGTCATCGGTTTGATCGCCTGCGGACTAGACGCTCACCGTCTCGTCGGTCACCGGGGGCTGGATGGGGTTGGCGTGCAGTGCGGACCACGACGTGCGTGGGCTGCTGCCGGTCTCCTCTTCCAGGAGGCTCTCGGCGAGGCGTCGGCGTTGGACTTCTCCGGTGCCGGCGGGAGCGTAGGTGGCCTGCATGTCGCGCCAGACGCGTTCGATGGAGTGCCGGGAGTCCAGGCCGTTGGCGGCATGGAGCTGCATGGCGTCGTTGCCGGTCTCGGAGGCGAGATCGTGTCCGAGAGCCTTGGCGGCGATGAGTTCGTCGTCGCAGGACAGGCCGCGGTCGAGCATGTCGACGGCGTGGTAGGCCAGGACTCTCGCCATGATGAGCCGGGCGGACATGCGGCCGAGCCGTTCCCGTATGACGCTCAGGTCGGCGAGTCTGCCGTTGTAGCGAGGGCGGTTGCTGACGTACTGGGCGGTCAGGGCTACCGCGGCCTCGTGCAGTCCGAGTGAGACCGCGGTGAGGTTGGGGCGGCCGTAGAGGATGCTGCTGGACTGGGCGATCTCGAAGCCCTGGCCGATGTCCCCGAGCACGTTGTTCGGGTAGACCCGTACGCGGTCGAAGCCGATCTGGCCGAAGCTGAAGCCGTGCAGCCCCAGCTTGCCGGTGTGCCGCACGAGGGACACCCCTCGCTGATCGCTCTCGACGAGGAATGCGGTGAGGGCCTGCGAGGTGCGGGTGCCGGCGGGGGCGGTGCGGGCGACGACGACGTGGAGATCCGCGATGTGGCTGTTGCCGACGTGGGCTTTGGCTCCGGTGAGCACCCATGCCTTCCCGTCCCACTCGGCCGCGGAGGTCATGCCGCCGATGTGGCCGCCCTGGTCCGGCTCGGTCACGGCGATCGACATGAGTTTGCTGCCGTCCGCCACGCTCGGCAGCAGCGTGGCGTGCTGGTCCTCGGTGCCGTAGTAGAGCAGGGCGGCGACAGGGATCAGGCTGGCTTGGAGCGTGCCGGCAGCCGCGCCGGAGACACGAGCCAGGCGGTGGATGAGAATCGTCTTGGCGACATGACCGGCGTCCATACCGCCGAAGGCCTCGGGCGTGGTGACACCGAACCAGCGCTGTCCGGCCATCAGGCGGGCGAGCTTGCGGTCCACGCGGTGCGGGGTGCCCTCCATACGCTCTACGCGGGGCAGGACCTCCTGAACGGCGAAGTCGTCGACGGCCTCCCACAGCGCCCTGTGGGCAGGCGTGAGAACCCTGTCGAGGTTGGTGGGTGTGGCGGGCATGGACATGAACGATGCCTCTCCCTGGATGAGCGCTGATGGTGGGTGTGGCTCCGGTGGGGTTCCGGTCAGGGCGTGCGTCAGGGGGCGGGCAGCGTCGGGATCTTGAGGACATCGGCCGCCGCGCGGGCCGCGTTCCGGACGATGGTTTGCAGCCGGGCCGCGTCGGCGAGGGTTCGCGGTTCGGGGTCGATGACGCAGACAGTGAGCAGAGCGAGGCCGGTCGCCTCGTCGATGACGGGGCTGCCGAAGTAGGACTGGATGCCGATGGAGTCGACGATCTGGTTGCTCTGGAAACGCGGCGAAGCAGCCACGTCCGGCAGCGGCAGGCCACGCCTGCGCTGGATGACCTCGGGGCACCAGCCGTGGTCACGGCTCATGGTGCGCCCGACGATGGGGTAGCCGGACTCCTGCGGAGGGTTGTGCAGGCCCAGGAACGTCTGCTCGTCGCTGAAGGCGTTCACCATGCCGTAGAGGAAGCCGCTCTTGCCGGCCATGTCGGTGGCGATGTCATCGAGCACCTCCCGTCCCTCCATGC
The DNA here is from genome assembly GCF_040638185.1 of Streptomyces sp. NPDC026672. NCBI lineage: Bacteria > Bacillati > Actinomycetota > Actinomycetes > Kitasatosporales > Streptomycetaceae > Streptomyces > Streptomyces sp. NPDC026672. The sequence continues at coordinate 84,632 of NZ_JBEZXS010000014.1, forward strand.
GAATGCCCAACTCGGCGAAGCGGGTGAGACGGGTCGCCATTTCGGACAGTTCGGTGGCCGGGTCGTCCGTGAATGCCTCGACCTGGTGCTGCGTGGTGGAGGGCGTGCCAGGGGCGTAGAGGGAAGTCATCAGGCGTCCAAGAGGGAGGAGTTCGGGGAACGGGTCTGTACGGCGTGCTGGACCAGGGTGAGGAGAACCGAGGCCACGGATTCGGGGTTGCGGGCGTCGCAGAACAACAGCGGCACACTGTCGTCGACGTCGAAGGCATGACGGATCTCCGCGAGGGTCCGCGGGGCGGTGCCGGGGAAGCGGTTGACCGCAATGACGAACGGCATACCGAGCTGTTCGAAGAAGTCGGCCGCGTGGAAGCTGGACTCGATCCTTCGGGTGTCGGCGAGGACGACGGCTCCGAAGGCGCCTTCGGCCAGGTCGTGCCAGAAGCTCCAGAAGCGGGGCTGTCCCGGGGTGCCGAACAAGTACAACTCGATCGGCTCGGGGACGTCCCAGCCGACCCGGCCGAAGTCGAAGGCGACCGTCGTGGTCGTCTTCTCCTCGATGCCATGAAGGCTGTCGGTCGCCGCGCTCTGCCGGGTGAGCACTTCCTCGGTGCGGAGCGGTGCGATGTCGCTGATGGAGCCGATCGCGGTGGTCTTGCCCACCCCGAACCCTCCGGCAACGACCACCTTGACGATCATCCGCTCACCCGGCTGGACCGGCTGCGTCATGGTGCCGTCACCCGGCCTTCGCGGTCGCGTGCGGGTACCGGCGTTTGAGAGCGGCGCTCAGCGCGAGCAGCTTCTGCGTGTCCTGGGCAACACCAGGCGTGTCCGGTACGGGCAGGCTCAGGGCCCCGGCGTCGATCAGGTCGGAGACGAGGACTGTCACCGCGGCGACGTGCAGACCGAGCGTCCCGGCCAGCTCGACGAGCGGCCGCGTGCGCTGCCGACACAACGTCATGATCCTCATGCTCTCCTCCGGAACACCCTGCGGAGAACGTGGGCCGGGGCCGAGGACGGTGTGCATGCTGAGGGTGTGACGGGCTCGGGTGCGTCCGTCGGTCACCGCGTACAGCCGCACGATGCTGTCTGTCTCGTCCGGCACGGATTCCGGGTCGACGCGGGAGTTCATTCGACACCGGGGCCCTGACCATCACGCGTGCGGACGGGGGTAGTCATGAAGGGGGTGAACCGCTGCACCAGGCGGCCGGCCGAGAAGGCGACCGTTCCCACGTTCGCGTCCGTGCGGGCGAGGACGACCAGGATCGTCGCCACCGCCTTGCCGTTGAGGGCGAAGGCATGCCCCGTGCCGGCCTCGGTGGCGAGGAAGAGGGTGTCGTCCCGCTCGATGAGGATCTGTCCCGCCGGCATCTTCTTGGAGGTCGGACCCGTGACGCCCTTGGCCAGCCCCACCATTCCGGAGAACGCCGCGGCCACCTCGTCCGCCCAGTCGGGATCCATGTGGGAGGGGATCGCCTGCTTCAGCCCGTCGCGGGAGACGAGCAGGGCGTGCGTCACTCCGGCGGTGTCGTTCACGAAGTCGTCCAGCAGCCGCGCCATCTGGCCCTGGACCTCCTTGGGAGGAGTCACGGGGGCGGTCGTGTCGATAGTCATGTCGAAAGGTCTCCAGGGGGATCAGGGCTGTGTGGGGGAGTTCTCGGCTCGCAGCCCGGCCTGCAAGCCCGTGCGCCAGTCGGCGGCGACCGCGGGGTTTGCCGCACGGGGAGGCAGGGAGGAATCCGCCCTGGCGGGCATGGGGCGCTGTTCCCGTCGCCGCCGAGGCAAAGGGGCCTCTTCGCTGTCGGTGGTCCGTGGCGTGGGAGCGACGGCGCGAGGGCCAGGAGACTGATGTGAGACGTCCGTATACGCGCCCTCTCGGGGCAGTCGTGTGATCGGCACCGAGACAGTTCCGACGATGGGCGCGGTCGCGACGAGGTACTGGTTGGGGACGACGACGGTGGCGGTGGTGCCGCCCGTCGGGTTCATCGCCAGATAGACCTCAAGTCCGTACTTTTTGGCGATCTTGGCGGTCGTGACCAGGCCCAGGCTGCCCTTGCGGACCTGATCCGCGACGTCGGCGTGGCTCGGGTTGCTCAGCAGAAGGTTCAGCCTGTCCCGCTCGGCGGGATCCATCAGGAGCAGCGCGCGGTCCTCGACCTCGAAGGCCAGACCGCGGGCCACCTTCTGCGCCCGGACGACGACTTTGGACGCCGGGTCGGAGCTGTCCAGGCCGTTGTCGATGAGCTCGGCCAGCAGGTGGGTGACGTCCGGGTGCACGTGCGCGGGCAGCGCGAACGTGGCGCCCACGTCGCCGGCGGCGGTCTGGACGCGGGTGTACTTCACGACCTCCGACTTTGCACCGCGCAGCACAGTGTTGACGGGAACGGGCGCCCGGGTCTCGCGCAGGGACTGACCGCCCAGTACGACAGAGACACTCTCGACCATGCGGCGCAGCCGCGTCGCGAGATGGTCGATCTTGAAACTCCGGTCGAGCAGTTCCGGGTCCTCGGTTGCCTTCTGCAGAAGCGTGAGGTGCTCCAGCATTTCCCCGATCAAGCCGTGCTGACGTCGGGACAGCGTCTGGTGCATTGTCACCAGAACGGCAGCCTGCGATTCGTCGTGCACGCGCAGCAGACAGTCGGCTCCCTGCACCTGCAGGTTGCCGATCTGCTCCAGAACCTTGACGAGTGAGTCGGGTCCCTCCCAGCCGGCCTCTGCGGGGAGCGGGGGACGCGAACCCCGGCACAGCTCCTCGGCCGTCCAGATCACACTTTTCTCCGCAGCCCCTACGGCGTCCGCGATCCGCTGCAACTCGGCGTCACGGTCGGCCTGCAGGGAAACCGCCACTGCGCGAACACGGACGCCACCGACGACTCCGGTGACGAGCATGCTGCCCGCGAGACAGAGGGCGATCTGCGCGGGGGCGAGGCGGTAGGACCAGCTGACGGCCACCGTCAGGCATGCGGTCACGGCGATGCACGCCAACGGGACGTACAGGACGCCGGCGACCTCGCTGAAGAGGCCACGATCTAACCGGGCACGGGCTCGCCTGCGGCGGGGGTTGGCCGGGCAGGAGAGGGATCGGGGGGAGGGCATGGGGTCCTCGGGATGGGATTGGTTTCAGCAGGGGAATGCAAGAGATGGTCAACGAGGTCTCAGCGCGGCCTGTTCGGTGTCGCCAGGCCGGGCGGGTACGCGGTGACCAGCGGATACCGTGGTCAATGAGAGAGGCCATCAGGAGGGCTCTTCCTCCGCAGGCCCTCGCCGCTCCCGGCGGGCCTGGCTCAGAGCGTTGTGCAGAGCATCGGGCCGTGTCAGCGATCGCGGGCCTTGAGGGAAGACATGCCAGTACATGCCCGGCGGCGTGGTGCTCTCCGCGGACGGCACGACGACGTGGCATTTCTGTCCAAGGGCAACGGTCCCCGGCTCCTCCCATCGGGCCGCGGTGCCCACGGGCACGAGGAAGTAGAGGCGGGGCTCCGGCCCTCCGGGGTCGAGAATCACGGGGCCGATCGGTTCCTCCCTCTCAGCGAGGATCTCGATCGCGCGTCGGCCCACGGCCTCCACAGCGCGGACGGCGTCCCACCACTTTCCCGCCGAGCACAGCTCGGGCTCCTCGCCGATGGGCATCCAGCGCGGCGGGATCGCGCGAGCTGCGGGATTGTCATCGGACATGGAAATGGCCTCCTCACCACTGTGTGTGAAGAGACCATTCCATTCAGCAAAGCGTCCTGTGCGTACAGTCTGTCCGTGGGCTCCGCTCACCGAAGCCCTTGACACAGCATCAGGTTGTGCTAATGCCCGTCCAACTGCCAAAGGCTGAGAGCTCGTTGGACGGATGCGTATCCATCCTGAGCAGTGCAGCGGCGGTCTCGCGAACGGACGGATGGAACCGCGTGTGGTTGGGTGCGACCTTCCGGGCGCGCTTGAGATCCGCGAAGGCACCGCCCCGGTCACCCGTGGCGAGCTTCGCGGAGGCCACGTCGATGAAGTGGTGACTCGACCGCTCGCCGACGGTCGAACTGGGCGGCGCCCACTCGCCACCAGAGACCGGAGACCATTCGGCGAGGCGGGCGAGGGCCTGCTCGCTATCGCCCATATCGATCATCGCGTGCACCTCATGGATGCGGATGTTTGTCGGCCCGAACGACATCTCGTACGCCAGGGAGTCCCGGCTTCCCGCCGTACGTGCGACCTGCTCAGCCTCCCGCAGGTACGCGTCGGCACGGTCGGAGTTGTTCTCACGTGCTTCCAGGACGGCCAGCTTCAGCAGCAGCGCACCGTCAACCGCCAGCGCGTCCTCCGTGAAGGAGCGTTCAGGCTGGAGCCGCTCCAACTCGGTACGTAGCGCGAGGAGCTTGCGACGGGCCGGCGCGTACGCGCCCTGGCGGAGCATTGCTCCTGCGACGAGGTAACCGGCGGTGAACTGCATCAGGGGGTCGCCTGAGTGATCAGCCGCCCAGCGGACACGCTCCAGCGCCGTGTTCGAGAGGTCATGGTGACCCATCTTGTGGGCCAGGGAATTCACCGCACGGTAGGCGCGCGCCAGGTGCCAGAACGCCTTACTACGGTCACCGTTGCCGCCGCCGAGGGCCACATGCGTCAGCTCAGTGATGATCGGCGGCAGCAGGGGTCCCATCGGCGCGTACCGGGCGTCGCGACGCAGGGCAGACACCTGGTCGACCTCCGACGCGAGTACCGGAAGTGCACGGGGAGCGATGTCGAGGTCGTCGGGGCTGTCGTAGCAAAGCAGGAGGCGACGCAGTTCGGGGATGACAGCGTGCACACCGTCCTCAGCCTCTGGCTCACCGTAGTACGGCTGGCCGGTCAAAACTTCAGGACCGAAGCGCAGTGCCTTCGCGAGCGCCAGGAGCAGCGAGGGTGAGGCCTTGCGCGCGCCCGACTCCAGCTTCTGCACGTAGCTCGGGGAGATCGCCACCTTCTGTGCCAGTTGGGCAGCAGACAGCTTCCGCGTCCTGCGAGCTACACGAAGACGGTCTCCCAGCGTCAGATTTTCACTCATCGTTGGATCATCCCTTCGGATGGAGCACTCGAATCAGAGTACGGAAAAGACCTTGGACCGTGACCGCGGTCGCCAAGTGTTAACAGAGCCGGAAGCGCCGCGATCAGCGGACGATGCTGCCGGTACGACGTCCAAGACCTCAGCAAAGCCTCTTGAGGTGGAGCGAATATGGGCAATCCGCCACGATGTGGCCAGTATCTAGACCCCATTGAGACTCTGCCGTCAAGAGCTCACGAAGAAGAACCTACGCACAAAGTGTCCGTGCCGCTTTTTACTCATGCTGTCGTGCACCTCACCGGCCGAAGTGAGGACGCAGGACAAGTTCCATGCGGCAGCGGCGATTCTGGCGAGTGTTGGTTCACCGACCCTACGAAGCCAGATCTGGTGAAGGCCGTAGAGGCTGACGAGCTGACGCAATGCCACTTGCTCTTCGGCCCCAGAGGCATCTCGCAGTGCCGCGTGCCCGTGCCGGAGGAGCTGGGGCAGGCGGGCCCCCACGTCCTGGTAGCGGTCCTTGGGCTGCGTCTCGTAGATCCTCCACGCCTCATCGACGGATGCCTTGAATTCACTGACGGACACAGAACCGGCAGCGGCAGGCAGCAGCGACGAGGGAAGGGACAGAGCACTCCGGATCTCAGGAACGTGCTCGTGCTCTGTGTCCAGGTCGGCCCCGACGCCGGACAGGAAGCCGCCTGTGAGGTCTTCCAGGCTGCAGCGCAGGACCCGCGCCAGGTCGAAGAGCAGCGAGATCTTGTCGATCGGGATCTGCTCGTGCTCTACCTTGTAGACCCAGTTCTCCGAACGGCCGATCAACTCCCCGAGACCCTTCTGTGCCAGGCCGCGGCGCTCACGGAAGTACTTGACCCGTTGCCCGATGGTGAACAACTCGCGCAGATTTAACATGGTTGTGGGAGGGCATTCAAAGGTCCCCCACCGAAAATGGCGGGGGGCGCCTTACGAAGCGCGTCTCGCAAGGAGTTTCTCTTGTCGTCCTCCTACCGCGGCCTGATCCTCGACTTCGGTGGAGTCCTCACCACGCGGATGCGGCTCAACGGCCAGGCATTCGAACGCTCTGAGGGCCTGGAGCCGGGTGCCTACTTCCACGCCCTCAACGACAACCCCGAGGGCGTGGCCGTGTACTCGAAGCTCGAAGTCGGCAAGGCATCCCAGGAGGACTGGAACCGGGTCATCGGTGGCATCCTCGGCATCGACCCGACTGACCTCATGCGCCGCGCACTGGCCAACCTCCGACCAGAGCCGGCCATCGTGGCGGCCACGGACCGGGCCCGCGCTGCAGGGATCAAAGTGGCGATGCTTTCGAACAGCTTCGGTCTGGAGCCCTACAACCCTTACAAGGCCTTGGGGATGTGGGAGGACGCGTTCGACGCGGTGATCCTTTCCGAGCGGGAAGGCGTACGGAAGCCGTCGACCTTGATCTACCAGCGGACACTCGATGCTCTTGGACTGACCGGGCCCGAGTGCGTGTTCGTCGACGACCACGCCGAGAATCTGCCGCCGGCCGAAGCTCTCGGCATCCGCACCATCCACCACACGACGGACCCTGAGTCGACTGTGGCGAAACTCGACGCCTTTCTTGAGCGCGCTGCCGCCTGAGCGGTCGTGATTGTGTGGGTTGTTACTGGATTAGCGCATGAGGCTTCCAGGCCCCTGCGCCACCGGGCCCGCGACGGACGCCTCGCCGACGGCGCCCGCCACGGGCCCGGGGCCACGGCCCGGTGACCCCGGGCGGTGTCACGCGGGGGAGTCCGTCAGGTCCGACGCGGTGAGCGTGGCGGGCTTGGCGTGGCCCGAGAGGGCCAGCGTGAGGTCGAACTCGGCCAGCAGACAGCGGATCACGTGTTCCACGCCGGGCTGTCCGTCCAGGCCGAGCCCGTAGACGTACGGCCGCCCCAGCAGGACCGCGCGGGCGCCGAGCGCCAGGGCCTTGAAGACGTCGTCGCCGGTGCGGATCCCGCTGTCGAACAGCACCGTGAGCCGGTCGCCGACCGCCTCGGCGACCCGGGGCAGCGCGTCGGCCGCCCCGACGGCCCCCGCCACCTGCCGGCCGCCGTGGTTGGACACCACCACGCCGTCCATCCCGGCGTCGGCCGCGAGCCGGGCGTCGTCCGGGTGCAGGACGCCCTTGAGGACGATCGGGCCGTCCCAGTGCTCCCGCAGGAACGCCAGGTCGGGCCAGGTCCTGCCGGGGTCGCCGAACATGCCGGCGAAGTGCAGCACCGCCGCGTTCGGGTCCTCGTGCACCGGCTTGGCCAGCCCGGCCAGGAACGCAGGGTCGGAGAAGTAGTTGGCCGTGCCCACCCCGTGCAGGAACGGCAGGTACGCCCGGTCGAGGTCGCGCGGCCGCCAGGCGAGCAGCGGGGTGTCCAGGGTGACCACCAGCACCGAGAACCCGCAGGTACGCGCCCGCTGAAGGAAACTCCGCGTCACCTCGCGGTCCTTGGCCCAGTACAGCTGGAACCACCGCTCGGCGTCCCCCATCGCCTCGGCGACCTGCTCCATGGGTGTGCTGGACGCGGAGGACAGGACGTACGGCACCCCCTGGGCGGCGGCGGCCCGCGCGGCGGCGGTCTCCGCGTCCGGGTGCACGATCGACAGCACGCCGACGGGCGCGAGCGCCAGCGGGGCGGGCAGCGGCCGGCCCAGCACCTCGACCGACAGATCGCGCTCGTGCACGTCCCGCAGCATCCGCGGCACGATGCGGCGCCGCTCCAGGGCGGCCCGGTTGGCGCGCGCCGTGCTGCCGTCTCCCGCGCTGCCCGCCACGTACCCCACAGGACCGGCCCCGAGCCGACGCTCCGTCAGCTCCTCCAGGGCGGTCAGATCGGTGGGCAGCCGCGGGACGGCCCCGGACATCCCCTGGAGATAGATCTCGTACTGGAAGTCCGCCCAGTGCCCGGCCATCCGTCCCGCCCCTCGTCGTCGAGTCCGTCGCCCGCCGACCATACCCGCGGGTAGGCGTGGAGTGTTCCAGGCCCGTCGGGTGGGCGGCGCGGGCCGCGCGAGTCGGGCCCCGGCACGGGGGAGGGGCCGCCGTCTCCCTGCGGACGGCGGCCCCTCGGCCTGTGGGTGTCGCTCCGCCCGGCGGCTTCTCGGGCGGGTCGGGACGTCACATGTGGACGACCGTGACGGCGTCGGCGTCCTGCCGGGGCACCCCGGGCCGGAAGAGCAGGAACGCGAGGACCGCGCCCGCCGCGAAGAAGCCCGCCGACCACCAGAACGCGGTGGTGTAGCTCTCGATGGTGGCCTGCGCCTGGACGAGCTTGCTGGTGCGGTCCCGGCCGGCCAGGTAGTCGCTCGCGGCGCTCGCGGCCAGGGTGTTCAGCAGGGCCGTACCGATCGAACCGCCCACCTGCTGCATGGCGTTGACGGTCGCGGAGGCGACACCCGCGTCCTCGGCCGCGACCCCGCCCGTGGCCATCTGCATGGCCGGCGGCATCACCAGGCCGAGGCCGATGCCGGTCACGATCAGCTGCGGCAGGACGGCGCTGGTGTAGTGGGAGCCGACGCCGATGCCGGTGAGCCAGGCCATGCCCGCGAGGGCGATCGCGAAGCCGGCCGGGATGACCGTGCGCGGGCCGAGGCGGGGTACCAGGAGCGTGGTGCCGAGCTGCGCGGCGATCATCAGCGCGCCGACCATCGGCAGGAACGCCACACCGGTCTTCGTGGGGCTGAAGCCCAGGTTGAGCTGGAGGTAGTAGGTGAGGAAGAGGAACACGCCGAACATGCCCGCGCCGGTGATGAGCACGGCGACGAACGAGGCGGCGCGGTCGCGGTCCAGCAGGATGCGCAGCGGCAGCAGCGGGTGCGCGGCGCGCGTCTGCCACCAGGCGAAGGCCGCGAGCAGCAGCCCGCCGGCGATCAGGAAGCCCCAGGTGAGCGGCGAACCCCAGTCGTGGGTCTCGGCGTTGGAGAAGCCGTAGACGACGGCGAAGAGACCGGCGGCGACCAGGACCGTGCCCGGCACGTCCAGCCTGGAGTTCTCGGCGTCGCGGTGGTTGCCCAGCAGGACCCAGCCGCCGGCGAAGGCGACGACCGCGATGGCCACGTTGACGTACAGCGTCCAGCGCCAGTCGAGCGCGTCGGTCAGCACACCGCCGAGCAGCAGGCCGACCGCGCCGCCCGCGCCGGCGATGGCGCCGTACACGCTGAACGCGCGGGCCCGTTCGCGGGCGTCGGTGAAGGTGGTGTTCAGCAGGGACAGGGCCGCGGGCGCGAGCAGCGCGCCGAAGGCGCCCTGGAGGGCACGGGCGGTGACCAGCATCCCGAAGCCGGTGGCGGCGCCGCCGAGGGCGGAGGCCACCGCGAAGCCGACGACGCCCGCGAGGAAGGCGGGCTTGCGGCCGAAGAGGTCGGCGATGCGTCCGCCGAGCAGCAGCAGGGAGGCGAAGGCGAGGGCGTAGGCGGTGACGATCCACTGCCGGTTGCCGTCGGAGAAGCCGAGGTCGGCCTGGGCGGACGGCAGGGCGATGTTCACGATGGTGGCGTCGAGCACCACCATGAGCTGGGCGACGGCGACGACGCCGAGTATCCACCACCGCCTGGAGGAGGCGGCGGGCGCCTCCTCGGCGCGGGTGACCGCGCCCTCCGTGAGGGTCTTCTGGTCCATCGGAAACACTCCAGGGAAAGCGTTCGGGGCCCGCGCGGCGGGCAAAGAGAACGTAAACGAAACTGTTTCGTACACATGGAGGCTACGTCACGGCGAGCGAAACGGCAACGTTTCGCTAGAAGGGGCGGCGGCGCGGGTACCCGAAAGGGGAGGGGTAACCGCGAGGAAGGACCGATCAGCCATGTCCGCCCAACTCACCGGCACGTTCCTGACCTCGGACGACGGCCGTCCCGCCGTCCGCTTCGAGCGCGTCTGGGACCATCCGCTCGACCGCGTCTGGCACTTGGTGACCGACCCCGACGAACTCGCCCACTGGTTCCCGTCGCGCGTCGAACTCGAACCGCGCCCCGGCGGCACCGTCCGCTTCAGCGGCGACCCGCACCTGCCCGAGTCGACCGGCCGCGTCGTCGCCATCGACCCGCCCCGCCGGCTGTCCTTCGTGTGGGGCGGCGACGAACTCCGCTTCGACCTGGAGGAAGCCGAGGAGGAAGCCGAGGAGGAAGAGGAGGAGAAAGCGGCAGAGGAAGCGGCGGCGGGGGAGGCCGGCCGGGGCCGCACCCGGTTCACCCTCACCGACGTCCTCGCCGCCGAGGACACCGCCGCGCGCAACGGCGCCGGCTGGGAGGTGTGCCTGGCCGCCCTCGACGCCAGGGCCCGCGGCGAACGCCCCGCGGGACCCCACGCCGGGGCGGACGCGTCCTGGAAGGAGTTCTACGACGGCTACCTCGCCGCCGGGTTCCCCTCCGGCGCCCCCGTGCCCGCCCCGGAGTGAGCGCTCAGGTCAGCTGGCGGCGCACCAGCTCGTGCAGCCGGCCCCCGGTGTCCGCCAGCAGCTCGGCGGGCGGGCCCTGCTGGGCGACCTTGCCGTCCTCCATCACGATCACCCGGTCCGCGTCCAGGACCGTCGACAGCCGGTGCGCGATGACCACCCGGGTGGCGTTCAGCTTGCGTGTGCTCTCGATGACCGTGCGCTGCGTGTCGTTGTCCAGCGCGCTGGTCGCCTCGTCGAAGAACAGGATGCGCGGGCGGCGGATCAGCGCCTGGGCGATCATCAGCCGCTGCCGCTGCCCGCCCGAGACGGCCCCGCTGCCGGCGACGATCGTGTGCAGGCCCATCGGCATCCGCTTGATGTCCTCCGCGAGCCCCGCCATCTCGGCCGCCGCCATCGCCTCCTCCGGCGTGTACGGCTCGGTGCCGCAGATGACGTCCAGGATCGAACCGGTGAAGGGCTGGGCGTGCTGGAGCACCACCCCGCACTGCCGCCGCACCGCCGACCGGTCCAGCGCCGCCAGGTCCTGCCCGTCGTAGAGCACGCTCCCCGACACCGGCCGGTCGAAGCCGATCAGCAGCCTCAGCAGCGTGGACTTGCCGCAGCCGCTCGGCCCGACGATCGCCACGAACTCGCCCGGCCGCACCTCGAACGACACGTCGTCCAGCACCAGCGGCCCGTCGTCCGCGTACCGGAACGACAGCCGCCGCGCTTCGAGGCCCCCCGACAGCGGACCCGGCCGGGTGCTCGCCGACCGCACCTCGGGCGTCGCCTCCAGGACCGGCCTGATCTCCTCGAACAGCGGCAGCGCGGCCACCACCGACACGAACGAACCGGTGAGCTGGGTGACCGAGGTCAGCAGCATCGTCACCGACGTGCTGAACGTCAGGAACCCCGCCGCCGACATCGCGCCCTTCGCCGGACCCGCCAGCAGCATGAACATCAGCAGCGTGCACACCGGCAGGTAGACCGAACCCAGCACCGTCGTCAGGTTCTTGATCCGGCCCACCCTCTGCTGGAGCTCACGGCTGCGCGCGAACTCGCCCGCCCAGGCCGCGTACGCGTAGTTCTCGGCCGCCGCCACCCGCAGCTTCGGCAGCCCGCGCAGCGTCTGGAACGCCTGGTTGTTCAGCTTGTTGCCGAGCACCACCAGACGCCGCTGCCAGCGCACCTGCCACAGCCCGAGGCCCAGGAACACGGTGGCGATCACCGCGAGCATGCCGAGCGCAGCCAGCGCCATCGGCACGCTGAACCAGAACAGCAGCGCCAGGTTCATCCCGCCCACCGTCACCGACTGCGCCACCACCGGGCCCACGCCCGCGAGCAGCCGGCGGATCGAGCTGATCCCCATGGCCGCGCTGGCCAGTTCACCCGTGGAGCGCTGGGTGAAGAACGCCGTCGGCAGCCGCAGCAGCCGGTCCCACACGGCCGGTTGCAGCGTCGCCTCGATCCGGCCCTCCAGACGCAGCATCGTCAGGTTCTCCAGCAGCATGAACGCCGCCGCCACGATCCCGCTGACCATCACCGCCAGACAGACCTGCACGATGAGGCTCTGCTGCGCCTTCGGCACGTACTCGCCGAGCACCTTGCCCGTCGCGATCGGCACCAGCGCGCCGATCGCCACCGTCACCAGACCCGCGAGCAGCAGCGCGAGGACGTCGCCGCGCGTGCCGCGCATGCTGAAGCGCAGCAGTCCGAGCGGACCCATCGCCCGGTCCGGCAGCCGGCGGTAGAACATCACCGCGCGCGGTTCGAACTCCTCCGCGTTCGCCTTCTCGACCGGCGTCTCGCGGCCGGTCGCCGGATGCACCGCCACATAACCGCCGCGCCGCCACAGCAGCGCGACCGGCGCCCCCGACAGCGCCCGGTGCCCCACCAGCGGACCGATGTCGTCCCGCCACCAGGCCCCGTCCAGCCGCACCGCGCGGGTCCGCACCCGGGACGCCAGCGCCACCCGCTCCACCGGGTCCAGGCGCTCGCTCTCGGTGCCGCTCTGCGCCGGTTCGGCGAGGACGATCCCGGTGGCCCGCGCCACCAGCACACAGGCGGCGTACGTCGCGTCGGCGTCGGCGGCCGTCGCGCGCTGCGCCGGCGCCCTGCCGATGGAGGCGAGCAGTGTCCGGTCGGCCTGCGCGCGCACCGCCTCACCGGCCTTGATGCCGGCCGCCGTCCGGGTCTCGTGCGTGCGCTCCAGCTGCTCGATCCAGCGGTCCAGCGTGGTCAGCAGCCGGTACTGCTGGTCGACCATGCTCTGCCACACCGCCGGGTCCATCAGCAGGTCGGCGGCGGCCTCCGCGCCGTACACCGAGCCGTACTGGACGCTGCCCGGCGGCACCTGCATCCAGAACACGTCGTCGTCGTCCCCCGCGCTCGAATACGCTCGCGCGGGGGCACCCCCACCCTCGGCCGGGCGCTCCGTGGCCATGGGCGCCTGGAAGAGGACCGAGAGGCCGCGGCCGACGCCCAGGGCGAGGGCGTACTCCAGCGGGCTCGTCGTCGGCGGCACGTACTGCGGGTTGCCGTACTCGTCGTAGGACCAGGTCTGGGTGTTCGGCGGCTGGTACAGCTCGCGCAGCCCGATCCGGCGCACCACGCAGTCCCGCTGCGGGCGGGCCACCAGCGTGTGCTGCGGGCCCGCGACCGGGCCGAGCAGCAGCGCGCCCGTCTCCAGTCGGCCGAGGTGGTGCCAGTGGCCCTGCTGCCCGGCGTCCACCGCGAACAGGTCCAGGGCGCCCGCCGCGACCAGCCACAGCACCTGCGGGCCGCCGAGGTCCAGTCGGCTCAGACCGGCGCAGTCGACCGGCGCGCCCAGCGAACCGAGCGCGCCGAGAACCAGGTCGCCATCGTGCACGGAGGTCATCTCACCGCTCCCTGACAAGTGCGGCGTACGCCCCGCCGCGCGCCACCAGTTCGTCGTGCCGTCCGCGTTCCACGACCGTGCCGTGCTGGAGCACCACGATCTCGTCGCTGTCGCGCACGGTGCTCAGCCGGTGGGCGATCACCACGCAGGCACAGCCGCGGCGGCGCAGGTTGTCCATGACGACCTGCTCGGTCTCCGCGTCCAGCGCGCTGGTCACCTCGTCCAGCACGAGGATGCTCGGCCGGCGCACCAACGCCCGTGCGATCTCCAGGCGTTGGCGCTGCCCGCCGGAGAAGTTGCGGCCGTCCTGCTCGACCCTGCTGCGGATGCCGCCGGGCCGGCGCGTCACCACGTCGTACAGCGCGGCGTCCCGCAGCGCCTCCACCACGGCCTCGTCCGGGATCGACGGGTCCCAGAGGGCCACGTTGTCGCGCACCGAGCCCTCGAAGAGGAACACGTCCTGGTCGACGAAGGACACCGACGCCGCGAGCGAGCCGCGCGGGATGTCCTCCAGGCGCCGCCCGTCGATCCGGATGGTCCCTTCCCAGGGGGCGTACAGGCCCGAGATCAGCCGGGACACCGTGGACTTGCCGCTGCCCGAGCCGCCCACCAGGGCCACCTGCTGTCCGGGTCCGACGGTCAGGTCGAAGCCGGTGAGCAGGGGCTTGTCGAGCGGGCTGTAGCCGAAGGAGATGTTCTCCAGCTCGACGTGGCCGTGCAGCCGCCGCGCCGAGTCGCCGGTGCCGGGCCGGTCGTAGAGCGGGTCGGCCTGGAAGTTCTCCACGTCCTTGAGGCGGGCCACGTCCGCCGCGAAGTCCTGGATGCGGCCCGCGACCCCGTTGAGCCGGGTCAGCGGGGCGGTGAAGCGGGCCACCAGCGCCTGGAACGCGACCAGCAGTCCGACGGAGATGTGGCCCTCCACCGCCCGCATGCCGCCGATCCACAGGATCAGCCCGCTGTTGAGGGTGGCGAGCGTCGGCGCGACCACCCCGAGCCAGGCGCTCGGCACCCCGAGCCGCTGCTGCTCCTCCAGGGTCGAGGCGTGCTGCCCCGCCCACTTGCGGAAGTAGCCGTCCTCGCCGCCGGTCGCCTTCATGGTCTCGATCAACTGGAGCCCGGTGTAGGCGGTGTTGGTGAGCCGCGCGGTGTCCGCGCGCAGCTTCGCGGTCCGGGTCGCGCGCAGCCGTACGACCAGCCGCATCGCGACCAGGTTGAGCAGGGCGACGCCGATGCCGACGAACGTCAGCTGCGGGTCGTACGTGTACAGCAGCACCGCGTACAGCACGACGACCACCGCGTCCACGCCCGCCGCGGCGAGGTCGCGGGCCAGGGTCTCGGCGACCTGGTCGTTGGACTGGAGCCGCTGCACCAGGTCGGCGGGGCTGCGCTGGGAGAAGAACGTCACCGGCAGCCGCAGCAGATGGCGCAGGAAGCGGGCGCTGGAGAGCGTGGAGGAGATGATCCGGCCGTGCAGCAGATTGGCCTGCTGGAGCCAGGTCAGCACCAGGGTCAGCAGGACGCAGGCGCCCATCGCGGCGAACAGCACGCCGAGGAGGGAGGTCTGGCCGCCGATGAGGAACATGTCGATGTAGGTGCGGCTGAGCGCGGGCAGCGCGGCGCCGACCGCCACCAGCAGCAGGCTCGCGAGGACGGCGGCGGGCAGGGTGCCCGCGGTGCCGCGCAGCCGGGCCGGCATCGCGCCGAGCACCCCCGGCCTGCGGCCGCCCTTCTCGAAGCCCTCGCCCGGCTCCATCACCAGCACGACACCGGTGAAGCTGCCGTCGAACTCCTCCATGGGCACGAACCGGCGGCCCTTGGCGGGGTCGTTGATGTAGACCCCGCGCCGGCCGAAGCGGCGGCCCATGCCGTCGTAGACGACGTAGTGGTTGAACTCCCAGAACAGCACGGCCGGGGCCGCGACCTCGGCGAGGGCGGCCAGGTCCATCTGCATGCCCTTGGCCGTCAGCCCGTAACTGCGGGCCGCCTTCAGCAGGTTGCTGGCGCGCGAGCCGTCGCGGGAGACGCCGCACGCGATGCGCAGCTCCTCCAGCGGGACGTGCCGGCCGTAGTGGCCGAGGACCATGGCGAGGGAGGCGGCGCCGCACTCGACGGCCTCCATCTGGAGCACGCTGGAGGTGCGGACCGTCTTCGTACGGCTCTTGGGCACCGGGCGTTTGGGCGGCGCGGTGCGCCGTCTCGAGCGGGTTTCCTGGGCGGTGGTCACGGGAGCAGCCAATCGAGGGGACGCTGGTCGGCCAGCCGGACGGAACCCGTGGCCAGGGTCATGGATTCGAGGGCGAAGGGAGGACCCCCGGCCGAGCTCCACCGGTAACCGCTCTTGGTCTTCGAGGACTTGTCGAGCCGCACCAGCACGGCGACGGGCCGGCCCTGCCTGGTGAACTGCTCGCCGAGCTGCTGGTCCCCGAGGAACGCGGCGATGGACTGGGCCGACTGGGCCGTGCGGTCCACCGACTTCACATGGCCGCGCAGCACGCCGTACTCCTGCGTGGACACCGAGGAGACGGTGAGGTCGACGGCGGCGTCGGCCGGGATCGAGGAGGCGCTCTCGGCCGGGGCGAACACCGTCGCGTACAGCGGGTCGGAGGCGCGGGCGGCCTTCTCCACGGCGGCGACGTCCGCGCCCGTCCGGATGATCTGCCCGACGGTGGCGGCGAGCGCGGTGACGCGGCCCGCGGCGACCGTGCGGACCACGGAATCGCCCTTGTCCGTACGGACCTCGAGGACGGGCGCGTCGGCCGCGAGCCGTTCGCCCTGCTCGGCGAGTACGGCGGTGACCTGGCCGGCGACGGGGCTCTGGAGGACGTAACTGCCCTGCCCGTGCGTGAGGATGGCGGGCGCGGAGACGGTGGAGGCGACCGAGCCGGTCACCGCCCACACCGAGGCCGCGGCCATGACCACCACGGTGACGGACAGCGCGAGCCAGCCCTGCGGGCGGGCCAGCCGCACGGGGAGGTCCAGCTCCTCCGGCGACTGGAGCTTGGCGAGGGCCTGTTGGCGGAACTGCACGGGACTTCCCTCACCTGTGGGAGAGACTGCGCTACGACGTGGTTTCGGACACCCGAGAGCCCCGGAGCCGGGGAACGGCTCCGGGACTCAGCGGTGACGAGGTGCGGTCAGAGACCGGCGACCAGGCCGGTGACCGGAGCGGTGTTCAGACCGGTGACACCCTCGACCGTGCTGACGGCCGTGCCGACCAGGCCGGACACCGGGGCGACGCCGTCCACCAGGCCGGTGACGGTGCCGACGGCGTTCAGGGACAGACCGCCCGAGACGTTGTCGAGGTCGGCGTCGGAGATCTCGGCGGTCTCGACCTGGGGGGTGGAGTTCATGATGGAACTTCCCTTCATATGGATATCTCACAAGGGGGGAGCGGCCCCCTCTGGGGACAGATGGACGGCCGCGACCGCGGGCACCGGGCGCCCGTTGCCGGGAGCCCGAGCGGCCCCCGCGGTGCGATGGATCAAAGCACGCCCGGCGCTCGCGCTTCCAATCAATCACCAGTCCCACCAGGGAACTTGAGTCACACAAGGAAACAACCGTGCAGGTCTGCGCACGGCATGTCGGCGACTCCTTCACATGCGTCACGGCATCGGCGCACGCCCTCGCTTGCTCCCGTCCGGCCGAATCCGGCACTCCGCGCCAAAGGCGCGCACGGGGGCGCGCGCATGTGCAGATACGCCGCACTCGGTGACCCGATTGGGCATTGGATGTGCAGATTCCCTGGAGCGGGGATTCCGGCGCGAGTTCAGGACGGACCGTGTCCGGCCGGTCGCCGAACGTCATCGGCCGGCGGGTGGTGGGCCCGGGGCGGAGCGTGGCCGATTCGCAGTCGTGCACGACCTGTTGGCGACTCCCCTTGAACACACCTCGCGGACCGTCCGTACCTACAGCCATCCAGGCGCCCATGAATCAGCTGCCGCGACGGCGGCACGGACCCCGTCCCCCCAGGAGGTCGAGAAGTTTGAGTCACAAGCGGATTCCGAAGCGCAAGGCGGCCATAGCCGTCGGTTCGGTGGCGGCACTCGGCGCGGCGGCGCTCCTGCTGCCCAACGCCAACGCCTCCCAGGACGAGGCCGCCGGCGACACCGGTGCCCCCAAGACCCTCAAGGCGGCGGACGCCTCGGATCTCGCCGCACAGCTGCAGGGGCTCCTCGGTGACGCGTTCGCCGGTTCCTACTACGACAGCGGCAGCAGCCAACTCGTCGTCAACGTGATCAACGGCGATGACAACAACGTGATCGTGCAGGCGAAGAAGGCCGGCGCGGCCGTGCGGGAGGTGGCCAACAGCACCGCCGAACTCCAGGCCGCCGCGAGCACGTTGAAGAAGGACGCGACGATGCCCGGTACGTCCTGGGCCGTCGACCCGCGCACCAACAAGGTGGTCGTCACCGCCGACAGCACGGTCACCGGCGCCCGCTGGGACCGGCTGGAGTCGACGGTCCGGAACCTCGGTTCCGGCACGGCCGTCCTCAAGAAGTCCTCGGGCACCTTCAAGACGTTCGTCTCCGGCGGCGACGCCATCTTCTCCCAGGTGCAGGGCGGCACCGTCCGCTGCTCCCTCGGCTTCAACGTCACCGCGTCCGACGGCAGCCCCGCCTTCCTGACGGCCGGTCACTGCGGTGTCGCCGCCAAGGAGTGGTCCGACTCGGAGACCGGGCAGCCCATCGCCACGGTCGACCAGGCCACGTTCCCCGGCGAGGGTGACTTCTCCCTCGTCAAGTACGACGACCCCGCCACCGAGGCGCCCAGCGAGGTGAACGTCGGCAACGGGCAGACCGTCCAGATCACCCAGGCGGCCGAGGCCACCGTCGGTACGAACGTGTTCCGGATGGGCAGCACCACCGGGCTCCACGACGGCACGGTCACCGGACTCGACGCCACCGTCAACTTCCAGAGCGAGACCGACCCGAACGGCGTCGACACCGTCACCGGACTCATCCAGACCGACGTCTGCGCCGAGGCCGGCGACAGCGGCGGCTCCCTGTTCACCCAGGACGGCAGCGCGCTCGGCCTCACCTCCGGCGGCAGCGGCGACTGCACCAGCGGCGGCGAGACGTTCTTCCAGCCGGTGACCACGGCGCTCCAGGCCACCGGCGCCAGCCTCGGCGACGGCGGTGCCGGAGCGGGCGCGGGCGACGAGGCCGGCGCCGGCGCCGGTGACCAGTCCGGCGCGGGCACCGACCCCTCGGGCACCGGCGAGCAGCAGGGCACCGGTGAGGAGCAGGGCACCGGTGAGGAGCAGGGCACCGGCGAACAGCAGGGTGGCGGCGACGCGGTGGGCGGCTCCGCCGACCCGTCCGGGACCGGCGCCGAGTCCGGAGCGGGCGAGTCCCAGCTCACCACGACCCACTGACCGGGGCTCACCCCGGCCCGCCGACCGGCTCCGGCCGGCCGGCGGACGGTCCGGCCCTCCGGCGGGAGGACCGGACCACACCGACGTCCCGGTGCCGTCGGGGGCTTTGGCCTCCGCGCGAGCGCAGCAGCAGAACTGCACCGGCGTCCCGGGGCCGTCGGGGGTCTCACGTCCCGTGTCGGGATCGTCGGGGGACCTCATGCCTCCGCGAGTGCCCCCAGCAGCAGGACCGCACCGGCGTCCCGGGGCCGTCGGGGGTCTCACGTCCCGTGTCGGGATCGTCGGGGGACCTCATGCCTCCGCGAGTGCCCCCAGCAGCAGGACCG